>PHEF01000060.1 GCA_002842875.1 Alphaproteobacteria bacterium HGW-Alphaproteobacteria-3 | reverse complement strand
CAACGCACAAGATCGAACCGCAATAACAGGGGCAACATCGAACAAAACATCGGCCCTCATACCCGGCAACCTCCAATGCGACGGTTTCGCAGAGGAATCACGGGGAGAGGGAGGATATCGACATTCGCCTCTATAATCCCCTCTCCCCAACGGGGAGAGGGAAGGGGCCCGCCGCCGCGAAGCGGTGGTGGGAAGGGTGAGGGGGAGCGGCACGGAAAACCCTCACCGCCTCCCTCCCTCCAGCGCCTCGATCCTGTCGATCAGTCCCTCGAAGCGCTCCGGCGGCACGGCGTAGAACTCGACCTTGTTGCGGCTCAGCACCGCGAGCGTGTCGCCAAGCGCGTCGCGCATATGGGCGGAGGGGTTCCGGCGAAAATCGGTCACGGAAATGGTGCGCCGCGCGCGCATGGTCGAGATCCGGGGCAGGGGCATGTTCGGTCTCCTTCGAGTGCACAGGAGAAGGAGGCGGTGCCGGTGCGCTTTAATGTGCACTTCCCGGTGCGCGTCCATGTGCGCCTCGGCGCAATCGCACACCGGCCGTCTCCTTCCCCGTCATTCTCGCCGCCGCTTCCTCCCCGGGGATAAGCCCACCGGATGCCGAAAGCGGGGATAACCCCGCCATTTGTGACAGTTCGATGACATTCAGATGACAGTCGCCGCGCCACCCCGAAAAACGCCCGGAATCCGCCATGTCTGTTTGTCACGGTTCCGTAACGGTTCATGTGGCCCGAGGCGCGCTCCGCCATCCCGCAACGCCGCCTGCTCCTTGACAGCCTCATCTCCTTTATTTAAATAAGAATAAGTCGCAATAGCGGCTTTCAAAGGAACCGGACCCATGCGCGACCTCGCGAAGACCCTCTCTTATGCCTCGCTCCACTTCTCGGTGGGCTTCGGCGTCACCTATGCGCTGACGGGCGAGCTTGCCGTCGCGGCCGGCGTCGCGCTGATCGAGCCTGCCGTCAACACGGTGGTCTTCTTCCTCCACGAGAAGGCATGGGCGCGGTTGCCCGCCGCCGCATTCGACAAGTCCCTGGAAAAGCTCGGCTTTCGCGGCTTGCCGCAGCCCGTCTGAGCCTCAGCGCCAGGCCCAGACCGGTTGTTCGAGTTCCGCCACCCGCGTCTGCCGTCCGCGCAATCCGACCTCGCCGAACTGATAGAGCACGGCTGCCGTCGGCGCGTGGATGTGGTCCTCGCCGAGCGGCAGGCGGATCACGGGCCGGTCGCTTTCGGGGATCGTGAGAAAGACGGGCGAATCCGGCCTTGTCAGCTCGCCAAGCGCGAAAGGATGGATCGACTGAACCTCGCCGGGGTTCGGCGTCATGGCGCTCGTGTCCGCCGCCCAGACGACGACGGGCGTGATGAGATAGCCGGATCGTGTCGGATAATCGTCAAGCATTCCAAGCACTTCCGCAGGGTCGAGGTCGAGCGCGATCTCCTCGCGCAGTTCGCGCAGCGCCGCTTCCACCGCGTCCTCGCCCTTGTCGGCGCGGCCGCCGGGCAGCGCCCATTGGCCGGCATGGGCGTTCATCCTCGGCGCGCGCCGCGTCAGCAGGAAGCCCGCGCCCGTTCCGTGCGGCACCACGGTGATGGCGACCGCCGCGCGTTTCAGCGTGCCTTCATGCAATGCCTCGCGCGGGAAGGCGGCGAGCCTTTCGCCGATTTGCGCGCGCAGGGTTTCATCGAAGAGGTAAGTCATGGTTCCGCTCCCCTTTCTTCCTTAGCACAAGCGGGAGCGGCATTCGCCTTGCCGGACAGGTGTTTAAGATAGAATACGCATGGCGGTGTCTGCTTCTTTCCCTCCGGCGCGGAAAGCGTCAGTCATGCGCTCTTTCTGGGCATTGAAGCCGTTCTGGATGGCGGCGTGCCCGTCCGTGAGTGGCTAAAATATTAAACATCTGCCGCCGATTGGCTCCATGCCCCGCCTTGGAGGTGGCGCTTGCCCGCGCTACACTTTTCTCCAGTTTCCTCCCCCCTCACGAGGCTTCCCATGCGCATCGGCGTCCCCAAGGAAATCAAGGTTCACGAGTATCGCGTCGGCATGACGCCGCCCGCCGTTCGCGAGGCGGTGCATCACGGGCACGAGGTTCTCGTGCAGAAGGGCGCGGGTTTCGGGATCGGCCTGTTCGATGAGCAATATGTCGCCGCCGGCGCGAAGATCGCCGATACGGCGGAAGAGATTTTCGCCAGCGCCGACATGGTCGTGAAGGTGAAGGAGCCGCAGCCTTCCGAGTGGAAGCTGCTGCGCGAGAACCAGATCCTCTTCACCTATCTCCATCTCGCGCCCGATCCCGAGCAGGCGCGCGGCCTCATGGAATCGGGCTGCATCGCCATCGCCTATGAAACCGTGACGGACGCCCGTGGCGGTCTTCCGCTGCTCGCACCCATGTCGGAAGTCGCGGGCCGCATGTCGATCCAGGCGGGCGCGCATTGCCTCGAGATCGCTCAAGGAGGCCGCGGCATGCTGCTTGGCGGCGTGCCGGGCGTTCCCGCCGCGAAGGTCGTGATCCTCGGCGGCGGCGTATCGGGCACCAATGCCGCGCGCATGGCGATGGGCCTCGAAGCCCATGTCACCGTCATCGATCTCAACCTGCACCGCCTCTACGAGCTCGACATGCAGTTCGGGCCGAGCCTCAACACAATCTATTCGACGGTCGATGCGATCGAGGAAAGCGTGCTCGGGGCGGACCTCGTGATTGGCGCCGTGCTGGTGCCGGGTGCGGCCGCGCCGAAGCTCGTGACGGAAGACATGGTCAAGAAAATGAAGAAGGGTTCGGTGCTGGTCGATATCGCGATCGACCAGGGCGGCTGCTTTGCGACCTCGCATGCCACCACCCATGCGGAGCCGACTTATGTGAAACACGATGTGGTTCACTACTGCGTCGCCAACATGCCCGGCGCTGTCGCGCGGACCTCGACCTTCGCGCTCAACAACGCGACGCTCCCCTTCACGCTGGCGCTCGCGGACAAGGGCTACCGGCAGGCCATGCTCGACAATCCGCATCTGCTGGCCGGGCTCAACGTCCACAAGGGCGAGTTGACCTACAAGGCGGTGTCCGATGCGCTTGGCGTCGCCTGGCGCGACGCGGCCAAGGTGCTTGCGGCTTGATCTCAGGCCGTTGATTTTCCTCGTATTTTTCGAGGCGACCGGGGATTTTTGTGCCAGTTCGGGTCAATTTAAGTGTGAGTTAACCATATAGCGTCACCCTCATCCCATTGCCGCTCCACGCGGCTCACGGGATGGGGGCAGAGATGTTCGAAAAGGCTCAGCGCGACCGCTTCTGGCTGGTGCTTGGCGCGATTCTGATTGCGCTTTTCGTGATGCAGAAGGAACGCGGGATCGCCGGCACGGAGCCGCAGCAGCGCCAGGAAGTCAGGGTCTATGATCGCGGCGGCATGAACCGCTTGGTCGAGAAGACAATCGAAATCCCAACCACGGCCCGTCCCGTCGCACGGCCGTCCTACACGCAGGTCGCCTGGAACGACGACCCTTATGCCGGTCTCGTCACCGGATCCATTTCCTCCTCCGCGCCCAAGCCGCTGGCCCGTCCGGGCCGCGCCGCTCAGGGGTCCGTCGAGGTTGCCTCGCTCGCAGCGCCTGCGGGCCGCTATTATGCGCAGGTCGGTTCCTATTCGAACGTCGACCGCGCCAGCCGCCGCTATTTCGACGTTCTCGGCCGCGAACCGGACCTGAAGCCCGGCGAGCGTGTTGCCATCGACACGGCGCGGATTTCCGGTGAGGAGGTCCACCGCGTCCGCATGGGCCCTTTCGCCAGCGAGCGGAGTGCGCAGGGAGCTTGTGCGCGGGCCGCCATTCCGGCGGATGAATGCGCCATCGTCCATCTCAACTAGGCCGGCCGTGCGGGGAATTCGGGTGCGCCCTTATGGACTTTCCGCCCGCTTTCGCTGTATAAGGCCCGCCAAAGGCCGTGCCGGAGGTGCTTGAGGCGCCACCGCTCACGGCCGGCCGTCCCCAAGAGGAAAACCACCCCGTCGAAGCGCGGCATGCGCCGTTCGGCCGATGCGCTGAAGCAGCCGGCCTATGTCGAGAACCCGGATTCGGGCGAGCTTCACCGTCCCCATCACGTGGACCTGAAGAGCGGCATGTACCGTGGCAGGCAGATCCTGAAGCCGAAGGGCGAATAAGCCTCCAGCTTCTGACGAGTTTTGAACGCCGCCTTCCGGGGCGGCGTTTTCTTTTGCGGTTCAGGTTTTGAAGGCGCGCAACGCAGCCGCACAGACCTCGCGCGTTTGCGCCGTCACGGCCTCTTTCCAGTCGTCTGCATCGATGTAGAAGGCATCGCGGATCGTCTTCGCGACTTCCTCCGCCTTCGGATTTTTGTGTCCGCCGTTCTGGTGAAGCCAGTTGTCGGACTGCAGCGCCACCGTCACCTCGCGGATCGGCACCGTGCCGAATTCGAGCCCGCCCGACGTCACCTCGCGCCCCGCCAGTTCCTCCGCGAAACAGACGGGGATGGAACCTGGAACATCCGATGAAATCGAACCGCCGCCCACGGTCGAGCGCACGATCGGTCCCCACCACGTCTTCATCCGCTTGAAGGTATCGGCCGTCTCGGGGTCGGTGCAGATCATTTCTCCAGTGCCGCGCGCGCCGAGCCCGGTATGGATATCCACGAATATCACGCGCTCCGCCGCGCCCATTTCCTCGCGGATGATGGCGCGCAGCGTGCGGTTCGACCAGACGGGCTCGCGCCCGCCATATTGCACGCCATCGGCATGCGTGTACTGGCCGGCGCTCAACGCGTGCTGCATCGCGGGGTGCCCGTGCTTCTCCGCATAGGCTTTCATCTTCTCCCGGCTCTCCGCCATGGCTTCCGGCGAGAGGTCGCGCGGATTGATCGCCTCCGCCAGTTCCTCGTAGCCCGGGTTTTCGGGATGCGGTTTCGTGTGATCGAGGAAGTTGCGGTTGAGATCGACATTGTCCTCGTTCACCCGCCGGTTCCAGGCGAAGCCGTAGGGGTTGATCGCATGGATGAAGATCACCGCCGTATCCGGCGGAAGGTCGCGTCCGAAGCCCTCGCTCAGGAGCGCGGTCTGGATGCCGGAGCCGCAATAACCCTCCACGCCATGCGTGCCGGAGCCGATCCCGAGAATATATCTGGCATCCTCCGGTCCGATCCGCGCGACATCCGTCGCGAGTACTTCCCCCCCGGGGCCCGTCAGCGGGTGCTCGTGATGGTTAACGCGGGCGCCCGCCGCCCGCGCCGCCTGGAGAAAGCGGTCGCGCGCTTCCCGGTAGGTCATTGAAAAATGCGATGCAGCGCTCACTCCGGGGCCGTCCTTTTGTTGCGGGTCAAGCCGGAAACCCGTCACCGGTTTGGGTTATGGTGTCGTAATTGTGCTAGTCTGGCACATGAGAGACCAGTTTTTGGGGGCAAAAAGAGGGTTCCGACATGCTTGGCACGCTGCCACTGATGGCGATCGTCATCATCATCTACAACATCGTCGTCTATCTGACCGGTCTGTCGATGGAATCGCAGATCACAACGATCACGCTCGTCTCGGGCGCAATCTGGACAATCGCGGTCGGCGATCTCATCGTCTTCGTTGCACTGATGCTGCTTTTTTTCGAATTGATCAACTCGACGAAGACAGGCACGTCGACCATCGTCAATCACGGGCTGTCGATGCTCGTGCTCCTGATTGCGCTGGTTGAGTTCATCGTGCTGCCGCCATTCGGCACCTCCATCTTTTTTGCGCTCGTCCTGCTTGCGCTTTTCGACGTGATCGCCGGTTTCACCGTCACCATCACGGCGGCGCGCCGCGACTTCACCGTCGGCGAGTAGCCTCAGCCCTCTTCGTCCGCGGCATCGAGCAAGAGCTCATAGGCCGCGGCGAGGCGGGCCGTCATCGGATGGGCGGGGATATCCCGCCCGTCGATCCGGTCGATGGGTACGAGCCCCATCAGGCTGTTCGTCGCGAAGGCTCCCGATATGTGTGCGAGCCTTGCGGGCAGTATTTCCTCTTCGGCGATGTCGATTCCGATATCCGGCGCGAGTTCGAGCAGCGCCGCGCGCGTGATGCCCGGCAGGATGCCGCAGTTCTGCGAGGGGGTGATAAGTTTGCCGTCTTCCCAGAGAAAAATATTGGCGGCGCTCGTGCAGGCGATGGCGCCGTTCGTGGAAAGCATCAGCGCGTCGTCCGCGCCTTTCTCCCGCGCCTCTTCCTTTGCGAGCAGATTGTCGAGATAGGGCAGTGCCTTGAGCCGCGCCGAGGGCGACCAGGGGTTGCGCCTCGGCATTGCCGTTGCCAGCGAAAGACGCGCGGGCGGCTCTCCCGCCGTGGCGCCGCTCACAAGCACGGTCGGTTTCGGTTCCGGCGGCAGCGCCAGGCCGCGCGGGCCCGGTCCCCGCGTCACGGTTACGCGAAGCGAGGCGCGCGGCGCGGCGTCGAGGCCGTTTGCTTCCAGAATTTCGATGCAGGCAGCCTCGATGGCGTCGGGCGCGTAAGGAAGCGGCAGGCCGATCAGTTCCGTCCCGGCCTTCAGGCGCAGCATGTGCGCACCGGCAAAGACGGGGTGCCCATGCAGCGCCAGCATGGTTTCGAAAAGACCGTCGCCGAGCAGAAAGCCCCGGTCCGCGGGGTCGATCCGCGCATCCCGTGCATCCACGATCGAACCGTTGAGCCAGACTTTCATGCGCTGAGCTTCGCCGGGGCCGCATTTGCGAGCCGCAGGAAATTCGCGAGCAGGGCGTGCCCGTGTTCGGTGAGAACGGATTCCGGGTGGAATTGCACGCCGTAAACCGGCAATGCCTCATGCGCGAGCGCCATCAGCACGCCGTCTTCCGTGTGTGCGGTGGCACGTAACGGCCCGCCTGCGGGAAGTTCGGCAATGAGCGAATGGTAGCGGCCCGCGATGAAGGGATCGGGAAGGCCCTCGAAGATATCCCCGCCTCCATGATGGATGCGCGATGGTTTGCCGTGCACCGGTCTCGGCGCGCGCAGGATGCGTCCGCCAAAGGCGGCGGCAATCGCCTGATGTCCAAGGCAGACGCCGAGCAGCGGAATGCCGCGCGCCGCCGCCGCGGTCACGAGAGGCACGGAAATCCCCGCCTTGTCGGGTCCGCAGGGGCCGGGCGAGAGAACGATCGCATGCGGCGCAAGCGCCAGCGCATCCTCCACCGATATCTCGTCGGTCCTGATCGTGCGGCGCTCGAATCCAAGCTCGCCGATATAGCGCGCGAGGTTGTGAACGAAGCTGTCGAAATTGTCGATGACGAGGATCATGCGCGCTCTCCCGCAAGGAGCGGCGCGGTTGCCGGCGCTTTTTCGGCCATCAGCGAGCGCCGCATGTCGCGCGCTTTTGCCAGCGTTTCCTCGTATTCGGCTTCCGGATCGGAGTCCGCCACGATGCCGCCGCCCGCCTGGAAGGTCACGCGCCTGCCCGTCACCGTCATGGTGCGGATCGCGATGGCGCTGTCCATGCCGCCGTCGGCGCCGAGATAGCCAATGGCGCCGCAATAGGGGCCGCGTGCGGTCGGTTCGAGTTCCGCGATGATTTCCATGGCCCGGCGTTTCGGCGCGCCGGTCACGGAACCGCCGGGAAAACACGCGGCAAGGAGGCCGGTGGCCGTTTCGTCCTTCCGCAGTTTTCCCCGCACCGTCGACACGAGGTGATGCACATTGGCGAAACTCTCGAGTTCGCAGAGCTTATCCGCGGTGACGGAACCGTCCTCGCAGACGCGCGAGATGTCGTTCCGCAGCAGGTCGACGATCATTACGTTTTCCGCGCGGTCCTTTTCGGAGGCGAGAAGTTCGGCGGCCAGACGATTGTCTTCGCCGGGGGTCAACCCACGCTGGCGCGTTCCCTTGATCGGCTTCGTTTCCACCTCTCCGTTTCGGCAGAGAAGGAAGCGTTCCGGCGAAGAGGAGACGATCGCGCCCTCGCCGAAGTTGAAAAAGGAGGAGAAGGGTGCGGGGCTCGCGGCGCGCAGTCTTGAATAGAGCGCATAGGGCGTGTCGCCTTCGGCGAGCATCGCTTCGAAGCGTTGCGAAAGGTTCGCCTGGAAGATATCCCCGGCATGGATGTAGTCGATGACCCGCGCGACGGCCCGTTCGTATCCCTCGCGTGTGAAGTTCGAGAAGATGCCGGGCGCTGCGACGGGCGCGGGAGCCATCGCTCTCTGCGGCGAGGCCAGCCGTTCGCGCATTTCGGCCGCGCGCAAGGCCGCGCGCTTCCGGCGTGCATAGGGGGCGCGTTCGGGCAGTCCCGTCGAAACGATGTAGGCGCGGCGTTCCACCATGTCGAAGGCGAGCACCGTGTCGTAAAAGCCGAGCGCCATGTCGGGCAGGTGCTGGTCGTCGATGGCAAAGGGGCGCTCTTCCGGCGGCAGGCGTTCCAGCGTCCGCCCGAGCCCGTAGCCGAAGAAACCCGCCGCCCCGCCGGGGAAGGGCGGTGTGTCCTCGCCGCCTTCCACCGGTGGGAGGTCGGCGAGCATGGATTTCAGGAGGCTGAAGGGTTTCCCTGCCTCGCCATGCCGCCAGCAAAGCTGCCGGAAGGGATCGGCCGCGATGAAGCTCCAGCGCCCGTGCAGCGCCGGATCGCGCGCGGGCCCTGCCGTGGCGCTATCGAGGAAAAGCGCGAAGGGCTCCGCTGCAAACGCATGGAAAAATTCATGCGGCGCGATCCATTCCAACTCTTCGACGAGCGGCTTCATCACCGGCTACTCTCTTGCGCTCCCTGGCTTCACGGCTCGGTTGCGGGCGGACCGGCCTCGAAGGCATCGCCCTGCGCTGCATCGTGGCTGCAACTGCCGCATTGCCGCGCTTCAAGGCGCGTCAACGGCCCACGTGGCTTTCCACCCGCGCCGGGGGAAGTGATTTTCGTATCCTGAACCCGAAGAAAGCCTGTAATGAGGCCGCTCACAAGGCCGGGATCGGCGAAGGTGATGTTATGCCCGGCTCCCGGATAAGACCGAAGCTGCGCCTGCGGCATGAGCTCCATCAGCTTCGCTGCGTTCTCGTAGGGCACGGTCTCGTCGGCCTCGCCCCAGATGACAAGGACCGGCAGTTCCGACGCCCCGACATCCGCGAAGAACGTGTCTGCCCCCGTCAAAGGGTAGTGCCGCATGGTCGAGAGCAGCGCATCGCCATAGCCGCGATATTCAAGTTGCCGGTTGAAGCCGGCGAGGAAAGCGCCGGGGTTCGGCGCGCTCCCGGCTTCCTTCGCGGCGGCGCTGTAGAAGAGGCGGGTGCCGAAAAGACGAACGATCCAGTCGCCAATGAAGGGGCGCTTCAGGAGTTCGAGGTTCTCGTTCAAGGCAACGCCGAGGCCCGCGGGCGCGATGAGCGTCAGCGAGCGCACGCGCTCGGGATGGCGGGCGGCGAAGATCGTCGCGATCACGCCGCCCATTGAGTAACCGACGAGATCGACCCGGCGGTCGATCTTCAGGGCCTCGATCAATTCCTCGAGTTGACGGTCGAAGAGATCGGCATTGTAGATGGCGTCCGGCCTGTCGGAGAGGCCGCGCCCGAAATTATCGTAGGCAAGCACGCGATACCCCGCTTCGGTCAGCGGCGCGAAATGTTCGTCCCAGACGAAAGACGGCGTCGAAAAACCGTGAATCAAAATCGCAATCGGCCCTGCTTCCGGCCCTTCGAGCCGATAGTGAGCGGTGCCGGAGGGAAGTTCGATGAAGCGGTGGGCATTGCCCTGTGCCTCGAGAGCGGAGCGGGCTCCCGCATCGAGCGCGGCGCGGGTGCGTCCCGCTGCCCAGAAGCTCATGAACATGATGAGGAGGAGTGCGAGTCCGAGAATTGCCACTCCCTTCGCGGTCGCCATGATGCTTTTCAACCTTTTCTACCTCGGTTCCGCGCTTCCCTTGCGGAAGCTGCAGGGGAGCGCAGTCTAGTGCCTTGGCGACCCGTCTACAAATGTCCCTGCCGGGGTTGCAGGGGGCCTGAAATGCAGGCTTGATGCGGGAAAAAGGGGATCGTTTCCCGCAGGCCGAGGTTTGGCGGGCAACCCTGATTCTACAGGGAGACCGACATGACGAATGCATTCAAGGATCGGGTTCTTGCCGGAAAGACGGCTTTCATCGCCGGCGCATCGAGCGGCATCAATCTTGGCATCGCGCAGCATTTCGCACGCGCGGGCGCGAAAGTTGCGCTTATCAGCCGCAGTCACGAGAAGATCACGGCGGCGGCGCAAACCATTACGGATGAGGGTCACGAGGCGATCGGCATGGCTGCCGACGTTCGCGATTTCAATTCCGTCGACCAGGCAATGGCGAAGGCGCGCGACAGGCTCGGCGCGTTCGACGTCGTGATTTCGGGCGCCGCGGGCAATTTCGTCGCGCCCGCGCTCGGCATGTCGTCCAACGCTTTCAAGACGGTGATCGATATCGACCTCATCGGTACGTTCAACGTGTTGCGCGCCTCGTTCCAGTATCTGAACCGGCCGGGCGCCTCGATCATTTCGATCACGGCGCCGCAGGCGGTGAATCCCAGCCTCTTCCAGTCGCACGCCTGCGCGGCAAAGGCGGGAATCAACATGCTGACCAAGTGCCTTGCCATGGAATGGGGTCCGGCGGGCGTGCGCGTCAATGCGATATCCCCGGGGCCGATTGCCGATACCGAAGGCATGGCGCGGCTTGCGCCGACGCCGGAGATGGAAAAGGCGATCAAGTCGCGCATCGCCTTGCGCGACTACGGCACCAAGACCGACATTGCCGATACCGCTCTTTTCCTGTCGACGGACAACGCGAAATACATCACCGGGACGATCGTCGATTGCGACGGCGGCTCGAAGCTCGGCGATGCGGGCGCCAATGCGCTTGGCGAGTTCAAATAGCACCTGAAAAGCGCAAACCGGCCGGAGACGAAATCATGGCGCAAGCGGTACGTATTCAGCCGCCGGAATTTACCTGCGTTCTCTATGAGGTGCGCGACCATGTGGCGATCCTCACCCTCAACCGGCCGGACCGCCGCAACGCGCTGAACCGGCGCGCCTATGACGAGGTGGAGGCGGCATTCCGCGCCGCATCGGCCGATCCCGAAGTGCGCTGCGTTGTCGTCACCGGCACAGACCCCGCCTTCTGCTCCGGCGAGGATGTGAAGGAGATGATGACGGGCGAACAGCACGAACAGAGCGTCGCGCGGCTCACAAGCGTTCGCCCGGAGCCGACGCCTGCCGCCGTCGCCGCGCTCGAATGCGACCGGCCGGTAATTGCCGCCGTCAACGGAGCGGCCGTTGGCTGGGGTATGGAACTCACGCTCTTCGCCGATATCCGCATGGCGTCGGAAAGGGCGCAGTTCGGCGAAATTTTCATCAAGCGCGGCCTCATCACCGATGTGGGCGGGCTCTGGCGGCTGCCCACGATCGTCGGACCCGGCAAGGCGGCGGAACTTCTTTTCACGGGCGATGTCATCGATGCCGAGGAAGCCATGCGCATCGGCCTTGTCGGCGAGGTCGTACCGCATGAGGAATTGATGGATCGCGCGATGGCGCTTGCCGGCCGGATCGCGGTCAACGCACCGCTTGCGTTGCGCTTCATGAAGGAGGGGCTGCGCCGGACTTCCTATGGAGACCTGCGCGAAATCGGTAGCTCGGTAAGCGGCACGCTGGGTAAACTCTTCCAGACGGAAGATCACCGCGAAGGTGTGCGCAGTTTCCTCGAAAAGCGCGCGCCCGAGTTCAAGGGACGCTAGGCGAGATGGCGCTCTTCTTCGATCAGGAATGGTTCGACGCGAAGCTGAAGCAGGCAGGGCGAACGCGCGACGATGTGGCGTCGGCTCTCGGCCTTTCGCGTGCCGAGATCGACGAGATATGGAAGGACCAGCGCGAACTTGCCTCTCGTGACGTGAGCGTTCTCGCCGGGCTCCTTGCCGCTTCGTCCGTGGAGGTGGCGAACAAGGCGGGGATATCGACGCCCGTTCCCGCCGCGCCGGCGCAGGCAAGCAGCGATGCCGCTCTCATGACGAAGCTCGATGCAATGGACCTGCGCCTTGCCCGTATCGAAAGAGCGGTGGCAGACCTTCAGTCGCTCATCCTCGCCACACGAAATAACTGACCCTCAAAACCGACGAGTTTTCATGCGCGATTTTCAGCTTCCGGGACGGTCCACGGTTCACAGCGTCAACGGCATGTGCGCGACATCGCAACCTCTTGCCGCCGAAGCCGCCATCTCGATCCTGCGCGCGGGCGGCAACGCCGTCGATGCGGCGATTGCGGCAAGCGCGGTGCTTTGCGTTGTGGAACCCTACAATACCGGCATCGGCGGGGATTGTTTCGTGCTCCTCTCGAAGGGTGGCAGCGGGAACATTATCGGCCTCAACGGTTCGGGGCGCTCACCGAAGGCGCTGTCGCTCGAAAAGCTGAAATCCGTGAACGGGACCCTTGGGCTCAACAGCGTCCACTCGGTCACCGTGCCGGGGGCGGTCGATGCCTGGGCGCGGCTCATCGAGGATCACGGCACGATGGAGCTCGGCCGCGTCTTCGAACCGGCCATCAGGCTGGCGGAAGAAGGCTTTGCCGTCGCACCGCGCATCGGCATCGAATGGAATTTCCTCGAGGCTCATCTCGCCCACGATGCCGATGCCCTGGCGCAATACACGATCGATGGCAAGGCACCCGCCATCGGGGACAAGTTTCGCCTGCCCGTGCTTGCGCAGACCTTGCGGCTCATCGGCGAAAAAGGGCGCGACGCCTTTTACGAGGGGCCGCTTGCCGAAGACATGGTGACGAAGCTCCGCAGCGCCGGCGGATTCCACACGCTTGAGGATTTCGCGGAGGCGAAGGGCAATTACGTCGAGCCGATCCGCACGGCGTATCGCGGGCACGAGATCTGCGAAATTCCGCCGAGCGGGCAGGGCATTACGGCGCTGCTGATGCTCAACATCCTGTCGCGCAAGGGGCTCGACGGGCTCGATCCGCATGGTGCGGCGCGGTTTCACTACGAGATGGAAGCGGCGCGCCTCGCCTACGACATGCGGGATCGCTATGTCGCCGATCCCGATTTCGGCGAGGTGCCGGTGGATCGCCTGCTCTCGAACGAGGTCGCAGATGAGCTTGCCGCCCGCATCGATCCCGACCGGCGGATCGAGGATATTGCGAGCGTGCGCGACCCGCTCAATCGCGACACGATCTATCTGAGCGTCGTCGACAAGGACCGGAACGCCGTTTCCTTCATCAATTCGCTCTTTTTCGGATTCGGGTCGGGCATTCTCGCGCCGAAATCCGGCGTCATGTTCCAGAACCGAGGTTCCGGCTTCGTGATGGAAGAGGGCCATCTCAATTGCGTTGCAGGCGGCAAGCGGCCGCTTCATACGATTATCCCCGCCATGCTCGTCGAGAAGGGGCGGGCGGTCATGCCCTTCGGCGTGATGGGCGGTGCCTATCAGGCGGTCGGTCATGTGCATGTCGCGACCAACATGCTCGACTACGGCATGGATGTTCAGCAAGCGATCGACAGTCCGCGTGCCTTTCCTGCAGGTAATGGCATCGACGCCGAATTGGGGATTTCCGCAGAGGCACGGGAAGGGCTCGCCGCGCGCGGTCACACTTTGCGCAACGCGTTTCTGCCGCATGGTGGCGGGCAGGCAATTCTTATCGACCATGAACGGGGGACGCTGACCGGCGGCTCCGATCCGCGCAAGGACGGCGCGGCGGTCGGTTACTGATCGCCGGACTGAATCAGAGTTTGCGCTGGTGCCTTCCGCCGCGGAGCGTTTCGGCGAGGAGATCGGGCAGCATGTCGGCGCCGATATAGGCGTGCGTTGCCTGGCGGCGCGTCTCTTCCTTGCGTGCGGATGAGCGCGGCCATGACCAATGCTGGTCGATATATTGCGCGAGAAACGCCGCGACGGGGCGCGTGGCAGCGAGGTCGGGCCGGCCAAGTGCGGCGGTGCCTGCGGGTAAGGCCTGCGGGCGCGGCGCGGGTTCGCTGCGCTTTGCGTGCGGCGCTTCCTCCGCTCGCCGTGGAGCGGGCAGGGCGCGGCGCGTCCGGTCTATGCGCTCTACTCCCGTCATGTCCCTTGCCGTCTTTCCTTGTTGAAGCCGTTGCGGTCGCGCACCGTATCGCAACGCGGATCGCCTTGCTTCGTCGCCGCAAGAATCCTGCCACGTCCGGAGGCGCAATCGCAGGGTTTTCTTGCGTCCGGTTGTGCCGTAACGGAACGAATGTGTGAATTAACCAGCTTTATTAGGGCTTTGGTTGCCAATACGCTTCTCGAATTTTTAACGGCTGCTGCCGGACTATGACCGTTATGGATGCAGGAAGCGTCCAAAGACGGGCGATGGGCCCAATTCGGTAAACACGGCAGGAGCGGTGTTGTGGACTCGAAGACGCAGGATGCGCGCAGAGTCGGCGTGGCAAGTGGCATTGAATCGATGAAGGCGCGCGACGATTTACTGGAGAGCGCCGTGATCGCCGTTGGCGATGCCGCCTACATGTGGCTGATCGACGACAATGTGCTGAACTGGGGCCCGGGCGCACCGCAACTTCTCGGTATCGCCGATGTCTCGACCATTTCCACGCATCGCGATTTTGCCGCGCGCGTCGCAAGCGACGGGCCGAGCCGCTATGAACTCATCTGCCGATCGCGGGAAAGCGACACAGGCAACGGTGTCCCTTACGAATTCGAGTATCAGATCCGCGACGATTTCGGCGGCATGCGCTGGGTCGAGGATCGCGGCCGCTGGTATGGCGGTCCCGACGGGACGCCTCAGCGCGCGGTCGGCGTGTTGCGCGCCATCGACGAACGCCACAAGCGCGATGAAGAACTCGTTCGGCTGTCGACCTTCGACGAACTGACGGGGCTTCTCAATCGCGTGCGCCTCAAGGAAGCGCTGACGGACGCGATGATCGCCTCGCAGCGGGGACGCCAGAATTCCGCCTTCCTGCTCATCGCAGTCGACAATCTTGCGCTCATCAACGACGCCTTTGGCTTCGATGTTGCCGACGAGGTGATTGTGAGCGTTGGCAAGCGGCTTTCTACGCTCGCGCGCCGGGGCGATGCGCTTGGCCGCTATGCGGGCAACAAGTTCGGCCTCATCCTGCGCAATTGCAACGAGGAGCGGCTTGACGGCATCTGTGGACGCCTGCTTGCCGAAGTGCGCGACAAGGTGGTGATGACGGGGCGCGGACCGGTCTCCGTTACCGTTTCGGCGGGCTCGATCGCGCTTCCCGGTCATGCGTCCAGCGTCGATCAGGCGCTCGCCCGCGCGGAAGAGGCACTGGTTTCGGCAAAGCAGCGCCTTCGCGACAGCCACGTCATCTACACGCCTTCGCGCGAACGCGAGAAAACCCGCCTTCGCAACATCAACGTCGCCGACGAACTTATTACCGCCCTCAACGACAAACGCATCCGTATCGCCTATCAGCCGATCGTCGATGCAACGAGCGGTGAGACCTTCATCTACGAATGTCTCGTCCGCATGGAGCAGCCTGACGGCAACATCATGGCCGCGGGACACTTTGTGCCGGTCGCCGAGAAGCTCGGCCTGATCGGCCTGCTCGATTACCGCGTGATGGAACTTGCGCTCGCGACGCTTCGCGCGCGTCCCGATATACGGCTCTCGCTCAACGTCTCCGGCCGCACGACAAGCGACCGGCTCTGGCGGGAAACGCTCGCGGGTTCGCTCGCCTCCGACCGCACTCTTGCGGAACGGCTGGTCATCGAGATCACGGAAACGGTGGCGATCCATGAGGTGTCGGAGCTCACGGAGTTCGTCGCGACCTTCCGGGACCTCGGCTGCCAGATCGCGATCGACGACTTCGGTGCAGGCTACACGTCGTTTCGCAACCTCAAGATGCTCGACGTGGATATGGTGAAGATCGACGGCTCGTTCGTTGTCGATCTTGCGACCAATCCGGACAACCAGTTCTTCGTCCGGACGCTGGTCAATCTCGCGCAGAACTTCAATCTGCCGACGGTGGCAGAGTGGGTCAGCAATGCCGAGGAAGTCGAAATGCTGAGGACGTTCGGCGTCGAGTATCTGCAGGGCTTCTATCTCGGCGAGCCGGCTCTGTCGCTGCCGAGCTCGGTCCACAGCATTGCGGAGCGCCGTACCGTCGCCTGATCGTTACTTCTTCTTCGACAACGCTTCGAGCTGGGACTGCATCTGCGAAATCTGCTTCTTGAGTTCGTCGAGCTCGTCTTCGCGTTCGTCGCCGCCTTCGGTCGTCTCGGGCTTTCCTGCCGCCTGCTGATCCTTTGCGCTACGCTCGGTTGCGCCGCCTGCGCCCCTGAAGGGCGAGAACATGCGCATGGCGTTGTCGAACATTTCGAGATTGTGACGGATCTGGTCCTCGAACTGGATGAGCCGCGTACCGCCGAGCACGTTTGTGACGCGGTGCCGCAATTTCTCCTGCTCCTTCGAGAAGCTGTTCATGCTCATTTCGAGGTAGGAGGGGATAAAGCTCTGCAGGCTGTCGCCGTAGAAGCGGATGAGTTGCCTGAGGAAATTGATCGGCAGAAGGTTCTGCCCCTTACCCTCTTCCTCGAAGATGATCTGGGTGAGTACCGAGCGGGTGATGTCCTCGCCGGTCTTGGCGTCGCGGACCACGAACTCCTTGCTCTGCTTCACCATTTCGCACAAATGGTCGAGCGTCACATAGCTCGACGTCGCGGTGTTGTAGAGCCGCCGGTTCGCGTATTTCTTGATAACGATGACATCATCGTCCGTGGATGAGGTCTTTTTTGCCACGGTTGTCCCATCTCTCGTTTTGCAATGTTGTCTTGCAATGTTATCGGGCCGGTCCGCTTTTGCGGTCGATGACGGCAACTTGCCGCAACGGTCCCTTGCCCCCTGTTATTTGGCATTGTGACGCGGTATTGTTGCGCTGCGCAAGCCCCGCATTGCGATGCACCGAAA
>PHEF01000168.1 GCA_002842875.1 Alphaproteobacteria bacterium HGW-Alphaproteobacteria-3 | reverse complement strand
AGCCATTCTCCCACGGGCTACCCGGCGTGATGTAGAGCGTCTTTACGCCGATCTGGGCGAGCCATTGCTGCACCGCCGTTGCGATAAACTCCGGGCCATAGCACATTGGGAAGCAGCCTTTCGAAGGGCCGCGATGCCTTGATGGAGACAAGGGCGCGTAGCGCCCGCCGGCTTCATCAAGGCAGTCATGACCAGCCAGCAGGTCTCTAAAGAGATGTTGTCGACACAACCCTTTGGAGGCTGACCGATCATGACCAAGTTTCATTCTACACCACCCGACGCCGTGCTGGTAGCCATCGATATGTCGAAGCACCGCCAGGAAGTTCTGCTTGAACGACCGGAAGGCGGTCGTCGGCGCCGCATGACGGTGATGGCGACAAAGGCCGATTATGATCGGCTGGCCGACGATCTGACCGCCACCGGCAGGCCCGTGATCGTCGGATTCGAAGCGACCGGTAATTATCACCGCACGCTGGCGCATCGATTGCTGTCCGCGGGATTCGAGCTACGCTTGATTTCATCGGTCGCCTTGGCCCGGACGCGCGAAGCGCTGCACAATGGCTGGGACAAGAATGATTCCAAGGACGCGCAGGTGATCCTGCACATGCTGAAGATCGGCGCGACCCAACGCTATGTCGATCCGCTGGCGGCAGGGATCAACGATCTGCAGGAGATGTCGAAGACGCATGAAGCCATATCGAAGGCCAAGACCCAGACCTGGCATCGGATCCTCACGCATTATCTGCCACTGTATTTTCCGGAGATCGAGCGTTTCGCCGGCAACAGCCGGTCCGACTGGTTCCTGGCGTTGATCGAACGCTTCCCGACGCCGGGCAGCATCACCTCGATCGGACGCGAGGCGTTCACCGAACAGGCCTGGCCGCTGATCGGTCGCAAGGTCTCCAAGGCCCGGGTGGTCAACGATATTTACGAGACCGCCTGTGCATCGATCGCGCTGCCGATCGACGAAGATTCCACGGCGGTCGCCATGTTCCGTATGGTCATCGCCCAGGCGCGCACCCTCATTCAGCAGCGCAACGAGATCGAGCGGATCGCCCATGACGCGCTGGCGACGAACAGCGATTATCAGCTCCTGCGCATGATTCCCGGCATCGGTCCGATCAACGCCCTGACGATCCTGGCCGAGGCCGGTGACCTGCGGCGTTTCAGCCACCATCGCCAGTTCCTCAAGTTCTGCGGCCTCGACCTCGCCACCTACCAGTCAGGGATATTTCGGGGGCGGACCAAGCTATCAAAGTACGGCAACGCCCGGCTGCGACGCACCTTCTGGATGGCAACCCAGGTCGCGATCCGACAACCCAACAACAGCTTCCGCGACAAGCTCTCCCGCTATGTCGATGGCCATGCCGACGACCCCGATCGCCGCCGCAAGGCGATGACCGCTCTCACCGCCAAGATGGCGCGCGTCGTGCACGCCGTCATCAAGACGGGAACCGAGTACCGCCCGTTCGTCGAACGGGCGGACACCAGATGGAAGGACCCCTCTCTGCTGTGCCGTGAGGGCGCTACGGCGACCCTGTAGATAATGTTCGGGCCTTCCATCTGGCATGCGTATCTCATTTTAAGGACGGTGAGGACCACGATCCCGATGATCGATGGATCCTATGTTTGCTATGGCCGAGAGCGCCTTCCTTGACGATGGAAGCCATCTGGATCATATTGTCCGATCGTATATGCGCCGGCGGCCCACGCGTGACGAACAGCTCGGCCAGTGCCGCGAGCACGTCGTCGCTCTTGAGCTTACGCGCCACCGGCAACGCCAGGCACTCCCGGCTCGCCTCGTCGATGATCGACAGGATCCGGTATTTGCGCCCGTCATGGGTGCGGCCCTCGACGAAGTCGTAGGACCAGACATGCCCGGGATATTCCGGCCGGAGCCGGATGCATGATCCGTCGTTCAGCCACAGCCGCCCGCGCTTCGGCTGCCTTTGCGGCACTTTGAGCCCCTCGCGACGCCAGATGCGCTCGACCCGCTTGCGGTTCACATGCCACCCC
Source organism: Alphaproteobacteria bacterium HGW-Alphaproteobacteria-3 (assembly GCA_002842875.1). Classification (GTDB taxonomy): domain Bacteria; phylum Pseudomonadota; class Alphaproteobacteria; order Parvibaculales; family Parvibaculaceae; genus Parvibaculum. The sequence goes on along the minus strand of PHEF01000168.1, from coordinate 559 downwards.
GCATCGCGCAGCAACGCCGTCACCCGGCGATAGCCATAGCGACCATATTGCCGGGCCAGCGTAATGATGTCCTCGGTCAGAGCTGCTTCGTCATCCGCCCCGCGGGGCGCCTTGCGCTGTGTCGATCGGTGCTGCCCGAGCACGCGGCAGAGCCGCCGCTCGGACACCGGCATCATCATTCTGATGTGATCGATACAGCGCCTTCGGCGCGCGGGGCTCAGAAGTTTCCCCGGGCAGCTTCCTGCAGGATCAGCTTGTCGAGCGTCAGGTCGGATATCGCACGACGAAGCCGCGCATTCTCCTTCTCTAGATCCTTCATTCGACGCGCCTGATCGGTCTTCAGGCCGCCGTATTCCTTGCGCCAACGATAGTAGGTCTGCTCGCTGATCGCGATCCGACGGCACGCCTCGGCGGTCGTGGCGCCCTGCGCCAGCACAACCTCCGCTTCACGCAGCTTGCCGATAATCTCTTCCGGGCGATGCTTCTTGCTCGGCATTCCATATCTCCTTCGTCATCCAAAATATCATCAATTTTGGACCACTCAGAAGGGGGCAGATCA
>PHEF01000004.1 GCA_002842875.1 Alphaproteobacteria bacterium HGW-Alphaproteobacteria-3 | reverse complement strand
CCGGACATATGACCGCAAGCGATCCGACGCATGATCAAATCCAGTCCTTGCAAAACAGGGGGCCGTCCACATATGCCGGGTCAAGCCCGGCAATGACATCGAGAGTGCGAAACGCCTACACCGCCTTGTCCGGCCCGATCTTCACCAGCATCTTGCCGAAATTCGCGCCCTTGAAGAGATTGAGGAAGGCCTTCGGCGCGTTTTCGATGCCGTCTTCCACCGTCTCTTCCCAGTGCATCTTTCCGGCCTTGATGAGCGGCCCCATTTCGGCGAAGAACTCGCCGAGATGCTGGAAGTAGTTGGAAACGATGAAGCCCTGCAGCCTCAGGCTCTTGCCGACGATCTGGATGAGGTTCGTCGGGCCGGGGCGCGGCTCGGTGTCGTTATACTGTTCGATCATGCCGCACAGCGCCGCCCGTCCGTTCGGCCGCATGGACTCGATGGCCGCCTCGAGATGCTTCCCGCCCACATTCTCGAAATAGACGTCGATCCCCTTCGGGAAAGCGTCTTTCGCGGCCTTGGTCAGGTCGCCGCAGGTCTTGTAGTTGATCGCCTTGTCGATGCCCGCGACTTCCGTCAGCCACTTGCACTTCTCGTCGGAGCCGGCCGAGCCCACCACATAGCAGCCATGCGCCTTCGCAAGCTGGCAGACGACCGAGCCGACGGCGCCCGACGCGGCGGAGACAAACACCGTCTCGCCGTCTTTCAGGTTCGCCACCTTGAAGAGCCCGGCCCATGCCGTCATCCCCGGCATGCCGAGCACGCCGAGAAACGCCTCGATGGGCCCAAGCGCCGGGTCGACCGGCGTGAAGCCCGCCGCCGGCGCCGTCGCGAATTCGCGCCAGCCCAGCATGTGGTTCACATAAGTCCCCACCTTCAGCTTGTCGCTCTTGGATGCGACCACCTGGCCGATGGCGCCGCCTTCCAGCGGGCTGCCGATCTGGAACGGCGGCACATAGCTCTCGCGGTCCATCATGCGCCCGCGCATGTAAGGGTCCACCGACATCCAGATGTTCCGCACCAGAACCTCGCCCTCGCCGGGCTGGCGGGCTTCCGTCGTCGCCACCTCGAAATCGCTATCCTTCGGCATGCCGTTGGGTCGCGCCTTCAGGCGGATTTCCTTCGAGGTCAGGTTCATCATGGCTCTCCTCCACATTTCTTGGGTTTCGTTGAGGGGGAGACTAGCCGCCTTTGTCCGGCGGAGGAAGGAAACTTGCCCCTCGCCTGAACAACTGCGTGTGAGTTTCCGAACTGTCTTCCCCTCATTCGTCATTGCGAGCGACTGAAAGGAGCGACGCAATGACGAACAAGAAGGGCCGAACGGTGCCTCAGTTCTGCCACCCGCCGCCCAGCGCCACGAACAGGTTGACGGCCGAGCTGTAGCGGTCGAGTTGCGCCTGCGCGGCGCTGTCGCGCGACGATAGCCAGCTTCGCTGCGCATCGAGCACGGAGAGAAGGTCGCTCGCGCCCGCGCGGTAGCGGGCTTGCGAAAGCGTATAGGTCTTGCCCGCTTCTTCCGCCGCGATGTCCAGCGACGCTTCGCGCGCCGCCGCCGCCTCGACGTCGGTAAGCGCGTTTTCCACTTCCGAGAAGGAGGTGAGCACGACAAGCTTGTAGGCGGCGGCGAGTTCCGCCTGCGCGCCTTTCGCCGATTGCAGGTTTCCTTCCAGCGTTCCGCCCGAAAAGATCGGCGCCAGCAGCGAAGCGCCGAGCGACGTCGCCGTCTCCGCCGCGCTTGCCGTTGCGAAGCTCCGCGTCAGCGAGGCCGACAGGTCGAAACTCGGAAAGAAGGCCGCGCGCGCCGCGCCGATATCGGCATTGGCGGCCTTGAGGCGCGCCTCCGCGCTCTTGATGTCGGGCCGCCGCTCCAGCAGCGCCGACGGCTGCCCCGCCGCCACGGCGGGCAGGGTCACGGCGTCGAGCGTCGTTCCTTCCACGGTGAAGCGTCCCGGCGTCGTCGCCACAAGGATCGCCAGCGCGTTCCCGTTCGCGGCAAGGTCGGCGCGAAGCGGGGGAAGCGTCGCATCGATGGTCGCCACGGTGTTGCGCTGCTGCGCCAGGTCGAGGCCCGAAATCGTGCCCACCTTGTAGCGCGCCTCCACGATGTCGAGCGTATCGCGCGCGGCTTTGAGCGAATCCTCGGCGATCGCGATCCGGTCCTTCAGCGTCAGGATCGTGAAATAGGTCGTCGCCACCGCCGACTGCACGATCAGTGCCGCGCTCTCCTTGTCATATTGCGTGGCGTCCAGCGAAAGCGCCGCGGCCTTCGCCTCATTGCGATAGCGGCCCCAGATGTCGACCGCATAGCTTGCCGAAAGGCCGAGATTCGCGCTGTCCCTTCTCGGTCCGCCGCGCGTGTCGCTGCGGGTCGCGCTGCCGCTGCCGTCCACCTGCGGCAGAAGGCTCGCGCCCGCCGCCCGTGCCGCGCCGCGCGCCTGCTCGACGCGCGCCAGCGCCTGTTCGATGTCGAGGTTGCGTGCCAGCGCCGCCTGCATCAGCAGTGTCAGTTCCGGGTCGCCGAATGCCGTCCACCATTGCGTGTCCCCGGCGACGTCCATGCCGGCCGGCTGCTGCGCGGAGGCATAGCCCTGCGGCGTATCGAGCGCGGGCCGCTCGTAATCCGGCGCCATCGTGCAGGCGGCGAGGGCGAAGGTCAGGGCGAGAGGGACAACAGCACGAAATAGCGGGCTCGATTTTGATCCTCTGCCCGAAACATAAACAGAAGTGTCATCCCGGGATTTATTCCCGGGACCCATTGGCCGCTCGATTCTCGGAAGCGTGGATTGGGTCCCGGCAACAAGTGCCGGGATGACAGCTTTGTTTCTATTTTTCTGAAATCCGTCAAACGATTTCATCTCACCTCACTCCGACGACAGCGCAACCACGGGATCGAGCAGTGCTGCCTTGCGCGCGGGCAGGTAACCGAACACGAGCCCGGTCAGGAATGCGCAAGTGAAGGCAAGCACCGATGGCATGACGTTGATGGCGATGTTGAGCCCGGCGCCCGCCAGGGCGAGCGCCGCCGAAAGGCCGATGGCGATGCCGATGAGACCGCCTACACCGCAAACGACCAGCGCCTCGGTGTTGAACTGCACGAGAATGTTTCCCATCCGCGCGCCCGTCGCCATGCGGATACCGATTTCCCGTGTCCGCTCCGTCACGCTCACAAGCATGATGTTCATCACGCCGATGCCGCCGACCAGCAGCGAGATCGCCGCCACCGAGCCGAGAAGGATCGTCATGGTGTTCGACATGCTTTCCATCGTCTCAAGCATCGAGGCCGTATTGCGTATCTGAAAGTCTTCCGTCCGGTGCCGCGCCATCATCAGTTCATGGATCGCTTTCTCGGTCTCGTCCACACGGTCCGAATCCTGAACCTTCACCGTCACCGAATTCGCATATTGCTGTCCGAAGAGCCGCATGAAGCCGGTCGTCAACGGCACGAAGGCGACGTCGTCCTGATCGCGCCCGAAGGCGGTCGCTCCCTTCGCCTCCATCGTGCCGACGACCTCGAAGGGAATATTGCCCACCATCACATACTGGCCGATGGGGCTGTCGCCGTTCGGGAACAGCGCATCGACAACTGTCTGCCCGAGCACGATGACGGGGGCATAGCCATTGAGGTCGGCTTCCGTGAAGAAGCCGCCCTCCGCCGCGTTCCAGTCGCGCACGACGGTCAGTTCGGGCCATGTGCCCTGAACTTCCGTGCGATAGTCCACATTGCCAAAGCGCACCGTGGCGGAAGTGCTCCGGTCGGCGGTCGCCGCCGTCACATTCGGCAGGTCGGAAATGGCCCTGGCATCGCCCGGAACGAGTGTCGCAACATCGCCGGTCGATCTCATGCCCGGTGCGCCGGGCCGCAGCAGCAGCAGGTTCGTGCCCATGCTCTGCATGGAACTCATGATGTTGGCCTTGCTGCCGTCGCCGATTGCAAGCATCGCCACCACGGCCGCCACGCCGATCACGACGCCGAGCAGCGTGAGCGCCGTGCGGAAGATGTTGGCGCGGAGCGAACGAAAGGCCATTTTCACGGCTTCCATCAGCTCCGCCTGGAACGGCAGGGCGCTCCGTCGCGTCGGACCTTCGTCCGAGGCGGCAACGCTTGCCGCCGCCTTCGCGCCCGTGTCCGAGACAACGCGTCCGTCGCTGATCTGGATGGTTCGATCCGCATAATCGGCCACCGCCGGATCGTGCGTGATGAGAATGACGGTGTGCCCCTCGGTGTTGAGGTCTTTCAGCACTTTCAGCACCTCCGCGCCGCTCTGCGTATCGAGCGCGCCGGTCGGTTCGTCGGCAAGGATCACGTCGGCGCCGTTCATCAGCGCCCGCGCGATGGAAACGCGCTGCTGCTGTCCGCCTGAAAGCTCGGTCGGCCTGTGCGCCGCCCGGTCGCCCATGCCAAGCCGCGTGAGGATGTCGTGCGCTCGCTCGCGGCGTTCGGCTTTTGTCGCGCCCGCATAGATGGCGGGCAGCTCGACATTTTCCGCCGCCGTCATGGTGGAGATCAGGTTGTAGCGCTGGAACACGAAGCCGAACGTGTCGCGGCGCAGCGTCGCCAGGTCGTCGGAACTGAGCGAGGCGATATCCGTGCCCGCAACGTCGTAGGCGCCCCCCGTCGGCCGGTCGAGGCAGCCGAGAATGTTCATCAGTGTCGATTTTCCGGAGCCCGACTGGCCCATGATCGCGACGAACTCGCCGCGCCTTATCGTCAGCGACACACCGTCGAGCGCGCGCACCTCCGCGCTGCCCGTGCGGTAGACTTTCGTCACATCGCGAATGTCGATCAGCGGCGTGGCGCTTTTGGGGTTGGGGGCGTGCATGCGCGGCTCCCTACAGGAAACCGGGCATGCGGCGCGTGCTTGCCGTGCCGCTTTCCGTTCCGGACACGACGCCCGTCACCACCGTTTCGCCTTCGTCGAGCCCGCTTTTGATTTCCGCGCTGACGCGGTTGGTAAGGCCCACATCGACCTCTCGCGGGCGCGGGCCGTTTTCCGTCATCACGGTCACATAAGCCTTGCCGTCCGCTCCCTCGCTCACCGCGCCGACGGGAACGGTCACCGCGTCCTGCGCCTCGCCCAGAAGGAAGAAGACCTGCGTGGTCATGTCCTTCATCAGCTTGCCGTCGGGGTTGGCGATATCGATGAGCACCGTATAGAGCACGACGTCGTTTTCGATTTCCGGTGTTGGAAGAACCTGCCTCACGGTGGAGCGCCACCGCACATTCGCGGCGCCGAGCGTCGTGAAATAAACCGGCATGCCTTCGGCGAGGCGGCCCACATCGGCTTCCGCCACTTCCGCTTCCACGGTCATGGTGCTGAGATCCGAAATGGTCAGGATGTTCGGCGCCGTCTGGTTCGCGTTCAGCGTCTGGCCTTGCAGCGCCGTCTGCGAGGTCACCGTGCCCGTCATCGGCGCGTAGATTTTCGTGTAGCCGAGATTGACCTCCGCGCCTTCGACGGTCGATTTCTGCTGTTCGATCTGCGCCTTGAGCGAGCCGATCTGTGCCGCAATCGTCTGCACGGCCGTCTCGGTTGTGTCGAGGTCGTCGCGGCTCACCGCGTCGATCCGGGAAAGATCGAGGTTCCGCTTGTATTGCCGTTGCGCCAGTGTGAGTTCGGCCCGGGCGCCTGAAAGTTCGGACTCGAGCTGGGCGAGCCGCGCGCGTGCGGCGGCGAGTTCCGTCTCCGAGGTCTTCGCGTCGATCTCGGCCAGAAGGTCGCCCTCCTTCACATCGTCGCCGATCTCCACATAAACGCTTTTGAGCTGTCCGGAGACCTGCGCGCCCACATCCACATAGTCCTTGGGTTGCAGCGCCCCGAGCGCCGTCACCGTCTGCTCGACCGTGCCGCGCACCGCCGTCGCCGTGCGGTAGCTCACGCTTTCGCTGCCGAACAGCGCGCCATAGGCGATCCACAGGGCCGCAAGCGCCACGATGCCGGCCGCCCCCCAGCGCGCGAGGCCGGGCAGCGCCTGCCAGTGCGCCCTCAGTCTGCCGGGAAGGGAAGGCGTTTCCGCGCCGCGCGCGCCGTCTCTCGTTTCGCTCTCATAGCCCATCGGCCTGCCTGCCTCTTTTCGCCATCCCGCTACTTATAACGGGGAAGGGTGGCGCTTCCGTCGCGCCAATCGGCAGGGGGATCACGAAACCTTCACCATGCGCTTGCCCACATTGTCGCCGGCCAGCAGCCCGATCAGCGCCTTCGGCGTGTTCTCGAGCCCCTCCATGATGTCCTCTTTCACCTTGATCTTGCCGGCCGCGACCCAGCCCTGAAGCTCGGCCAGCGCCCGCTCGTGCTTGTCCATGAAATCCGTCACGATGAAGCCCTGCATGGTGATGCGCTTCACGACGATCAGCCCCGGTATGCCGCGCGGCCCATGCGCGGGCGCCGCCCCGTCATACTGCGACACCGCCCCGCAACAGGCGATGCGGCCGAAATTGTTCATGCCGAACAGCACCGCCTCCAGAATGTCGCCGCCCACATTGTCGAAATAGACGTCGATGCCGTTCGGCGCCGCTTTCCGGAGCGCCTTGCCCACAGGCTCCGCCTTGTAGTCGATGGCGGCATCGAAGCCGAGTTCGTCGGTGAGCAGCTTGCACTTCGCCGCGCCGCCGGCGATGCCGATGACCTTGCATCCCTTGATCTTCGCGATCTGCCCGGCGATCGTGCCGACCGAGCCCGCCGCCGCCGACACGACCACCGTGTCGCCCGCTTTCGGCTTGCCCACGTCGAGCAGCCCGAAATAGGCCGTCAGCCCGGCAATGCCGTAGACGCTGAGCAGGTGCGACAGCGGTTCCATCTTCGGCAGCTTCTGCGCGCCCTTCGCCGGCACGGCGGCATAGTCCTGCCAGCCCGTATCGGTGAACACGAGGTCGCCCTTGGCAAAGCCCGGCGCCTTCGCCTCGACGACCTCCGAAACCGAGCCGCCCGCCATCACCGTTCCCGCTTCCACCGCCGAGCGGTAGGTCGCGCCCTGCATCCAGGCGCGGTTCGCCGCATCGAGCGAGATGAGCTTCGTGCGCACGAGCAGTTCCCCGTCCTTCGCCTCGGGCACCTTGCCTTCGAAGAACTTGAAATGGCTCTCGGCAAGTTTTCCCTGCGGGGTTTCGGTCAGCAGTATCTGGCGGTTGACGGTCATGGGGTCCTCCTCAAGTGCCGGTTTCATCGTTGCGGCGAGCCTAGCCTTGCTTGCCTCCTCGCGCACCTTTGAATGCCCGTATCCGCCGTTCATCCTTGAGCTATTGTGAGTGCGTCCTTCAACGGCTAGAACCGCGAGACCGAATCCCCATATCCTTGGGGCATAACGGCCCGGATTTGCTTGTAAAATGACCGATAAGCTCCGCATCGCCCTTGCCCAGTTGAACCCTGTCGTGGGCGACATCGCAGGCAATCTCCAGAAGGCCGTCGACGCCCGCCGCGAGGCGGCGATTGCGGGCGCGGACCTCATCGTCTTTTCCGAACTCTTCCTCACCGGCTACCCGCCGGAGGATCTCGTGCTCAAGGGCGCGTTCCAGCGCACCGCCCGCGCCGCCGCGGTCGACCTTGCGCGCCAGACCGGCGATGGCGGCCCCGCCGTCCTCATCGGCTGCCCCTGGCTCGCTGGCGACGGCAAGCTCTTCAATGCCGTCCTCTATCTCGATCATGGCGAGGTACGCGGCTACCGTGCCAAGGTCCACCTGCCGAATTATTCCGTCTTCGACGAGCCGCCGATGTCGTCGAATGCCTGGAAGAATCGGGCGCGGAGATGCTGCTGGTCCCGAACGGCTCGCCCTACGACTTCAACAAGTTCGACGCGCGCATGAACCTTGCCGTCTCCCGCATCAAGGAAAGCGGTCTCCCGCTCGCCTATGTGAACCAGCTCGGCGGGCAGGACGAACTCGTCTTCGACGGCGCCTCCTTCGTGCTCAATGCCGACCTCTCGCTCCCCATCCAGATGCCGGCCTGGGAAGAAAAGATCGTCTTTACGGACTGGGCGCGCGAGGCGAAGGGCTGGGTCTGCGCGACGGGCGCGCGCGCGGCCATAGAGGAGGGCGACGAAGCGCTCTATCTCGCCGTGGTGCAGGGCCTGCGCGACTACGTCACGAAAAACCGTTTCCCCGGCGTCGTCCTCGGTCTCTCCGGCGGCATCGACTCGGCACTTGTCGCCGCCATCGCCGTCGATGCACTGGGCGCGGACAAGGTCCATTGCGTCATGCTGCCCTACCGCTACACCTCGCAGGAAAGCCTCGGCGATGCGGCCGAATGCGCGACGCTTCTCGGTGTGCGCTACGACACCGTGCCGATCGAAGAGCCCGTCACGGGCTTCGCCGCCGCGCTCGAAAAACTCTTCGAGGGCACCCAGTCCGGCACCACGGAGGAGAATCTCCAGTCGCGCACGCGCGGCGTCATCCTCATGGCGATCTCCAACAAGTTCGGCTCCATGCTGCTGACGACGGGCAACAAGTCGGAAGTCTCGGCCGGCTACGCCACCATCTATGGCGACATGAATGGCGGCTTCAATCCGATCAAGGACCTCTACAAGACGCGCGTCTTCCGCATGGCCCGCTGGCGCAACGAGAACATGCCCAAAGGCTGCCTCGGGCCGCAGGGCAGGGTGATCCCGGAAAACATCATCGTCCGCCCGCCCTCCGCCGAGCTGCGTCCCGATCAGAAGGACGAGGATTCGCTCCCGCCCTACGAGGTGCTGGACGACATTCTTCATTGCCTCGTCGAAGAGGAAATGTCGGTGCGCGAGATCGTCGATCGCGGCCACGACCGCGACCTCGTGAAGCGCGTCGAGCATCTTCTCTACATCTCGGAATACAAGCGCCGCCAGGCCGCCCCCGGCGTCAAGGTCACCGCGCGCAATTTCGGCCGCGACCGCCGCTACCCGATCGTGAACGGCTTCCGGGATCAGGACGTATGAGCGGCATCGCGCATGACACTCTGCTTCTCACCCTCCCCTCGGGGGTGAGGGGCGGTTTGCGTCAGCAAATGAAAAGGTCCAGTGGACCTTTTCAAGCACCGAACGCCCGGAGTGCAAGCGAAGGGCCAGTCAAACCGCTGCAAGCGGTTTGGGGCGGGGGCGTAGAACCAGCCGTCATTCACAGCACGCCCCCAAAAACCGTCCCAAAAACCGTCATGGCCCGCTTTATGCGGGCCATCCACGTCTTTCTTTTGGATGTCCGCAAAGACGTGGATGGCCCGGACAAGCCGGGCCATGACGATCCATTTTGGGCGCTCGCAGCATGACCGCCCCCTCGAACGTCACCGTCCGCTTCGCCCCGTCGCCGACCGGCATCCTCCATGTCGGCAATGCCCGCGCCGCGCTTTTCAATTTCCTCTTTGCACGGAAGAATGGCGGCAGGTTCATGCTCCGCATGGACGACACCGACGACGAGCGCTCGACGCCCGAATTCGCCGCCGCGATCGAAGAAGACCTGCGCTGGCTAGGCCTGACGCATGACATCTTCGCCCGCCAGTCGGACCGTCTCACGGCCTATGAGGCGGCGGCCGAAAAACTCAAAGCCGCGGGCCGCCTCTACCCGGCTTATGAGAGTGCCGCCGAGCTCGACCGCCGCCGCAAGCGCCAGCTCGCCCGTGGGCTCCCCCCCGTCTATGACCGCGCCGCGCTCGCCCTCACGGATGAAGACCGCGCCGCCCTCGAAGCCGAAGGCCGCAAGCCCCATTGGCGCTTCCGGCTCGACCACGAACACACCGCCTTCGAGGACATGATCCAGGGCCATGTCGAGGTCGATGGCGCCTCGCTGTCGGACCCCGTGCTCATCCGCGAGGATGGCCGCTTCCTCTACACGCTGCCGAGCATCGTCGACGACATCGACTTTGCGATAACGCATGTCATTCGCGGCAGCGATCACATCACCAACACCGGCGTCCAGATCCAGATCATCCGCGCGCTGGGCGCCGAGCCTCCCGCCTTCGCGCATTACTCGCTGCTCAACGGGCCGGAAGGAAAGCCGCTCTCCAAGCGCGACGATGCCAAGCGCTTTTCGCTGCGCGCGTTCCGCGAAGCGGGCTACGAGCCGATGGCCGTCAACGCGCTTCTCGCCCGCCTCGGCACGCCGGACCCGGTCGAGCCCTGCCTCTCGCTCGACGAACTTGCCACAGGCTTCGACCTCTCGCGCCTCGGCCGCGCCGACATCCGCTTCGACCCTGTGGACCTCGCCCGCGTCAATGCCGCCAGCCTGCACCTCATGCCTTACGCTGCCATGCAGCCGCGCCTCGCCGCGCTCGGCTGCGATCTCGGAGCGGACTTCTGGGATGCCGTGAAGCCGAACCTCGTCCTCTTCGCCGATGCGGCGGATTGGGCGCGCGTCGTCGCGGGGCCGGTCGCGCCCGTGATCGAGGAGCCGGATTTCGCCGCCGCCGCCGCCGCCGTCCTCCCGCCGGAGCCGTGGAACGAGGCCACCTGGGGCATCTGGACCGGCGCCGTGAAATCCGCCACCGGCCGCAAGGGCAAGGCGCTCTTCATGCCGCTCCGCCTCGCGCTCACCGGCCTGACGCATGGACCGGAGTTGAAAAACCTGCTACCGCTCATCGGACGGGACCGGGCGCAAGCCCGTCTCAAGGGTCTAACGGATTGATTTCGTTAGGGGTTGTTAACGGCGACCAGCGAGGATACCGGCATGAACCCGGCTCTCTCGATCATCCACGGTCTGATTATTAGCGGCTGATTTTTATCCGCCACCGCCGTACAAGCACGCTTGCAATACATTGTGAAACGGACCGGTCGGCGGCAGGAGTCGCGGATGTTTGGCGGCCGATGGCGTTCTGTCTTTCCACCCTCCCAGCTTGTCCGCCTTGGTGGACAAGCCACCAAGGAGTGAGGGAGGGTCGAAATTTGCTCTCGCAAATTTCGGGGCGGGGGCTCTGAGATGCGGTGCTGAACGAGCTGACGAAGGCGATAGTTATTTATGCGGCAACCCCTCCCCAAACGGCGTGCAGCCGTTTGACCCTCCCTCAAGGGGAGGGTGGAAGAGGGAAAGCGGACCGAAGGCAACGAAACCATGAGCAAGTCCCCAAAAGCTGAAAAGAAACAGCGCCTCTACCTCTTCGACACCACGCTGCGCGACGGCGCGCAGACGACGGGTGTCGATTTCAGCGTGGAGGACAACGACACGGCCTTCTTCGGCGACAAGCCGAAGCTCGGTCATGCGAAGTTCACCGCCTTCGGCATGACCAAGCGGGCAGGGCGCTCCGCCTCCAACGATCCAGGACTTGCTGCCGTGCTCGACGCCGACACGGATGCCGTCTGCCTCGTCGCCAAGAGCTGGGACTTCCATGTCTCCGTGGCGCTCGGCATCACCAACGAGGAAAACCTCGAAAGCATCGTCGACAGCGTGAAGGCCGTGGCCGCGCGCGGCCGCGAACCGCTGATCGACTGCGAACATTTCTTCGACGGCTACAAGGCAAATCCGGAATTCGCGCTCGCCTGCGTGCATGCCGCGCTCGACAGCGGTGCGCGCTGGGCCGTCCTCTGCGACACCAATGGCGGCACTCTGCCGGACGAGGTGGAACGCATCGTCGGCGAGGTCATCGCCTCCGGCGTGCCCGGCGAAAAGCTCGGCATCCACGCTCACAACGACACGGAAAACGCCGTCGCGAATTCGCTCGCCGCCATCCGCGCGGGCGTCCGTCAGGTGCAGGGCACGTTGAACGGTCTGGGCGAGCGTTGCGGCAACGCCAACATGGTCTCGCTCATCCCGACGTTGTTGCTGAAACCTCTTTATGCGGATCGCTTCGAGATCGGCGTCAGCCTCGAGCGCCTGAAGAGCCTCGTCCATGTCTCGCGCACGCTGGATGAAATCCTCAACCGCGCGCCGGACCGCTACGCGCCATATGTGGGCGAAAGCGCCTTCGCCTCCAAGGCGGGCATCCATGTTTCGGCGATCCTGAAGGACCCGAAGACCTATGAGCATGTGCCGCCCGAAAGCGTCGGCAACAAGCGCAAGGTCGCCGTCTCCGATCAGGCGGGCAGGTCCAACATCCTCGCGCGCCTCGAAGAAGCGGGCATCGCGTTCGATCCGAAGGACCGCCGCATCGGCCGCCTGCTCGACGAGGTGAAGGAGCGCGAGTTCCTCGGCTATTCCTATGACGGCGCGGAAGCCTCCTTCGAGCTGCTCGCCCGCCGCATCCTCGGCGAGGTGCCGGAATTCTTCGACGTCGAGTCTTTCCGCGTGCTCGTCGAGCGCCGCTACAACGCGCTGGGCGATCTCGTCACCGTGTCGGAGGCCACCGTGAAGGTGGCCGTCGATGGCGAGAAACTCATCTCGGTCGGCGAGGGCAACGGTCCGGTCAACGCGCTCGATCAGGCCCTGCGAAAGGACCTCGGCAAATACTCGCCCTATATCGAGGATCTCCGCCTCGCGGACTTCAAGGTCCGTATCCTCACCAGCGGCACCGAGGCCGTCACCCGTGTGATGATCGAAAGCATGGACGGGCAGGGCAACCGCTGGTTCACGGTCGGCGTCTCGCCCAACATCGTGGACGCCTCCTTCCAGGCGCTGACGGATTCGATCACCTGGAAACTCCTCCGCGACCGCGCCCCGGCCCCGCAAACGCATAACCGCAAGGAAAGCGCGGGGGCATAACCAGACATGTCATTGCCGGGCTTGACCCGGAAATCCAGTAGACGCGACGTCGTCGCGTCGTCTCTCTTCGCAAGAATTCTTCAAGGGACGAAGCCGGCGCCGGCCCGCTTCACCTCCCAACCTCGTCATTGCGAGCCTCGCGTCGGCGAGGCGCGGCAATCCACAGGGCCTTCCGGTAACTGTGTTGATGCGTCACGCCTGAACGGCGCTCTCAAGCAGCGCGATTTCATCTTCAGTCAGCTCGAACAACTCATAGACGATACTGTCGATCTCCGCCTCGCATTGCGCGATCTCCGCGCGGTCGCGGGCGATCCATTCTTCCCAGGCGGTGCGTTCCGCCAGCGGAATATCCGTCTTGAAAACCTTCTTCACCTCGGCCCGGAAGGCGGCGAAGTCGGGCAGGGTCCACCATTCCTGAAGCCGGGTGGTCAGCCTGGGTTCGCGGCCCGGCGGGCACAGGTCGGGAATGCGTCGAATGAGTTCGGTTTGCAGTGCGAGCCGAGCCTTTGCGGCGTTATGTGCCGCTTCTGACTGGGCTGCGAGCTTTGCCTTTGCTTCGCCCGGCCAGTCGGGAATTGGCATTTCGCCTAGATGGTTTGAAAAGAAGCGCACAAACCCGCCCCTGATCTGTGCACTGACGTTGAGGTAGGTGAACCAGTGCAGCTTGGAATTTAGATATGCCGTCAAGCAGTGCTCGTCGCTGGGAATGAAATACCCGGTGTTCGCCAGGAACGATCCATCTGCGGCCACATGGAACGGTGCACTGTCGCCAATATCCTTGTACGCGATCTTTGGTGCGGCGAAGTGTGGCGCGTAGGCTTCCTGCGCCTGTTGCAGCTCGAACCATTCCTGTTTTGTGGCGCGCTTCTCCAGCTTGTTCTTGAACGGTAGCAGCCAGTCCCGAATACCCGGATAGTCGTCGATGGCGATCCGGTTTTTCGGGATATAGATCAGCCAGAGGCCGCGCGGCTCGGCCCGCCAGCGTTTCAGATCCTTGCCTTCGAGGAAGGGTTTCAAAAGTTCGGATGAGCGCGGGTCTTCCGCGCAAAGCCGCTCCTTCGTCGCGCTGTCGATCACGAAGGCTTCGTTCAACCCGGTCTTGATACCGTAGAGCGGTGAACCGTAGACCTCCTTCAGGGTCTTCTTGCCCTTCCTGATCTTGTCGCGCAGGGCGCGCAAGGAGGAGTTCTCCAGTTCCCACGACCCGGTTCCCAGCGCCGCTTGCGGATAGGGCCCTGCCGCCGCTTCCCAGGTGGCGAGAAAATTGTCCTGCGGCAGCATACCCACTTTCCAGAAGCGCAGCTCGTGCTCCTTCGGCGCCGCCCCGCGCTTCATGGTCAGGATGGCAGGGTAGGTGGTCACGCCCTCGAACACCTGAAGGTCGCCGAAATCCACCACGCTTTCGATGGTCGCTTCGCGCAGCAGATAGTCGCGCAGAGGCTTGCCCGATCCGGTCTTGAAGAAAGTGTTCGATGAAATGAAGCCAAGGCGCCCGCCCGGCTTCAGCAGGCGCAGCCCGCGCTCGTAGAAATAGCAATAGAGGTCGGCCCGGTCGGAGACGACTTCATACCGCTTTTCGAGATAGGGCTTCAGCGCCTTCAGAAATTCCATGCGCACATAGGGAGGGTTGCCCAGCACCACATCGAACCCGCCCTCGGCGAAAACCTTCGGGAAGGCGGTTTCCCAGGTGAAGGCATGATCGAGATAGGCGAAGTTGCTGTCCTCGATCAGGCTGTCGCCGACGCGCAGATTGCCGTCGAGACTGTCCAGCACCTTGCCGCGCCTTGCGGTCTTGATCCACAGCGACAGCTTGGCGATCTCGATGCTTTCCTCGTTCACATCGACGCCAAAGAGATTGTTCGTGAGGATTTCGCTGTCGGGGTCCAGCAAGTCCTGAATGTGCCGGTCCTTGCCTTCCAGTTCGGCGATCTTGTCGTTCGCCCGCGACAGTTCGGCCTTCAGAAAGTCGAAAGCCATGATGAGGAACACGCCCGACCCGCAGGCGGGATCGACGATGCGCAGCGTCTTGAGGCGGTCCCGATAGGCTTGCCATGCTTCGAGTTCGGCCGACTTTCTGCGCCACGAAATCTTCTCGTAGTCGGAAATGTCCGCCCCGGCTTTTGCATGAGCGCGCAGGACATCGGCGAATACTTCGTCAAGATGCGCGCCCAGCGTTTCTGCGACGATGAAGCGGGCGATATAGTCGGGCGTATAGACGACGCCATCGCGCTTGCGCCGTCCGGTTGTACCGCTGGTCTTTTCCGGCTCGCTTGCCTCGCCGCGCGCCTGCGCCTGAAGCCGCTCGACGTCGGCAATCGACTGCTCGAAAATATGCCCGAGGACAGTCACGGACACTTCCGATGCGAAATCGTATTCGCCGAGCGTCCTGAAGCCTTCGCATACTTCGTCCGGGAGGTCGAGAATGTCGATGTTTTCATCGGGCTGGAACAGACCGCCATTGTAGCGGGGAATTTTCAGTTCCGCGCTGCCGCGGTCGATGGCATTGAACAGTCCCTTGAAATTGCTCCAGACAGGGCGGGGGTTGTAGCGGTCGCGCGCGCTGAAGGCGTCGGCGAGCGTGTTGTCGGGAAGCAGCCCGGTGTCTTCTGCAAAGGCAATGAAGAGCACCCGGTCGAGAATTTTCTGGGCTGTTGCGATCGCATCGAGCGGGGCGACGCCGGGGTTCGCCGATTGCACGGCACCGATCAGCTTTACGCGCAGAGTGTTATAGTCGTCGTAAAGCTTGTCGGTAATGTCCTTGTCTTCGAGGCGGCTTTCCTTGAGCAATTCGAGCGTGCGGCCCGACAGCAGATTGTCGGCCGAAAGCAGCAGCATGAACCTTGCGTATTCGTCGGCATCGGTCAGCTTGCCGAGCTGGAAGGTTTCATAGGCGGCGGTGCCTTCGCCGAAACCGTAGAGCCGCAGTTCGACCATGTTCGAGACGAGCACCCACTTCACGCCCGGCGCGTTCATGGCGTATTCCCATGCCTGCTGGACTGGACTTTTGCTCCGCCCCGGCATGATGGCATCGAGATCGCGTGTGGCCGCTCCTTTCAGTTCGAACGGCGCAACGATGTCGGCTTTACGTCCGCCGAAACGTCCGAGCGCCAGATCGACGCTGCCCCGCAAAATTGCCTGTTCGGCGGCAACGGTGTAGTCGGCGCCTTCGGCGGGACCGCGATATCCGAGAACACCCTCGATGATTTTCGACGTGAAATCGCCTCGAAGCGCGGTCTCCTTGAGGCTGTAGATGCGATCGGTGGCGACAAGGTCGGCCCACGCCTCCAGCGCTGTGGCGTGATTCGCTGGCACGGGTTTGCGCTGCAGATGGCGTTTCAGGGTTTTTCGATTGAAAAGGTTCATCGACCTGCCATTGAAAACGGGATCGCGTCATTCCGCCGCCTCCGGGCGATTCGGGACGGCGGCATTTTGCGATGATGGCGCGTAAGGCTCGTTCGGCAAAGGATTGAGTGTTTCCCGCTAACACCGCCCTCCTTTCTCTATGATACAAGAAGCCGCGGAATCGTCCGGTCGATTCAGCGGGAGAAGAAACGTGCAGAAATCCGCCTCGGAAACGGCCTCCGCCGAAGCCGCGCTCGGCGTCGCCTCGGCGGGCCTCGGTTATCTGCTCTGGGGCCTTTCCGTCATCTTCTACAAGCAGTTGATGGACGTGCCGCCTTTCGAGGTGCTGGCGCATCGCTCCGTCTGGAGCGTGGTACTGACGCTGGCGATGATCTTCCTCCTCGCGCGCCATGCCGAACTGATCGCCATGCTCCGCGACCGCCGTACCATGCTGACGCTGGTGGGCACCGGCCTTCTCATCGGCTCCAACTGGCTCGTCTTCATCTATTCGATCAACGAGGCGCGCATCGTCGAGACGAGCCTCGGCTATTACATCAACCCCCTTGTGAGCGTGCTGCTCGGTGTCGCCTTTCTCGGCGAGCGCCTGTCGCGGGGACAAATCTTCGCGGTCGCGCTCGCCGCCATCGGCGTGGCGATCTTCGCTTTCGATCTCGGTCAGCTCCCCTGGATATCGCTCTACCTCGCGGGCAGCTTCGCGGCCTATGGCTATCTGCGGAAAGTCTCCCGCGCGACGCCCCTCGAAGGCCTCTTTGTCGAGGTGCTCGTCCTGCTGCCTTTCGCGCTCGCCTATCTGTGGTGGCTCTCCGGCCATGGCGGCACGAGCTTCGGCAATGGAAGCCGGTTCACCTGGACCCTCCTTGTACTGACGGGTCCGATGACGGCCGTGCCGCTCTTCCTCTTTGCCTTCGGGGCGCAGCGCATCCGCCTCGCCACCCTGGGCCTGATGCAGTATCTCGCCCCGACGACGCAGTTCCTCGTCGCCGTCCTCCTCTATGGAGAGCCGCTG
Organism: Alphaproteobacteria bacterium HGW-Alphaproteobacteria-3; assembly: GCA_002842875.1. Taxonomy (GTDB): domain Bacteria; phylum Pseudomonadota; class Alphaproteobacteria; order Parvibaculales; family Parvibaculaceae; genus Parvibaculum. The sequence continues at coordinate 46,581 of PHEF01000004.1, read as the reverse complement.
GGCACCGTCCAGGCGATGACCTTCGGCCTCATCTGGGTTGGACTGGGGATATTCTCGTTCGGCACATGGCGCCGCGAGCGCGAACTGCGCCGCACGGCCGCCCTCGCAAACCGGGGATAGGTTTCGCGCCGCGTCGTTTATGACAGTTGAGTGACATTCGTGTGACAGTCGCCCCTGTTTATCCTCACAGAGCGGCCTCGATCCGGGGCAGGATATCCTCGATCCGGTCGACCACCGAATAGATGCGGCGGATATCCGAGCGGGCAAACCCGGCCTTTATGATGTGGTCGAGAAGCTCGATCATCGGCTCCCAGAAGCCCTTGAGGTTAGCGATCACGATCGGGTTCGAATGCCTCCCGAGCTGCGCCCAGGTCAGCATCTCGATCGTCTCCTCCACCGTTCCGATACCTCCGGGAAGAGCCACAAAGGCTTGAGAACGCTCAAACATCAGCTGTTTGCGGGCATGCATGCTGTCGGTGACGATGAGCTCGCTCACCTCCTTGAACTCGACCTCCGCCTCCGTCAGGAATTGCGGGATGATACCCGTCACGCGGCCGCCCTCGGCGAGCACCCCCCTGGCCACCGCGCCCATCACGCCGATGCCGCCGCCGCCATAGACGAGCTCCACACCCGACTTCGCCATGAGCCGGCCGAACCGGTCGCCGGCCTCCATGAACACAGGATCGGTTCCCGTGCTCGAACCGCAATAGACACAAACGCTTTTGAGCTTCATGGAAGGTAGGTCATCCTTCGTTTTCGGGGTCGCGAGGTCGCCCCCGCGAGGTTTCACATTGGTGCCGTAATTGCAAGCTACGCCGTAGAATACGTTGATTATGGGGCACTGTTCCGTTTCGGCACAGCCGTATCGGGGAAGGAAACAGGAAGATGAAAATCGGGGCAATTGTCGGCGCTTTCGTTGTGGCGCTGCTTCTTCTCATTGGCGGCTGGTGGTTCTTTCTGCGTGGCGACACGGAGCCCGCGCCCTCCGAAGTGACGGCCGAAGCGCCGGCCGATACCGCCGAGCCCGTCGAGGAACAGGAAGATATTTCGATCCCGACCTTCGATATCGTCCGCGTCGAGCGCGACGGTTCGACGCTCGCCGCCGGGCGGTCGCTTCCCGGCGCCCGTATCCAGCTCAAGGCGAATGGCGAAATCGTTGCCGAGACGGTCGCCGACGGCAATGGCGAATGGGTTGCCGTCCTTGAGGAACCGCTGAAGCCGGGCACCGTCGAGTTGCGCCTCACCGCGATCAATCCGGATGGCAGCACCAGAGACAGCAAGCAGGTCGTGACGGTCTCCGTACCCGAAGACGAAAACGGACAGATGCTCGTTGTCCGCAGCGAGCCGGGCAAGGCGAGCAAGGTGCTTCAAGGCCCGGGCGTGCCCTCCGATGCGGGCAACCTTGTCCTCGAGACTGTGGATTACGACGAGAAGGGTAACATCATCATTTCCGGCCGAGCCGACGCCGGCGCCGCCGTCCGCATCTATGTCGGCGGCGAACTGGTCGGTGAGACAAAAGCGGACGACACAGGCCATTGGGAATTGAGGCCCGAGGCCGATATTGCGCCGGGCCAGTATGCGCTTCGCGTGGACCAGGTCGATGGCGAAGGCCGCGTCGTCGGCCGTGTCGAAGTGCCGTTCGAGCGGGGGGAGCCGTCGGCAGTCCTCGCCGCCCTCAAGGAGGGCAAGGTGGTAATCCAGCCGGGCAACAACCTCTGGAATATCGCGCGCCGGATCTACGGTTCCGGCTTCAGCTACACGGTCATCTACGAGGCCAACAAGGACCAGATCCGCGATCCGGACCTCATCTATCCAGGGCAGGTCTTCGAGACACCGGCGCAGGGCCGCTGAAAAATCTTGTCCCCGGCCTGATTAGGCTTATCTAGTGTGTGGAACAGCGCCCCGTCCGGGCTCCCGGACGGGGCGTTTGCTTTGTACGCGAATGCCTTGGCGAAGCCGCTGCCTGCGCGCGGCCGCCGGAGCGGAGACCCTGCAACCGATGTCACCCGGACTGAAGCTTGCCTCGCGAGACGGCCCCGATCCCGTAACGGGCAAGGCGCCGAACGTCCGCCGCAACGCGGCCCGGACGCTCGCGAACATGTTGCCCCGTCTCTGGCCGAAGGGCAGGGCGGACCTGCGCCTGCGTGTCGGTCTGGCGATGGTGGCACTCATCGCCGCAAAGGGAATCACGGTCTATGTCCCCTTCCTTTACAAGGAAGCGGTGGATGCCCTCTCGCCCGAAACGGTAGCAGCGGCCGTCATCGTCGTGCCCGTCATGCTGATCGTGAGTTACGGCATTGGCCGCATCATGATGATCGCGCTGGCGCAGCTTCGCGACGCGATTTTCGCAAAGGTCGGCCAGAATGCGGTGCGCGAACTGGCGGTCGAGACGTTCCGTCATCTCCATGCGTTGTCTCTGCGTTTTCATCTGGAGCGGCGCACCGGCGGCCTCTCGCGCGTGATCGAGCGCGGCACCAAGGGCATCGATTTTCTGCTGCGTTTTTCGCTCTTCAACATCGTTCCGACAATCATCGAGCTCGCCCTCGTCTGTGTCATTCTCGCCTACGCCTTCGACATCCGGTACTCGGCCGTCACAGCCGCCACAGTCATCGTCTACATGGCCTTCACCTTCACGATAACGGAGTGGCGCACGCGCTTTCGCCGCGAGATGAACGACCTCGACACCGAGGCGAACACCAAGGCCGTGGACAGTCTCCTGAACTACGAGACGGTCAAGTATTTCGGCAACGAAGAACACGAAACGCGACGCTTCAACCGTTCGATGGAAGGTTACGAGCGTGCTGCGATCAAGACGGCGACCTCGCTCTCGTTGCTGAACACCGGCCAGACGCTGATTTTCAGCGGAGGGCTCACCGCCTTGATGCTCATGGCTGCAAACGGTATCGCGGAAGGCGTGCTGACCGTCGGCTCCTTTGTGATGATCAATGCCTATCTCATCCAGCTTTATCAGCCGCTCAATCTTCTGGGTACGGTCTATCGCGAAATCAGGCAGGCATTGATCGACATGGAAACCATGTTCGATTTGCTTGAGGTTCCAGCCGAAATCGAGGACAAGCCGGACGCCGGCGCTCTCGTCATTTCCGGCGGTGAAATCGTCTTCGACAATGTCAGTTTCTACTACGACCGCGACCGCCGCATTCTGGACGGCGTTTCGTTTCGCGTCCCCGCCGGTGCGACACTTGCGATTGTCGGGCCGTCCGGAGCCGGCAAATCGACGATTGCCCGTATCCTCTTCCGCTTCTACGACATTTCAGATGGGGCCGTGCGAATTGACGGGCAGGATATACGCGACGTCCGCCAGGACAGTCTGCGTGCGGTCATCGGCATGGTTCCGCAAGACACCGTCCTCTTCAACGACACCATCCACTACAACATTCGTTACGGCAGGCCCGATGCGACGGACGCGGAGGTCCGCAAGGCGGCGGAACTCGCTCAGATTGGGCGCTTCATCGATGGGTTGCCGCAGGGCTATGAGACCCGTGTTGGAGAGCGGGGCCTGAAGCTGTCGGGGGGCGAAAAGCAGCGCGTTGCGATAGCGCGGACGATCCTGAAAAATCCACCACTTCTTCTGCTGGACGAGGCAACGTCCGCGCTCGATACGCATACCGAGAAGGACATCCAGACGGCGCTGAAGCGGATATCGCAAAACCGGACGACGTTGGTCATTGCGCATCGCCTTTCGACCGTCGTGGACGCGGATGAAATTCTCGTTCTCGACGGCGGACGGGTGGTGGAGCGCGGCCATCACGAGGAGCTTCTGGCGCTGGGCGGCGCCTATGCCGCCATGTGGAACCGTCAGCGCGAGACGGAGGAGGCGGATCGCGGCGACGAGGAGCGGCAGTTTGCCGCGAGCGAGGAAGGCGAAATACGGGACGAAAACGGGATGGCACCCGCTGTGGCCGATCCCGGATTTGCTTAACCCGGAGCGCGTGCCGGGTTACACTCCATCGAAATCACAGCCCGGCCACCGCCGGGAACAAGAGGCCGAGAAGAGTTTTATGGACAGCATTACCTCGATCCTGACGCCCATACACCGCGAGGGGCACCGCTGGGTGCTCATTTTCGGCGCGGTGACCGTCGTGCTTTTCCTGATCTGGAATCCGCTCGGGTGGATTGGCGTTATTCTGACGCTCTGGTGTCTCTATTTTTTCCGCGACCCGGATCGCGTGACCCCTTCCCGGGAAGGTCTCGTCATCAGTCCGGCCGACGGCGTCGTGAACATGATCACCGAAGCTTCTCCGCCGGAAGAGCTTGGCCTTGGCGACATGACGCGCACGCGCGTCAGCATCTTCATGAATGTCTTCAACTGCCATGTGAACCGCGCACCCGTCGCGGGCAAGGTGAAGCGCGTTGCTTATCGGCCGGGCCTTTTCCTCAACGCCGATCTCGACAAGGCAAGCGATGCCAATGAGCGTAATTCGCTGCTGATCGAACGCGCGGATGGCGAACAGGTCGTCGTCGTGCAGATCGCCGGCCTCGTCGCGAGGCGTATCGTTTGCGATGCCCGGGAAGGACACGACCTCGCCGCAGGCGAACGCTTCGGTATCATCCGTTTCGGCAGCCGCCTCGACGTCTACCTGCCGCAAGGCGCCATCCCTCTCGTTGCGGTCGGCCAGACGGCCATTGCCGGCGAGACGGTGCTGGCGGATTCGATCTCCGTCGAACCTCACCATCTTTAGGGAACGAGTGCCGGCTTTGACTGCAAAGGACTGAAACAGATGGCTGGCTCCATTCCACCCTTCGAGCCGCGGCCCGGTGCAAGCTTCCGGGCAACCGAGACCATGCGCGAGCGTCGCGCGCGGCAATTTTCGCAACTGCCCGTGCGCACCATCGTCCCGAATTCGCTGACCGTCCTCGCGCTCTGCGCGGGGCTCACTGCCATTCGCTTTGCCATCGAAGGCCGTTTTGAAGCGGCGGTTGCCGCGATCATTATTGCCTCCGTCTTCGACGCACTGGATGGCCGCATCGCGCGCATGCTGCGGGGTTCCACTCGTTTCGGCGCGGAACTCGACTCGCTTACCGATTTTGTGAATTTCGGCGTTGCGCCGGTGGTGATCCTCTATCTCTGGTCTCTGGGAGAAATCGGCGGACTTGGCTGGATTGCCGTTCTCGGATTTTCCGTTTGCTGCGCGTTGCGTCTTGCCCGGTTCAATGTTGCGCTCGAAGACCCGGACAAACCGGTCTGGACGGGGAACTACTTCGTGGGCGTGCCTTCGCCCGCAGCCGCCGGTCTTGTCATGATGCCGCTCTATCTCTCTTTCATCGGCGTTGAATGGGTCAAGGAGACGCCGCTTCTCATCGCTGCGCTCGTACTCGTCATTGCATTTCTGATGGTGAGCCAGATCCCGACTTTCTCGGGCAAGCGCATGGGGCTGCGCATCCGCCGCGACATGGTGCTGCCGGTGCTCCTGCTCGTCGGCATGAGCGCGGCCGTCATCCTGAATTATCCCTGGATTGCCTTTACCGGCCTCGGTGCGATCTATCTCGCATCAATCCCGGTCGCCATGCTTCGTTATCGGTATCACCAGAAGCGGACGGCCGCCGCACAGCCTCACTCCGATATGAACGACCTGGAAATCGATTGAGCGCGGTTCAGCGGCCGCTCTGATCGTTGCCGTCCGCTGCTTCGCGTAGGTGGTTTGTGCGGATTTCATCGATCTTCGACATGACGTGCCGCTTCAGCGAACCCGACGCGTCGAAGATCGGTTCAACGCGACGGCGGGTTTCCGTGGTCTGTGACGTGTGCTGTTGCATTTCCGATTCCACGACACCGGAGTCCGGTCCGGTCCCATGCCTTTCAAATCTAGCCATTTGCTTCGTCTGCATCTTCCGATGCGAAATCCGCTTCGGCGTTCGCCCCGCTCCCCGTAGAAGTGCGGGTCGCATGAATGAGGACGAGCCGAAGCTGTTTCGTTTCCAATGCCTGACAGCGAGCCAGCCAGACAGCGCCTTCCTCCATCAATGTGGTAGCCGTTTCCGGCAGAAGTTTGGCTTTTTGCAGGCAATCGTGAAGCTGCCGCCAGCCGGACTGAATAAGCGGCAGATAGGCTAGGGTCAGGTCCTCGAAGCTCTCCAATTTGTAATTCTGCGCTTCCAGCGCCCGGCGATATTCGGCTTCGGTCCAGGGGGCTGCGGAGCCGCCCTCTGCCATCCGCCATGCGGCGAGCGCCGGTGCTTCTTCCGTGTCCACACCAATCCCCGTCGCGAGAATGAAGTCGGTCAGGATCAGGGAACCGCTCTCGGCGAGCCCATGATTTATCTCCGCAAGCATCGTCTCGCGGTCATCGACCGCGAACATGGATTCGCGCATGAAGATTGCGGCATGACCCTCCGCGGGCTCGAAGTCCGCCGGCTTCAATCCCTCGGGCCCGCAGGCGCGGACAGGCGCGGTCTCCCCCATCCCCTGTTCGGTGGCGAGGCGTAGTGCCTCGGCGGCAACTTCCGCATCGGCTTCGATACCGAGGATCGTAATCCCGTGTTTTGTTGCAACGGCCCGCATGCCGCCGCCAAGGCCCGGCGCGAGGTCGAGGAAGCGCCCCTTGCTTTTGAGGCTAGCTCGTTCCGCCACGAGCAGGGCGAAGTCCGCGCCGCCGGGCAGGCTGAACCCCGGACCCCAGAGTTTCTGAATGATCTCCAAACGGCTCATTGATATTGGCGGCTCGGGCGCTGCCGCTGGTGCCGCGGCGGGCGCTGCCTGATTCCGGGCGGTTGCCGGCGGCGCCACTTTCCTTTTTTGCCTGCGCTTGATGCCCTTGGCGCGGGCGACGTCGTCGGTTTCCATACCTTCCCACCACGCGATGACGCGAAGCAGGATTTCCCATCCGATGCCGGCTTCCCTGGACTTTTTCTTCTTGTTCTTCTCGCCTTCTTCGTCGGCATGTCTGGCCGGTGCGCCGGGCTCGCCACCGCCACCGCCGGGCCGTTTGTCTGGGTGTTCGACAAGGAATTTCTCAAGTGCTGAGCGCTGCGGCCCGCTCAGTTTGCGCAGCCGCCGGAACCGAACGATGCCCTCGGCCGACATCTGTTCCAGGCCGGCCGTGAAGGCTGATATCGGCATTGCCTGCAGCTCGTCGCTGCCGACCGTTGCCAGATTGACGAGCGCCGAATTGCTCATGCTCGTACCCTTGGGTCCTAGGTGCGGCCGCCTGGCTTTTGCAAGCCTCTCGACCGGTCATCCCCCCGGAAACGCGTGCCGCGCACTGAACCGCACTCGCTCCCGTCATCCTTAATGCCATAAACGGCGTTAAATCATTGTTTCCCGAAAGGCACCGCGGCGTTAACAAAGGTAAATCGCCGCTTTTCTTTCGCGCGGGAATCCCCCAGTTTATGTCCGCGCTGGATCGATCAAGGGGGGCAGCTGCGCAATTCCATGCAGAAGTCGAGAAATCCGGTCTTGCGTTTTCCGCGCCTGATCATCGTTCTTTGTCTTGCCATTTTCGCGGTCTCGGCGGCGGGGGTATTCCGGTACACCTTGTCCTACGACACGCGCGTCTTCTTCGATCCCGAGGGCGCGGATCTCGCCAAGCTGCGCGCATTCGACGCCAAATACGGCCAGAACAACGATGTTTTGATGGTGCTCTGGGCCGATGGCCGCAAGATCACCGAACCTGAGGTGCTGGCGGCACTTGGCGATCTTGTCTCGCGGGCCTGGCGTCTGCCGCACTCGACGCGTGTCGACGCCCTGACCAATTTTCCTCACGTTTCGGCTGATGACGACAGTTTCACCGTTGCCGATCTCGTTCCCGACCCCGCTAACGTTACCGCCGAAGAGGCGAGGGTCATCGAGCGAACAGCACTCGGCGACTCTCTCATCCGCAACCGCCTCCTCTCCGCCGATGCGCGCGCCGCCGGCATCCTCGTCAATTTCAATCTGCCCGCGGAAGCCTCGGTCGAGGTGCAGGAGATTGTGGCGGCCTCGCGCGCTCTTGTGGCTGAATTCGAGGCGCGCCATCCAGGTATCGAGGTCAAGCTCACCGGCAACGTGATGCTGATGGCAACCTTCTCCGAAGCGGCGCTGAACGACATCAAGGTGCTGATCCCGATCAGTCTCATCATCACCTCTCTCGTCATGTTCGTGTTCGTCCGCGCCGTCTTGCCGAGCATTGCGATCCTTTCGCTGCTCGGCCTGTCGAGCGCCGCCGCCATGGGCCTCGCCGGGTGGTATGGTTATGAGATCAACACAGCGACGGTTGCCTGCCCCATCATCATCATGACGGTGAACATGGCAGCCGCCGTTCGCATTGTGACGACCGCCATGGGCGCACTTGGGCGTGGGGTCGGCCGCCACGAGGCCATCGCCGAGGCCGTTTCCATGAACTTGTGGCCGGTGACGCTCACCAACGCGACGACGATGATCGGCTTCCTGGCGATGAACCTTGCCGATGCGCCGCCGCTTCGTCAGCAGGGTAATGTCGTGGTCGTTGGCATTTGCCTTGCTTATGTCTTCACCTTCACATGGTTGCCGGCGCTGCTTTCGCTGATGCCGCTGCGTCCCGCCGTGCAACGCTCCGAGCGCGTCATGGTGCTCCTCGGCCATTTCGTGAACCGGTACTACCGGCAGCTCTTTTTTCTTTGCAGCGTTATCGTCGTTTCCTGCGCCATGTGGCTCGGCAATATCCGCCTCGACGACGATTTCGCGCGTTATTTCGACTGGCGATTCGACTATCGCCAGGATTCGGATTTTGCCGAGGAGCATCTGACCGGCCTCAACATCATCGAGTTCGACGTCGGTTCCGGTGAGGATGGAGGCGTATTCGAACCCGGGTACCAGGAACGGCTTGCTGCCTTCGAAGCCTGGTTACGCGAACAAGAGGGCGTGGTCAGCGTTATCGCTATTCCCGAAGTGACGCGGCGCGTCCACGATGCGATGAACGCCGGACGGGCGGCAGAGGCGTTGCCCGGCGACAGGGAGACCGTCGCGCAGTATTTCCTCCTCTACGAACTCTCGCTTCCCTATGGCGTTTCGCTGAACGACCAGATCAATGTCAGCCGCTCATCGAGCCGTGTCACCGTCATATTGCGGAAGATGTCGTCGAGCCAGATACGCGACCTGGACGAACGGGCGACAGCGTGGCTTGCGGACAATGTGCCGCCGGCAATGCAGGCGCAGGCCACAGGCATCAATGTGCTTTTTGCGAACCTGTCGGGCGTCAACATCCGTTCGATGATGCTTGCCACGCTCGTTTCTGTCCTCCTCATTGCCGTGGTGGTGGGTATTGCGCTGCGGAGTGCCGTCTTTGGCGCGCTCAGCATACTGCTGAACATGCTGCCATCTCTCGTGGGCTTCGGTCTTTGGGGCCTCCTCTATCAGGACATCGGCCTTGCAGCCTCGGTCGTCACCGCCATGACCATCGGCCTCGTCGTCGATGACACGATCTACTTCCTTCTGATGTACCAGCAGGCGAGGAAGGGCGGTCTCGATCCAGAAGGGGCCATCAACCATGTTTTCGAGGTGGTCGGGGTTGCCATGCTCGTCATCACCGTGTCGCTCACCGTCGGCTTCGGAACCTTGGCTTTTTCCGGTTTCGAGGTAAATCGCTCCCTGGGCGCAATGACTGCACTCGTGATTTTGTCCAACCTCTTCATCGACTGGCTGATGCTGCCTCCGGTGATGAGAATTATGGAAAACGCCCGCGTCCGGCGCTCTGGCACGACTGTTGCCTAAAACGGTCATTGTGCAGTTGCAACAATGCCGCTTTAAGTAATTGTTAGGGTTTGTAACGGCGGGAACCCTGTGATTCTCTAGTGTTGTCCGTTTTTGATACAGGTGGGGCCAGTGATACGTACATATGAACAACTGACAGGTGCCGAAGGTCGCCGAATGTTCTACCGGGCCGAGCGGTTCCGGCCGGAGCAGCTCTTTCGGGAGGCCGTTCCGGCGGTGCTGATCGGAAGCGAGCGCACCCAGCTGAGGGATATCAGCATGACCGGCATTGCGATCCAGAGTTCGCATGCGAAAGACTGGGACGATCGCATCGGTTCGGAAATTCCGTTCGAGTTCCGGGTGGGTGAGGCGCGCCTGTTCGGCGGTGCCGGCCGCGTGCGCCGGGTGGAGCCGCATGGGCTCAAAACGGTGGTGGGCCTGGAGTTTACCTCCGGTTATCTCGATATTCCGGGCATTGTCAGCGAACACGACAATCTCGTTCTCTCGCAGGTGCTGGCCGATCCGCTCTTCGCTACTTCGGAGGATATCCTGCCGGAGTTCCAGCAGCTCTGCAGTGAAATCCTCAATCTGTTCCGTTCCTACAAGGATGTGCTTGGCAATTTCGAGGCGCGCCTCAAGGCGACGGGCGAGGAACGTGAGAAGCTTCTTCTCGAAGCGCTGATCGCCTGCGAGGATCGCATGGTTCCGCAATGGAAGGAGCTATGGTATCGCGGCAATGACGTGCTCGAGCCGGTCTGGCACGACCCGGTCGTCCTGGCGCGCCACAAGCGCTATGCCGAGCGCGTTCTGACCCCCGACTTCATGCCCGGGGCCGTGATGAAGCGCTGCTACGAAAAGCCGCTTGGCTATCCCGGCGACTTCCAGATCATGAACTACGTTTATGAGTGGCAGCGCGTCGGCAATACGCCCTACGAGAAGCTTCTCCACCGCATCGGTATCGAGACCGGCGCCTGTGTCGGTACGCGTCTTCGCATGACGCAGAAGCTCATCGCCGACCGCCTTGCAGAAGAGCCGGGCGATACGCCGCTCAACATTGCCAATCTTGGTTGCGGCTCAGCCTACGAGGTCTACGATTATCTGCGGACCGACAAGCTGCCGCGGCCGGTGAACTTCACGTTGATCGACCAGGACGAGCGAGCTCTTACACACGCCTACGAGCACGCCTATCCGGAAGTCGTGCGTCACGCAGGCCGAGCGAAAGTTCAGTGCCTTCAGGCATCGTTCGCGCAATTGCTGAAGGCGGGTGCGCTTTTTCGTGCTTTGCCGCCGCAGGACGTGATCTACAGCTTGGGTCTGTACGATTATCTCCCGGCACGGCGCGCCCGGGCGCTTACGCGCGACCTCTACGAGCAGGTGAAGCCGGGCGGCAAGCTCATTCTTGCCAACGTCCGCAAGGGACGGGAAAGCTGCGAATGGCCGCTTGAGTTCGTGACGGACTGGAGCTTGGTCTATCGCACGGAAGCCGACATGCTCGCGCTCCTTGAGGGGCTCGATGTCGCCAACGTGACGATCGAAGTCGATTCGACGAAGTGCATCTATCTGATGGTGGCAGACAAGCCCGCCTGACGGCGGATCCTCAGCTTGCCTGCCACTGCATCTCATCGGCCTGGGGCGCGACGAACCGGCTTTTCGGGAACGTCGCGCTCACGGTCGTGCCTTCGCCAACCGTGCTTTCAAGTTCGACCGTGCCGCCATGCAGGCTCATGATCTTGCGGACCAGCGGGAGCCCGAGACCGGTGCCCTGCTGCGTCCGTGACATTGCGTCCTCGACCTGCACGAACGGTTCGAAGATGCGTTTGGTGTCGGATGCCTTGATGCCGATGCCCGTGTCTTCCACGCTCAGCACGAGATCGCCTGCGGTATCGACACCGAGGTCGACCCTGACGCTGCCATTTTCGGGCGTAAACTTGAGCGCGTTCGAGGTCAGATTGATCGCCACCTGATTGAAAAGGCGAGGGTCCGCAATCAACCAGGGAATGTCGTCGCGAACGCGGAAGGTGAGGTCCACGCCGAGTTCGGATGCGCGTTGGCGGAACATGCGCATGGTGCGGTTGAGTGCCTCGACCGGATCGATAGGTTCTTCCTCAAGCTGAAGCTTGCCTGCCTCCGCCTTCGAGATGTCGAGAATGTCGTTGATTATGCTCAGAAGATGCGCGCCGCTTGCGCGGATATCGCCCGCATAATCAACATATTTGGCCTGGCCGACAGGACCGAACATCTGGTTCGCGATGATCTCCGAAAAGCCGATGATCGCGTTGAGCGGCGTCCGCAGTTCATGACTCATGATGGCGAGAAAGTCGTTCTTCGCGCGGTTCGCCGCTTCCGACCTGCTGAGCAGGCGCTCGGAACGGCGTTGTTCCGCGCGCAGTTTCTCATTGTCGACGAAGCTCTGACGGAGCTTGTACTCCTGCACATAGTTCACGAAAACGCTCACGCCGACGCCGAAGATCAGGAATGCGTTGTTGTTGATGAGAATGTTCGTGGGCACGGGATTTATGAACAGGGCGACAAACTCATAGGCGCCGCATGTCAAGCCCGACATCAAGATGGAATAGTAGTACCGCAAGCGCCAAAGGCAGTTCACATAAGTCAGAATAATGAGGATGCCGGCATAGTAGAGGTAGTTCCCTGGCGATGCGGCGATCGCGATCATGCCGACGACGGCAAGGCCGGGGATGCACATGGCAAGCGACAGCAGGGCCTGATGGCGGTACGAAAAGCCCGGCATGTAGGAAATGGCAACGATGAAGAGAAGAAGGGGGCAGGCCAGTCCCAGCCGGATTGCCCAGGCTTCGTGGGTGACTTCCGGAATGATGAACGGATCGAATACGGCGTAGACGGCGAAGATGATCGCGCCCAGCGCGATAGAGAGGCGCAACAGGCCTACTTGCCGCGCGAAGTTGTCGACGTTGAATCGGTGCTCCAGGTCGGGCTGGTGAAACCTCAACCTGATAGGCTCAATGGTGTAGTCGACAGCCTGCTCCGAGAAATGCGGATCGACCAGCGCTTGCTGTTCGCGCCGGTGTTCCGAGTTATCTCGCATCAGCGTGTCGCCGGTGATGGTTTGCCTATTCATTTCCGCCGTAAATCCCGGAGGCCGCCGCCATACCTTGGGCGTAGAGAGGTCAGACTAGCGGAAAAACGTATAATGCTTGGTTAAGCATGATTTACGTTCCGGTAAGCATCCCACGTCGGTGAAATCGTCCGGCATCGCAGTAAAAAATGGATGAAGAATCAGCCTCTGGCCAGGAAATAGACAAGCAGCAATCCACCGAAGACGATCCGGTACCACCCGAAAATCGTATAGCCGTGAGTGCTGACGAAGTTGAGCAGCCACCGCACGACGATGAGCGCGGAGAGAAACGCAGCGATAAATCCTGTCGCGATGATGTAGGCATGCGCCGCATCGATCAGTTCCCATGTCTCGGCGAGGTTGACAGCCGAGGCGCCGAGCATGACGGGAATGGCGAGGAAAAAGGAAAATTCGGCGGCCGTCTTGCGCTCGACCCCGACGAGCAGGGCGCCGAGAATGGTCGCGCCCGAGCGCGAAACGCCGGGCACCAGCGCCATGCACTGAAAGAATCCTATCTGCAGCGCCGTCCGCATCGTGAACGTCTCGATCGAGGTGAATTTCGCCTCGAGCTGCAGCCTTTCGATGACGATGATGGCGATGCCGCCGAGGATAAGCGTCGTGCACACCACATAAGGCGAAAAGAGAACTTCGACGATGAAGTCGTGGAAAAGCACGCCGATCAGGCCGGCCGGAACGATGGCGATGAGAATGGCCCCGATAAAGGTTCTGGCCGCCGGGTCGTGGGGGGCATCAAGGACTACACGGAAGAGCCGTTGGCGATAGAGGACGCATATCGCCAGAACGGCGCCAAGCTGGATCACCACCTCGAAGACCTTGCCTGGCATGCTCGAAAAGCCAATCAGGTCCCCCACGACGATGAGGTGACCTGTGGACGAGATGGGCAGGAATTCGGAAACGCCCTCGACGATGCCGAGAATAAGGGCTTGCAGGAAACTGTGCTCGATCATGTCCGGCAGAGAGTCCTGCGCTGGGGTGGAAAACGACTCACTGAGAGTTTAACACGGCGACCCTTACATGAACCTTATGGCCGCTCCCCTATATTCCGGTCACGTCCAGCGCTTCCTTGACGCGGCTGACCGCAATGTCGAAGGCCGCCGACCTCAGGTCGAGGCCCTTCTGGGCCGCGTGGTTGAATACCTGCTGTGCCGCATTGGAGAGAATGCGTGTGAGTTCGTCGTCGACGCGCTCGAGTGGCCAGGCCACGCGTTGCAGGTTCTGGACCCATTCGAAATAGCTGACGACGACGCCCCCGGAATTGGCCAGGATATCCGGCACCACCGTTACGCCCTTGTCACTCAGGAGACGATCCGCATCGCTGGTGACCGGCCCATTCGCCCCCTCGATCACAGTCCGCGCCTTGATTTTGTGGGCATTCTCAGCGGTGATGACGCCACCCATTGCCGCAGGAACCAGGTAGTCGCATTCGACCTCGAGTTCCCGCCCGGCTTCCAGCGTTTCGTGGCCCTCGACATCGGTGAGCAAGCCCCGTTCGCTCTTCTGCTTTGCGAGTGCGGATAGATCGACGCCGCCTTCGCGATAGACGGAACTGCGCGCGTCGGAAACCGCGACAATCTTCATGCCGAGATCGGAGAGAGCCTTCGACGCGTGGAAGCCAACATTGCCGAAGCCCTGAATGGCCACGGTCGCTCCATTCAGAGGGGCGTCGTAGCGTTCTGCATAAGCCTTCATCACGATGCCTATGCCGTAACCTGTCGCCTTTTCGCGTCCCGCCGAGCCGCCAAGCGCCAGAGGCTTGCCCGTGACGGCAGCGGGCGAATGTCCGTAGATCGCCGAATACTCGCTGTGAATCCAGCCCATCACCTGCGCATTCGTACCCACATCCGGCGCCATGATGTCGCTGTTCGGCCCGATTTCCCGGTGGATGCGCTTGACGAATTTTCGCGTCAGGACTTCAAGCTCCCGCGTCGAAAGTTCGCGCGGATTGCAGCATATGCCGCCTTTGCCACCGCCAAGCGGAATGTCTACAAGCGCGGTCTTCATTGTCATTAGCGAGGCGAGGCCTCGCACTTCCTCGATATCGACGTCGGGGTGATATCGAAGCCCCCCCTTGCAGGGTCCGCGGACATTCTGGTGCTGAACCCTGTAACCGCTGAACACCGCAAGTTCGCCATTGTCCCGAATGATCGGGATTTCGACCTTCATTTCGAGGGCGGCGAGCGAGAGCAGCGAAATTGTGGACTTGCTGTAGCCGAGGCGGTCGCAGGCAGCGTTGAGGAAGGTCTCATATGCCGATTGCGTCGTGTTTCTTGCTGTCATTCCGCCTCCGGTGAACGCGTATCCCACGGTGCCGCGGATTTGAGGGGAAAAGGCCGCCGAATTCAACTGCGGGGACGCCGCCGTATTTTTGCCGCGCAGATTAACGAACGGTTCACATGCCGTTCAGGTGGAGAATGGGAATTTGGCTCCGGGCGCAGGATGGTCTGTCGCCCGTGAAGAGGTGCCGGCCATCATGCGGCAAAACCCACAAATTGCATCTATTGTGCTGGCTTTAGTGCTTTGTTCGGTCGGTGGATCGGCTGCCTTCGCCGCACCCCGGCCGGATTCCTGGCAGCAGCGCCCGGAGACAGGCGAGCACGATCGCCGGCCCGACCGCGAAAGAGGGCAGCGGACCGATACCTCAGGTCAGCGCCGGCACGTGGAGGGGCGGGAACAGCAGTATCGGCCGCAAGCCGCACAGCAGCCGCAACCCCGTCAGCAAGAAGACCGTCCTCAAATCGATAAGCGTATCCGCCAGAATGAACAACAGGCGGCCAGGGAGCGGATGGCCCGCGACCAGGCGGGCCAGCGTGAAAGTCAGCGTCAGCAGCCAGCGGCCCGTGAGCGCAATCAGCGCCGGGAGGCCGTGCAGAACGAGCGCGACCGCAGTCACGACGCGGATGACCGGCGGCGATGGCAGCAGGCAAATGTCGAGCGCGAGCGTCGTGAACGGGAAACGCACCAGCAGATTCAACGCGAGGCACCGCAACGGGTTTCGCCGCGTCAGGACCTGCAGTATCCGCAATACAGAGACGAGCGCGGGAACGATCGCAGCGGCCACAAAGTGAGCCAACGCGATAACCACCGCAGCACGGAATACCGGCGCCCCTATCGCCCGGTCTACAATGATCGCCCCTGGTACGGATATCACGGACGCGGCAAGCACCCGCACCAACGCGGACCTGTCGTTATTTATCGCAACGTGACGCACGTCGTGATGATTCCGCAGCCCGTCTATGTGCAGCCGGTCGCGGGCTACTATTACGACGACTATTATTATTCCGGCCCCTATGCCGGATATGATTCGGTCTATGGCTACGACGACGGAGGCTATGGCTATCGCTATTCCGCCTGCAATAGCGACACGGTCGGCGCCGCCATCGGGGCTGTGCTTGGCGGCGTAATAGGGGCGCACCAGGATCGAGGTGCCGGCCCTGTCGTCGGAGGCGCGCTCATCGGAGCCGTGCTCGGCGGACTGCTCGGCCATGCGATCGACGAAAGCAACCGCGCCTGCGTGAGCGACGTCCTCGAATATGTGCCATCGAACCGGCCCGTCTATTGGGAGGATGGCAGCTATGGTTATGAGGTAACGCCGATGCGCACCTACGAGCCCGAGCCGGGCCGCTATTGCCGCGAGTATCAGACGGTGGTGACCGTCGGTGGCCGTGCCGAACAGGCATATGGCACCGCCTGCCGCCAGCCGGACGGTAGCTGGCAGATCGTCAGCTAGAATATTTCCCCTGGCCAGACGGGTGGTGCGACGTCCGCGCCACCCGTCTTCATGCGCTGCGACCATGAAAACCCTAGGCAGGCCCGCCTCCAGAGGCCATCATCCGGAAAACAAAACGGCGTGGATTCAGCGCCAACCGGAGAGGCGAGGGGAATGGCTGGGTCAAAGAGAATCGGCGACTTCATCACCATCGAGCGCGAAGGGCGTGTCGCAACGCTCCGCTTCGACAGGGGCGACAGGATCAATCCGCTTTCCGTTCAGCTTCTTCGTGACCTCGCCGCTGCTGCCCGAGCGTTGCGCGAAGACGTTTCCACGAGCGCCATCGTCCTGACCGGTGGGCAGGCTTTCTCCGGCGGCGCCGACCTGTCGGACCCTGAAATTTCCGTGCGCGCGAGCGCATCGCTGCTCGAACGCCGCGAAATGCTCCGTGCCGGGCCTGACATGTGCGATGCATGGGAAGCGCTGGACCAGGTGACCATTGCCGCGATCGAAGGCTTCTGCATTGGCGGTGGCGTGGCTCTTGCCGTCGCGTGCGACTTCCGTATCGCGGCGCGAGGCGCCCATTTCCGTCTGCCGGAAATTCCACTCGGCATGAACATGAGCTGGCACACGCAACCGCGTCTCGTGAACCTCATAGGTCCGTCGCGTGCGAAGCAGCTCACGATTTTCGGCGAGAAGGTGAGCGCCGCAAAGGCAGAGGCTTGGGGCCTTGCCGATGAGATTTGCGGGGACGGAGAGGCGCTGGCCGTCGCGCGCAACTGGGCGGAGAAAGTAGCAGCTCTTCCGCCCGTCGCGGTACGCATGGCGAAACGCGGCATCACGCAGGCGGCAACGGCGCTTAACGCGGTGTCCACATTCATGGATGCGGACCAGTTCGCGCTTGTCTCCACCAGCGAAGACCAGCGCGAAGCCGTTACGGCGTTTCTGGAGAAGCGCCCGCCGAAATTCACAGGCCGTTGAGGGAAAACGCGCATGAGCCATAGCCATCCGAACAGCCACCGCACAGGTTGCCCCTGCTGCTCGCCGTATCTCTGGGGAGACCGGCGCCTTCGCGATCCGCGGCTCAGCCGCCGCGGTTTTTTTGGCGCAGGCGCCGCATTGACGGCAGCGGCCCTGTCGGTCCTCGGCGGATCGAAGAGCGATGCCACCGGTTTTGCCGCGCTTGCTTTCTCGGCGCCTAAACTCGGCACGGGTGAAACGCGCCGAAGCCGCGCGGACGCTGCGGGCGCAACCGTCTATCGCGGGGGAACCATCCGGACGATGAATGATGCGATGCCGCTGGCGGAGGCTGTTGCGATCGAGGGCGGCCGCATCGTCGCGGTGGGCTCCGAGACGGAAGTGAAGGCGAAAATCGGGAGCGGCGCGCGCATCGTCGATCTTGGCGGCCGGACCATGATGCCGGGCTTCATCGATTGCCACGGCCACGTTTCGATCACTGCCCTTCTGATGGGGTTCCGCAACCTCGCGCCCGAGCCTGCGGGTCCGATCCGCAATATTGCCGACATAAAAAGAGAGCTGGCAGCGTATCGGGAAGAAACGGGCGGCGGTCGCGGCGGGTGGATACTCGGCGCGAACTACGACGACTCGCTGCTGGAAGAGAAGCGCGCCCTTACGCGCGACGATCTCGACGATGTCTCGACGGACCAGCCTGTTCTCGTCTACCACGCCTCGCTTCACGTCGTCGTCGTGAATTCCTGCGCGCTCTCGCTCCTCGGCATAAACGCCGACACGCCGGACCCGCAGGGCGGCGTGATCCGGCGCTGGCCCGGTACGCGCGAGCCGAACGGTATTCTGGAGGAGGGGGCGATCACGCTCGCCCTGCCGCGCTTGCCTCAGCCATCGGTTGATGAACTTCTCGATCTGCTCGACAAGGTTCAGGACAAATATGCCGCGTGGGGAATTACGACAGCACAAGACGGCGCCACCCGCCGGCCGGACTACGATCTTCTGACGCTCGCGGCATCGCGCGACCGCCTCCGGCTCGACATCGTCGCCTATCCCTTCTTCACCCATATGGACGACATCGCCAATGGCGACATCCAGATGGGGCGTGACTACAACGGCCTCAAATTCGGAGGCGTGAAGCTGATGCTGGATGGTTCGCCGCAGGCGAAGACAGCATGGCTGACGAAACCATACGAGGTTGTGCCACCGGGATTTGCGCCGGACTACAGCGGTTATCGGATCGTGGAAGACGAAACCGCCGCGCAGCTCGTGGACAACGCCTATGCGCGCGGCTGGCAGGTCTACGCGCATTGCAACGGCGACGCGGCGGCCGATCAGTTCATCGCGGCGGTCGGCAAGGCAACGGAGAAATATGGGCCCGGCGACAGGCGGCCGACTGTCATCCACGCACAGACGCTGCGGGAAGACCAGCTCGATCTCATGCGGCAGCTTGGTGTTATGCCGTCCTATTTCGTTTCCCACACTTTTTACTGGGGCGATTGGCATCGGGACTCGGTTCTGGGGCCGGAGCGGGGCGCGCGCATCAGCCCGCTGCGTTCGACGATCGACCGCGGCATGCGCTACACGTTGCACAATGACTCGCCCGTCGTACCCTCCGACTGCCGCATGTTGCTCTGGACAGCGACAAACCGGAAGACGAGAAGCGGAAAGGTGCTCGGCGAGGAGCAACGGATTACGGCTCATGAGGCGCTTCGCGGTATCACCATCGACGCCGCTTATCAGCATTTCGAAGACGACACGAAGGGTTCGATCGAGGAGGGCAAGCTCGCGGACTTCGTGATCCTTGCAGAAGACCCGGAGACGATCGGCACGGACGCACTTCGCGACCTGTCGATCGTGGAAACGATCAAGCGCGGCGAAACCATTTATCGCGCATGAAGGTGGCAATGACATGAGGTTGAAGATACGCCGTATTCCGCTCGACACGTTGCGGGAGAACGTGGCGGTGCTCGCCTCGAACTGCACGGCGCTCCGGCCCGAGGCTTTCCAGGCATTCAAGCGGCTGGAGGTGCAGCACGACGGCCGCTCGATCGTCGCGAGCCTCGACATTTGCCATGACCGCTCGATGGTGGGTCCGGACGAGATCGGCCTCACGGAACCCGCTTTTCGTCGTATGGGATTAGCGGAGGGCGAAACCGTTTCCATCTCGCCGGCGCGAAGTCCGCAGAGCCTCGAATATGTGAGGACCAAGATCGGCGGCGAAACGCTGAACCGTCACCAGATCGAGTCGATCATTCAGGATATCGCCGGTTACCGTTATTCCGACATGGAAATCGCCGCCTTCCTGGTCGCTTGCGCGGGTTTTCTGTCGACGGACGAACTTCTCCATCTCACCTTCGCAATGGCTGCCGCCGGTACGTCGCTTACCTGGGATGCGCCCATCGTCGTCGACAAGCATTGCATCGGGGGCATTCCGGGCAATCGTACTTCGATGATCGTGGTGCCGATCGTCGCCGCGCATGGCTTCATAATGCCGAAGACTTCTTCGCGGGCAATTACCTCTCCGGCGGGAACCGCCGACACGATGGAAGTGCTTGCGCGCGTCGACCTCACCATCGATGAAATGAAGGAAGTCGTCGGCGAATGCAACGCCTGCCTCGTCTGGGGGGGGCACGTGAATCTATCGCCCGCCGACGATATTCTGATCGGCGTCGAACGCCCGCTCAATCTCGACACCCGCGAACAGATGGTCGCCTCGATCATGTCGAAGAAAAAGTCGGCAGGCTCCACGCATCTGGTGATCGACCTGCCGCTAGGCCCGACCGCCAAGGTACGCGATTCCATGGAGGCGCTCCGTCTGCGGAAGCTCTTCGAGTTTGTCGCCGATCGCATGAACCTTCACGTTGAGATCATGGTGACGGACGGCACCCAGCCGGTTGGCCGCGGCATCGGGCCGGTGCTCGAGGCGCGCGATGTGATGGCCGTGCTTGCAAACGATGCTTCTGCGCCCGCCGATCTGCGCGAAAAGTCGTTTCAGCTCGCGGCGCGGGTGATTGAGTGCGATCCCGCTGTTCGGGGCGGCGCCGGATACGAGCGCGCGCGCCACTTGCTTGAAAGCGGTGCGGCGATGGCCTCGATGCAGAAAATTATCGAGGCTCAGGGGCGCGCCTCGTCATCGCCCGCGCCGGGACCGCTTACCGCCGATATTCTCGCTCATGCCGATGGCGTCGTCGCATCCGTCGATTGTCTGCGGATTGCACAGCTCGCTCGGCTCGCGGGCGCTCCCCTCGATCGCGGCGCTGGCATCGATGTGTTGAAGCGCATCGGCGACAAGGTCGAAACGGGTGAACCCCTCTACCGGATTTATTCGGCGGGTGAAGCGCATTTCAACTTCGCGGTGGAAGCGGCCGAGCAGTCGAACGGCTTCGCACTTGCGGGTGCGGGTATCCCTGCGAAAGCGCTTGCATGATGCCCGTCGCGATTTACTCATTCATGCATGGCGAAGTCCATGCTCGCGAGCTTGCCTCCGTGCTCGGGATCGAAGCGCATTCCATCGATGTTCACGCATTTCCCGATGGGGAGAGCCGTGTCGGCGTGTCCGGCGCGGCGACGACGTCGATTGTCTACTGCCCGCTGGACAGGCCCAACGAAAGGCTCGTCGAGCTGATGCTTGCTGCGGACGCGCTTCGCCGTGCGGGTGCGCGCCGCCTGGTGCTCGTCGCGCCCTATCTCTGCTACATGCGGCAGGACAAGGCCTTCCATGAAGGCGAGGCGGTCAGCCAGCAAGCCGTGGCGCGCTTCCTTTCGTCGCTTTTCGATCGGGTGGTGACGGTGGACGCGCACCTGCACCGCATATCCTCTCTTGCCGAGGTCTTTCCATCTATCGACGCGGAGAATCTCATCGCCGCCGATACGATCGCGCGATTTGCGGCCGGTCGAAACATCGGCGGGGAAACGCTAATTGCAGGTCCGGACGAAGAGGCCGGTCAATGGGTCGGCCGTCTGGCAGGCGCACTGGGCGCGCGCGCGATCACCGGCAGGAAAGTGCGGCGTGGCGACCAGGAGGTGGAAATCGCGTTTCCGGATTTGGACCTTGATGGAAAATCCGTCCTCATCGCGGACGATATCGTCTCTAGCGGTGGAACAATGTTGTCCGCCATTGCGGCGATGAAGGCGCGTGGCGCCGCCTCAATCCGCGTTGCCGTTACTCATGCACTATTCGATACGACCGTGTATGAAAAGATGCTGGACGCGGGCGCCGGGGCCGTCTGGTCCACCACATCGATTCCCCACCCGACGAATGCGATTTCCCTTGCGGGGCTTCTTGACGGAGCTTTGCGCAACGAATTGAGCGAGTGAATGTCATGTCGATTTCCTTGAGCGTTCACGGCGCCGCGCACACCGTCACAGGCTCCTGTTATCTGTTGCAGGCCGGACGGACGCGGTTCCTTGTCGATTGCGGTATGTTCCAGGGGCCGAAGACGCTGAAGGCGCTCAACTATGGCGACTTCCCGTTTAAACCGGAGGAGATCGATTTCGTGCTTCTGACGCACGCTCATATCGATCATTCGGGCTTGATCCCGAAGCTCGTTAAGCATGGATTCTCGGGGCCCATTCATGCGACGCACGGCACGATCGATCTGCTGACCTGCATGCTGCCGGATTCGGGCCACATTCAGGAAATGGAAGTCGAACAACTCAACAGGCGCAATGCACGGCGCGGCCGCCCGGAAGTAACGCCGATTTACACAGTAGAAGATACCGAAGTCGCGCTCCGCGCCTTCAGTCCGGTCGCCTACGACACATGGATCGAGCCGGCAGAGGGCGTTCGTGCACGCTTCTGGAATGCCGGTCACATACTCGGCTCCGCCTCGATCGAGATTGAAATTGCAACCGGACTCGCTTCGCCGCGTTCGATGCGGCTCCTCTTCTCCGGCGATATCGGGCCGGAGGTGACAAGCTTTCATCCGGCGCCGGATTCGCCGCAGAACCTCGACTACATCGTTTGCGAATCGACCTATGGCTCGCGTGTGCGGCCGCCGATGACGCTGTCGTCCCGGCGCGATCTGCTTGCAGCGGAAGCAAATGAGGCCCTGAAAGGCAATGGCGTGCTCATCGTTCCCTCATTTGCGGTTGAGCGCACCCAGGAGCTTTTGTCTGATCTTCTGGCTCTCGTTCACGAGCGGCGCATTCCGCAAGTGCCGATCTTCCTCGACTCCCCGCTTGCCATTCGGGCCACGGATGTCTTCATCGATCATGCGCACGAACTGGAGGACGGAGCCGCCTTCCGCCATGCCATGCGCTCTCCCATCTTGCGCACAACCGAGTCCGCGCAGGAAAGCATGATGATCGAACGGATTGACGGCAGCCACGTCATCGTCGCTGCCAGCGGTATGTGCGATGCAGGCCGCATCCGCCACCACCTGAAGAACAATCTCTGGCGTGCCAATGCGACGGTTCTCATGGTCGGGTTCCAGGCGGAGGGAACGCTTGGACGCATCCTGCAGAATGGTGCCAAGGCCGTTCGCATACAGGGTGAGGAAGTGAAAGTTCGCGCGAGCATCCGGACGCTCGATATTTATTCGGGCCATGCGGATGGACCGGGCCTCGCCCGCTGGGTCGAAGAGCGCGGCCCCGTTTCGCGCGGCATCATCCTTGTTCACGGTGAGGAAGACGAAATAGCCGGATTGCATGAACGTCTCTCAAGCCGGGGTCTCGACGGCGAGCGCATCTTCGCGCCCGAGCTCGATGCCGTCTTCGATCTCCTCGCCGAAACACCCGAAACGCGTGAGCGGCCCGCGCCGCGGCGCTTGCAGCCGGAGGTCGTCGGGCGTCCGGACTGGCACAACGACCTGTCCGGCCTCTGGCTCGACCTGACCGAGATGCTGGACAAGGCGGCGGACGACAAGTCACGGCGGGTCACCCTGCGCAGGATAAGGCGCGCGCTCGAGAAAGAGCAGGCCTGACGCCATTTCGCCTTCCCGGGGTCATACACCGGTAGCTTTTATCTCTCCGCTTTGGGATGATGGTTGCGAGGCCAGAATTCTTCCGCGAGTACCCCCGACATGCCTGCTTCCCAACCCCAGAAAAAACAGGATGGGCGCCGCCTTCGCAGCGCCGCCAGCCGCCGTCGTATCGTCGAAGCGATGCGCGATCTGATCCGGGAAGGCACTGTCTCTCCGCGCGCTGAGGAAGTCGCCGCGCGCGCAGATGTCGGCCTCAGAAGCGTCTTCCGTCATTTCGACGACATGGAGAGTCTTTATCGCGAGATCGGCGACCTGATCCTGGTCGATGTGGCACCGATGCTCGAGCTCCCGCCGCCCTCAGGCACAGTGGACGAAATCCTTGAGGAAATGATCGACCGCCGGGCGAAGCTCTTCGAGCGCATCATGCCTTTCCGTGTCGCCGCCGACATGAATGCGCACCGCTCACCCTTCCTGGTCGATGATCGCGCGCGTATGAACATCGCGTTTCGCGACATCATGCGTTCCGCGCTCCCGGCAGCCGTCCGCAAGGATCGCGTGCTCGTGGATGCGCTCGATGCCGTTCTCAGCTTCGATTTCTGGCGCCGCCTCCGCGTCGACCAGCGCCTCTCCATCTCGCAGGCAAGGCGTGTGGTCGAGGCGGCGGCCGCGCCTCTCATCGGTGCGAAGCGCTAGAGCCTCATCGGGTCTCGAAGAGCTTCTCGCATCCCGTACCGGCGAGAATGTCGTCCACTGCTTGCCGGTCCTTCGTGACGAGACTTGCACGCTTCTCGCGTAGCCACTGCAGGCACTTTCCCTGGTAGGGGAACGGTTGCTGCACCCACCGCTTGCCGTCGATTTCCGTGTCGACCCGTTCCGCACCGTCCATCAGCGCTTTGGCGTTGGCGCGGAGTGCCGGCACATAGACACGGCCAACCTCTTTCAGCAGCCCCCGGATTTCCTCGGGAACGGCATCGCGCTTCATCCAGCCATCCTCAGCCGCGTCGAGACCTGAAAGGTCTTCCACGAGATCGACCCATGCAAAGACGCGCGGCGCCCGCTTCAGGGTCTCGGCCATCGGCGTTGGATCGAAATGCGTCAACTGAGTCAATTGTCCGTAGGCGCCGAAGTCGCTGCCCCCCGGCCGCTGTCCCATCAGGAAGGGTTGCACTTCGAGCAGCGCCTTCATTGCGTCCAGGTAGCGCAGATAACTCGCCTCGATGACAGGCGCCGTGGTGTCGTTCGACCCCACGACATAAAGACGCGAAATCTGGCGGTCGGCGAATATTTCGCCCATCTTCAACGCTTCGTCCTCCGGCGCGGAAATTCCCCGCCAGCGCGGCAGGATGGCGGCGGCCCGTTCGATGTCGGGCTTGTAGTACCAGCGATAGTGGAACATCGCCTTGGTCAGCCATTCGTCGGCATAGTCTTCGAGCAGATAGTCGAGAAACTCGATCACGGGGTCGGCGGGCACCGCTTCGCGCCCGGAAAATGCCACCTCGAAGCGGCGGATCAACGGCGTCGAGTCGACCGTTGCCTGATAGTCGCCGCTATCCTCCTTCAGATAGAAGGTCGGCAGCAGGGCCACCTTGGGGGCGGGCAGCCCCTTCGGTACGTTGTGGCCGGAGAGAAAAAAGCGATAGGGAATGTGCCGGTAACGAAGCACGGCGAGCATCTTGCGCGTATAGGGCGAGCCCGGTGCGCCGCTTAGTAGAAGGGGTGTCTCGAGCGTCATCTTGTCCTCCCGGGTGTTTTTGGTTTGTGGCGCTCACTTGAAGCCGAGGATGTGGCCTATCGCGGGGTTGATCTTGCCGGCCAGCATGTCGGCATAGACTCGCGCAATCGCGTCTTCGCCCTTGCTGCGCTCCACCGTGATCCAGGCATCCGCCGCTTCCGCAAAGGCATTCCAGCTCTCCGCGAGCTTTCGGTTGAAGCCATCGCGCCCCAGTTCGTCCGTCCGCTTTTTCATCTGGTCAGGGGCAAAGAAAAAGCGCGGGCGGGCGCCCGGCAGGTCAGCGGGCGCGCGCGGGGCATCCTTGTGGGAAAGGCCGACCGTCGTGCTTTCCACGATCTTGTCGCCGAAATGCCGGTGCACAGCAGCGAGCACCTCCCCGTCGCCCGCGAAATCGACCACGGCCGTCGGCACGCTTGCATCGAGCGTCGCGACATCGCCATAGGTCATGGCCTTGTCGTAGTATCCGAGTCCGTCCACGAAGGCCTTGTTGCCCGCGGAAGTGAGACCGACCGCCTCCGGTCCCGCGGGGCGGCGCTGATGAAGACCATAGGCGAGCCCGAGCCCCGTCTTGGACGAGGCGCTGAGCACCAGCACCTGCTTCGCGCCAAAGAAGTCGTTGTCGGCAAGCCAGTCGTCGATCAGAAACGATGTCGTGTAGAGGGGGCGCAACACCGGCTCGAGATCTTCGTGCGGTCTCGCGCCCGTCACACGTGTATAACTGTTGTAGACCGGGTGAAGCTCGCGGCGTTGCTTGTAAAGGTCGAGGAAGCTTCCTGCCGTCACTTTCTCGGGCTGCATCACGAGATGCGTCGCCATCGGGAGGTAGCCGTAGATCCGTTCGCCCACGGTAAATCCCTCGCACTTCGACTGCACGATCCGCGCGAAACCCCAGACAGGAATCTTTCCCCAGCCTTCTTCGGCGGGAAAGAACGACCAGTAGTTGAGCATGTCGCCGGCGACGGCATAGGTAATGTTGTTTGCCGTGAGCGCGAATTTCTCGATCCCGACGAGAATCTGCCCACTCTCGACCTCGGTCATCCTGTCGACCCACTTCGTCTGGCCGTAGTTCGGACGGTTCACGACGAATTCCCGGATCGCGATGCTCATATGTGTCTCCCTGAATGGCGATGGAGCGCGCATCCTGCCATAGCCCTCGCCATTTTGTGAATTTGGTTACGACGAGCTCTGTGCTTCTTTCCGTGGAGGGACGCCTTGACGGCGTCTTCCATGTCGTCGATAAATTGACACAATAAATGTCATTACAATAAATGCTGGATCGGCGTCAATCGCGCCGGAGCCGGAGGAAAGGCAGAAATGTTAGTCGAGAACGCCGTGCGTCCCTCGGACGAGCAGATCAAGTCCTTCTTTGCCAACGCCGGCACGGATCAGGATGGGCCTGTCGTCATGGTCAACCTGCTCAAGTTTCATGAGCGCGCCGCATATCCGGATGGACGCGATGCGGATATTTCCGGGCAGGAAGCCTATATGCGCTATGGCATCGAGGTCTCGAAGCTTCTGACGAAGGTCGGCGGCCGCATGGTTTTCGCGGCCGTAATCGACGGGCTCATGCTCGGCAAATGCGAAGAGCTGTGGGACCAGATTGCCCTCGTCGAATATCCTTCGCGCGCGGCCCTCATGGAAATGGTCATGTCGTCCGAATATCACGCGATCGAATTTCATCGCGAAGCAGGTCTCGCGGGGCAACTTAATATCGGCACACGCGTACCCGTCTAGCCACGAGGCATATGGCGCGTGGAACATCGGTTTCACGCGCCTGTAAGCCCCCGGATTTTCTTTGTGCCCTGAACCCCTTGTGGCCGTCCCTTGGGCAGCGCATCATGGTGGCCTGCTGGGCCCGGTAAGGCCTTCCGGGGAGGGAAGGCCGGTCGCGGCAGAGGACACAAGAAGAGGAGGGGAGCCCATGGCGCGGCGGAAGAGGGACGAATTCGTTCCGGGTATCGGTGAGGAAGCGGCGGAAACGCCCAACGTATTGAGTCCCATCGTCGGCATCAGCCGCGAGGACGTCCTTTCCGCGATCGGGTCGATCGTCGGCGGCGCGGTGCGCCAGCCTTTCACCTTCATGCAGCACATCGGCTCTTTTGGCCGCAACATGGTGGACATTGTCGGCGGCCAGCAGAAATTTGCGCCCGAGCCGAAGGATCGCCGCTTCGTCGATCCCGCCTGGCAGAAGAGCCCCGTCTATCGCCGCCTGATGCAGGGCTGGCTCGCTTTCCGGACGGAGATGCACGGCTTCATTCAGTCGCTGGAGCTCGATCCGATTGAGCATGGCCGTGCCATGCTCGTCGCCGACATCATGATCGACGCCGTCGCGCCGACGAACACATTCGTGGGCAACCCTTCGGCAGTGAAGCTCGCGCTCGATACGGGCGGCGCATCGCTCGTGCAGGGGCTTCGTCACGCGCTGGACGACCTGCGCAACAATCACGGCATGCCGTCGCAGGTCGACAAGTCACCCTTCAAGGTCGGCGAGAACCTCGCAACAACGGAGGGCTCCGTCGTCTATCGAACCGAGATGCTGGAGCTTCTTCAGTACACGCCGAAGACGGCGAAAGTACATGCTGTGCCGCTTCTCTTCGTGCCGCCCCAGATCAACAAATATTATGTACTCGACCTCACGCCCGAGAAGAGCATGTCGCGTTACCTCGTCGACCAGGGATTCCAGGTCTTCGTCGTAAGCTGGCGCAATCCGGGTCCGGAGCATCGCGATTGGGGCCTTGCCGATTACGTCGCCGCGCTTGTGGAGGTGTTAGGGGTGGTCACCGGAATTACCGGTTCGGAGAAGGTGAATATTTCCGGCGGTTGCTCGGGTGGTATCACCACGGCGACACTGCTGAGCTATCTTGCCGCGAAGGGCGACAAGCGCATCAACTCGGTCACCTTCTGGGTCTGCGTGCTCGATCCGCGCATGGAGGATAGCGACGTCGGCGTTCTGGTGACGAAACGCGGCATCGAAATGGCTCGAAAGCGATCGGCGAAGAAGGGTGTGCTGGAAGGCTCCGATTTGTCTCGCGTCTTTGCATGGCTCCGGCCGAACGATCTTGTCTGGAACTACGTCGTGAACAACTATCTGCACGGGCAGAAGCCGCCCGCTTTCGACGTGCTCTTCTGGAACAACGACTCGACGAATCTCACCGCCGCGCTGCACTCGGACTATCTTTCCCTCTACGAAACGCAGCCCTTCGCCAATCCGGGCAAGGAGCAAATTCTCGGTCAACCGATCGATATCGGAAAGGTCGACATCGATGCCTTTATTGTTGGCGGCGTGACCGACCACATCACGCCCTGGAAGGCCTGCTATCGCACGACGCAGATGCTCGGCGGCAAGCGTGAATTCGTCCTGTCGAACAGCGGCCACATTCAGTCGATCCTGAATCCGCCCGGCAATCCGAAGGCGAAGTATTTCGTTAACGATGATTTGCCGGCGACCGCGGATGAATGGGCCGCAAGTGCAAGCGAAGTGCAGGGTTCCTGGTGGGAACGCTGGGGAAAATGGCTTGGCGAGCGGTCGGGAGAAACGCAGCCCGCGCCCAAAACATTGGGAAATCGCAAATACAAGCCTTTGGATGCCGCGCCGGGCACATATGTATTAGGCTGATGCCTTCAGGATATGAGTCGGAACACGCCCGGAGCCGCTGAATGAAAGACAGAAAGCCCCGATACCGCGACGTCAGAGTGGGATCGAACATACTCCGCACCGCGGTGTGGGAAGGCAAGGGACCGGGACGCCCGCTTCTCTTCTTCAATGGCATCGGCGCGAACCTCGAACTGGTTGCGCCTTTCGCCGAGGCGCTGCACGACCGCGACGTGATCGCATTCGACGCGCCGGGTGTTGGCGGCTCGCCGGCTGCATCGCTTCCCTATCGTCCGTGGCAATTCGCTCGCATGGCGGCGCGTATCCTCGACGAACTCGGTTATGACGAGGTCGATGTCCTTGGCGTTTCGTGGGGCGGCGCGATGGCGCAGCAATTCGCCTTTCAGTTCGGCAAGCGCGTCAACCGCCTGATCCTCGCGGCTACATCGGCGGGCATGTTCATGGTACCGGGCAATCCCCGCGCGCTGGTCAAGCTCGCTCATCCCCGGCGCTACATGGACCCGGCTTACATGCTGCGCCATTTTGAAATGCTCTATGGCGACGAGAGCGACGGCGCGGAAGGGCATGCAACGCGCCTGCGCGCGCCTTCGGCCCGCGGTTATTTCTATCAATTGCTCGCGGGCATGGGCTGGACGAGTCTTCCGTTTCTGCCATTCATCAAACAGCCGACACTGATCCTCGCTGGTGCGAACGATCAGATCGTGCCGCTCGTGAACCTGAAATTCCTTGCACAGCTTATTCCCGGTGCGCGCCTTGAAACCGTTTCCGGCGGACATCTGTTCCTCGTGTCGCAGATGGACGAAGTCTTGCCGACGATCCGCTCCTTCCTCGATGAGGAGCCGGAGAGGCGACCGTTCACGGCCAGCGCCCGCCGGGCTGAGCGCCGGTTCCGGGGCGCCGGGAGTCCGGCCCACCCGGCTGCCTGAACATTTGGTGGAACGAAACCGGGCAGGCGGGTCGATCGACCCGCTTGCTTTTTTTGTGCCGCCGCGTTATTAATGTTAAACATTAAAACGGAGAGGGAGCGGGTATCATGAAAATCGGGAAACGCGGCGCGGGCATTGCCCTCGCGGCGCTTGCAGTCGTTGCCATTGTCGGCGTCGTCCTCTTCAACCGTTACTGGTACTACCTGCCTGGCATCATGGAGAATCTGCGCGACCCCGTTCAGCCGAACCGCGAAGTGACCTGGGATCAGGGACCGGCGGAGGCCGCCGTTCCGGCGAACGAGCGTCGGCCGAACATCGTGGTGATCCTTGCCGACGATCTCGGTTTCAACGATATCTCCTTCGGTGGAGGCGGTATCGTCCCCACACCGAACATCGACTCCATCGCGAAGAGAGGCGTCGCTTTTTCGAATGGCTACTCCGGTAACGCCACCTGCGCGCCGTCGCGCGCGGCGATCATGACCGGCCGCTACGCCACGCGTTTTGGCTTCGAATTCACGCCCGCGCCGCCCCAGTTCGCCGAGACGATCGCGACATATGCCGGAAACGGTGCAGTCTACCTCGCCGATCGCGAAAAGGACGTGCCGCCTGTTGACCGGATGAGTGTGCCGGAAGACGAGATCTACATTTCGAAAATGCTGCAGGAGCAGGGCTACCGCACGCTCATGCTCGGCAAATGGCATCTCGGCGGTACCGATACGACGCGGCCGGAGACACGCGGTTTCGATGAAGCTCTCGGCTTCGCGCCCGGAGCATCGCTTTTCCTGCCGAAGAACGATCCGAATGTCGTCAACTCGGTGCAGGATTTCGATCCGATCGACAGATTTCTGTGGGCGAATCTTCCCTTTGCAGTCCAGTTCAATGGCGGCGACCGTTTCGAGCCGTCCGAATACATGACGGACTATCTCACCAACGAAGCGGTGAAGGCGATCCAGGCGAACCGCAATCGTCCTTTCTTCATGTATCTCTCCTACAACGCAGTGCATACGCCGCTTCAGGCGCTGAAGGCGGACTACGATAATCTTTCTCACATAGAGGACCACGCGCTGCGCACCTATGCGGCGATGATCGTTGCGCTCGACCGTGGCGTTGGCCTTGTGCTGGACGAATTGCGGAAGCAGGGGCTCGAGGAAAACACCATCGTGGTCTTCACGAGCGACAATGGCGGCGCGAACTATATCGGCCTGCCGGACGTCAACAGCCCCTATCGCGGCTTCAAGGCGAGCTTCTTCGAGGGCGGTATCCACGTGCCCTTCTTCCTGAAGTGGCCCGGCCGTGTACCCGAAGGAAAGACCATCGAACACCGTGCGGCACATGTCGACATCTTCGCGACCGCGGCGGCTGCGGCGGGTGCTTCTGTGGCTCAGGACCGCGTTTATGACGGTATCGATCTGCTCGGCCTGACGGATTGGGAAGGTGGCCTCGGTGAACGTCCGCTGTTCTTCCGCTCCAGTCACTACAAGACACTCCTGAAGGGAGACTGGAAACTTCAGGTCTCCGAGCGGCCGAAGAAGAACTGGCTGTTCAATCTCGCGAAGGATCCGACGGAACGGGTAAACCTGGCCGGCGACAACCCGGAGAAGCTCGCGGAGATGATGACCGCGCTCGAGGAAATCGACGGTGAGCAGGCGGAGCCGATCTGGCCTGCGCTCGTCGAGGCGCCGATGATGATCGACAGGCCGCTCGGCGGTGCGCCGCGCGGACCGGAAGACGACTTTGTCTTCTGGGCGAACTGAACGGTATCGCTCGTGAAGGCGCGTTGGATCGCCGGCAGTGTCCTGCTTGTGCTCGTCGCCCTTGGGGCGGCGGGCGCAAACCTGTGGATGCAGGGTGGCAGGGAGGCGTCGCGTCTCGCGGAAGCGGAACGGATGAGCTGCCTTCCGCCTTCCGCCGGCGCCCCGGCGGCCCGCGCTGGCATGGTCTGGGTGCCGGGCGGCACCTTCACCATGGGCGACACCTTCTATCCGGAGGAGGAACCTCTTCGCGAGGCGACCGTGGAAGGGTTCTGGATGGACAGGACGGAAGTCACAAATGCCGAGTTTGCGGCCTTCGTCGATGCCACGGGTTACGTCACCGTTCCCGAGCGTCCGGTCGATACGGTCGCTCATCCGGGTCTGCCGCCTGAAATGCAGAAGCCCGGTGCGGTCGTCTTCATCATGCCCAACGACGTGAGCGGAATGGGCGACATCTCGCAATGGTGGCAATATGTGCCGGGCGCGAACTGGCGGCATCCGGGTGGCCCGGATACGTCGATCGAGGGCCGCGAACGGTTTCCCGTCACCGCCATCGCCCATGAGGACGCGCGCGCCTATGCGGAATGGAAGGGAAGGGTGCTTCCCTCCGAAGCGCAGTGGGAATGGGCCGCGCGCGCGGCGGACCCGGATGCGCCGAGCTCGCGCACCCAGCCCCGCGAGGCGAACACATGGCAGGGCATCTTCCCCGTCATCAACGAAGCCGAAGATGGCTTCGCCGGCATCGCGCCGGTCGGTTGCTTCGAACCGAATGCACTCGGCCTTTATGACATGATCGGAAATCTCTGGGAGTGGACCGCCGACGCTTATGAGGGCGCGCCGGGCACTCGCGTCATCAAGGGCGGTTCATGGTTATGTGCGCCGTCATATTGCCTTCGCTACAGGCCGGGCGCGCGCCAACCGCAGGAGGCCGATCTCGCGACAACGCATCTCGGCTTCCGCACGATAGAGACTTCCGCGGCGCCCTGATCCGGCCGCCATTGGCTGTCGTGGCGGAGGGGTTAGCGCCGCTGCGTGCCGTCCAGCGTCAGGATATCGCCATAGAGCTCCGGCCGGCGGTCGCGGAACACGCCCCAGTTCACGCGCTGCCGCCTGTTCTGCTCGATGTCGAATGTTGCCGTGAGAACGTCTTCCTCATGCTCGCTCGCTTCCGCGACCTTCGCACCCGTCGCATCGGTGATGAATGAGGACCCGTAAAAGGTGATGGCGCAGCTCTTTCCTTCTTCGCGGCCGATGCGGTTCGAGGCGACGATAGGCACGAGGTTCGCCGCGGAATGCCCCTGCATCGTCCGCTGCCAATGGTCGCGGGAATGGATCGTCTCGTCATGCGGCTCCGAGCCGATGGCGGTCGGGTAGAGGACCACATCCGCGCCCTTCAGCGTGAGAATGCGCGCCGTCTCCGGAAACCACTGATCCCAGCAGATGGCGGCGCCGACGCGGCCGCGCCGCGTGTTCCAGACATGGAAGCCCGTATCGCCCGGACTGAAATAGTATTTTTCGCGATAGCCCGGTCCGTCTGGAATATGCGACTTGCGATAGACGCCCAGAATCTCGCCATTGTCGATCATCACGAGCGAGTTGTACTGCGCATTGTTTGCGCGCTCATAGATCGAGATGGGAAGCACCGCTTCGTACTTCGCCGAAATGGAGCAAAAATGCTGCACCGCAGGATTGTCGCTCACCGGCACGGCGAGATGCATCAGCTCCGGCTCGGTATCCTTGCAGAAATAGGGGGTCTCGAAGAGCTCCTGTAGCAGAATCACGCCCGCGCCTCGTTCCGCGGCGGCATGGACGAGCTTCTCCGCCCGCGCGATGTTTTCATCCCGGTCGTGACCGCAAGCCATTTGCGTGGCGGCAACTGTCAGTTGTGTCATCGTTTTATCCGATACTTCAGGGCAGGCCCTTTTGCGTCACTTTGTCGCCAGCCGTGACCCGCGAGCCGAAACCGCATTGCGCTCGATCAAATCGGTGGCGGGCCGAAGCAGGGATAATCGGGCCAGTTCTCCCGCACGTAAAGAGGGGCCCCTTGATGCTGCGCCATTTCGTTCAGATACTCGACTTCTCGAAGGAAGAGCTGCTCCGCATGATGGAGCTGACAGCCCTGCTCAAACGTGCCGACAAGGACGGTGCCTGTCCGAGGCTTTTGAACGGTGCCTCTCTGGGGATGATCTTCGAGGAACCCTCGACCCGCACCCGCGTCTCCTTTGAAGTCGCGATGACCAAGCTCGGCGGTCACGCGCTTTATCTGCGCCCCGGCGAAATCCATCTCGGCGCCCGTGAGTCGATCGCGGATACAGCGCGCGTCGTCTCCCGCATGGTTGACGTCATCGAGGCCCGCACGCTGAAGCACCAGACGGTCCTCGATCTCGCGAAATACGCGACCGTTCCCATCATCAACGGCCTCACCGATTTCAACCACCCGACGCAGGTCCTCTGCGACGTCTTCACCATGACGGAGCATGCGCCGAAAGGTAAGAAACTCGAAGACTTCAAGCTCGTCTTTGTCGGCGACGCGACCAATGTCTGCGTCTCGCTCATGTTCATATGTGCCCGTCTGGGCATATCCTTCACGCAGGCCGCGCCCGCGAAGTACCAGGTTTCCGAAGTGCACCGTGCCATGGTGAAGAACGCCTGCGCGGAATCCGGCGCAACGATAGCGTTCACCGAAGACCCCGCCGCTGCCGTCGCCGGCGCCGATTTCATCTACACCGATCTCTGGTGGTGGGTTGGCCAGGAAAGCGAGATACCCGAACGCAGCGCCGCCTTCATGCCGAAATTCCAGGTCAATGCCGGCCTCATGGCAAAGGCCCCGGCCACCGCCCGCTTCATGCACTGCCTTCCCGCCTCGCGCGGTGTCGAGGCGACGGATGAAGTCATGGACGGTCCCCAGTCCGTCATCCTCGATCAGTCCGAAAACAGGCTGCACACGGAGAAGGCGCTCCTTGTCTGGTTCGTCTATCCCCGCATGAAGCGCCCCTCGGAAGCCCTTCTCGCCCGTCACCGGGGGTTGGTCGAGGACTTCCTGACCGACTTCTTCTGATCTCGCCGTGACTAGAGCGGCTTGTACCACGCGTAACAGGTTCAATCTTACCGGGAGAAAATGATGACCGATCAATCCGCCGCCAATCCGCGTGGCTACAAGAAGGTCATGCGCGGTCTCGACCTGACACTGTTCACCGTCTGCGCCATTCTCGTCATCGACCAGCTAGCGGCATCCGCGGCCATCGGCCCGCAATCCGTCTTCTGGTGGATATTCACGATGGTTTTTTTCTTCATCCCCTACGGCCTGATCACGGCTGAACTCGGCAGCGCCTACCCGGATCAGGGCGGCATTTACGCCTGGGTCCGCCGTGCCTTCGGCGCGCGCTGGGGAGGACGGACCGCATGGCTGTGGTGGATCAATGTCGCGCTCTGGCAGCCCTCCGTCTTCATTCTCTTCGCCGGCATCTTCGCAGCGCTCTTCATGCCGGAACTTGAACTCTGGCCGCAGATCGCCATCGCTGTGGCGCTCACCTGGCTCACGGTCTGGGTCAACATCGTCCGCCTCGACATCGGCAAATGGGTGCCCAACCTCGGCGCCATCTTCAAGGTCGCGATCATGCTCGTCATCGGCATCGGCGGCTTCGTCTATGCCGCAAACCACGGTGTCGCAAACGAGCTCACCCTCTCCAGCATGACGCCGAGCTGGGGGGCGTCGCTCGCCTTCCTGCCGGTCATCGTCTACAACTTCATGGGCTTCGAGCTCATGTCGGGCGCCAGCGCAGAGATGAAGAATCCCGCCCGCGACGTGCCCCTCACCATCGCTCTCTCCGGCATCCTGATTGCCGCCTTCTACCTCTTCGCGACCATCGGCATCCTCATTGCCCTGCCGCTCGACGAAATCGACCTTGTCAGCGGCATCGTCGATACCTTGCGCGTCCTCCTCGGCGAAGGCGGAGCGGGCGGCACCTTCGTCGTTCTCCTCGGTCTCATGGCGCTCTATTCCTTCCTCGCCAACATGGTCACCTGGACCATGGGTGCGAACCGTTCGGCCGCCGAGGCCGCGCTCGACGGCAATCTTCCGGCGATGTTTGCCCGGCTCCATGCGGTTCATCGCACGCCCGCAAGCGCCGCCATCGTCACCGGCGTGGTGACGACCGTCGTCATTGTGATCTACGGTTTCCTTGCGGCGGATGCGGAAGACCTCTTCTGGACGCTCTTCGCCTTCTCCTCCATCGTCTTCCTGCTGCCCTATCTCATCATGTTCGCGGCCTTCCTGCGGCTGCGGGCAATCGACCCGGCCACGCCGCGCCCCTATCGCGTACCGGGCGGGCAGGGCGGCGCCCTCGTTCTTGCGATCCTCTGCATGCTCTTCATCCTGCAGGCGATCGTCTTCTTCATCTACACGCCGGGCGAGTTCGACATGACCTATGCCATCTCCATTGCCATCGGCGTCGTCGTCACCGTGGTAATCGGCGAAGGATTGGTTCGCTGGGGCGGGCGCAAGCACACCGCCTGAGTCATGTGGTAAAATCGGGCGGCGGCGCTCAAGGCGTCGCCGCTTCATTCTGTCGGGAGTTTTCGAATGGTGCGAACATTGGCAACGACGCCCCGGGCGGATGGCTTCCGCATGCCTGCCGAGTTCGAGCCCCATGCCGGCACATGGATGCTCTGGCCCGAACGGCCGGACAATTGGCGCCTCGGCGCAAAGCCCGCGCAGCACGCCTTCGCCGCCGTCGCCGCCGCCATTGCAACCGGCGAACCGGTAACGATCGGCGCTTCGCCCCGCCAGTTCTCGAATGCCCGCGCCGTGCTCGCACCGGAAATTCGCGTCGTGGAAATATCGAATGACGATTCATGGATGCGTGACTGCGGTCCCACTTTCGTCGTGGACGGCAAAGGCGGTGTCCGCGCCATCGACTGGATATTCAATGCCTGGGGCGGTCTCGATGGCGGTCTCTATTTCCCCTGGGACCAGGACGATCTCGTCGCCGCCAAGGCAGCCGAGATCGAACGCGTCGAGCGCTACCGCGCGCCCATTATTCTCGAAGGCGGCTCCATCCATGCCGATGGCCAGGGCACGCTCCTCACCACGGAGGAATGCCTCCTCAATCCGAACCGCAATCCCGGCATGACGCGCGAAGAGATCGAGCATGTGCTCGCGGATTATCTTGGCCTGGAAAAATTCATATGGCTCGGCCGCGGCGTCCATGAGGACGAGACGAGCGGCCACATCGACAATCTCGCCTGCTTTGTGCGCCCCGGCGTCGTTGCGTTGACCTGGACGGACGACCGGAGCGATCCTCAATACGAGATTTCACAGGATGCTTTCGAGCGTCTTTCGGCCGCGACGGATGCCAAGGGCCGCAAACTGGAAATTCACCGCATCCACCAACCGGACCCCGTCCATATCACGGCGGAGGAGAGCAGCGGCATCGACATCGTGGAGGGAACCCAGCCCCGCACCGAAGGCATGCGTCTCGCCGCCTCCTACATCAACTTCTACATCGCGAACGGCACGATCGTGATGCCCGCCTTCGGCGATGCCCATGATGAACCGGCGCGCAAGCAGATCGCCGCGCTCTTTCCGGACCGTAAGGTGATCGCCGTTCCCGCGCGCGAAATTCTCCTCGGTGGCGGCAACATCCACTGCATCACGCAGCAGCAACCCTTGCCCCGCGCGGGTGTCTGAGCGATGCGCATCCTCGTTGCCATTGGCGGAAACGCTCTCCTGAAACGCGGCGACACGCTCGGCATCGGCGAACAACGCCGCAACATGGGACAAGCGGCAGCGGCGCTTGCCGCGCTCGCCCGCGAGCATGAGGTCGTGCTCGTGCATGGCAACGGCCCGCAGGTCGGCCTCCTCGCCCTTGAAGCCGACGCCTACAAGGACGCGCCGCCTTACCCGCTCGATGTGCTCGGCGCGGAATCGCAGGGCATGATCGGTTATGTCATCGAGGAGGCGATGCGCCGTGCGCTTCCGGAGCGCGAAATCGTGACCGTGCTCACGCAAACGCTGGTCGATCCCGCCGACCCCGCCTTCGCAAAGCCGTCGAAACCCATCGGTCCCGTCTACGACGAGAAGACGGCGAGGGCGCTCGCCGCCGAACGCGGCTGGACCGTCGCGCCGGATGGCCCGGGCGGCAAAGCCTGGCGCCGTGTCGTTGCCTCGCCAGCGCCACGCCGGATCGTGCAACTTGCCGCGATCCGCCGCCTCGTCGAAGGCGGATACCTCGTCGTTTGCGCCGGCGGCGGGGGCATCCCCGTCCGGCCCGGTCCGTCGGGGGCGCCGGAAGGCGTCGAAGCCGTCATCGACAAGGACCTCGCGGCCTGCCTCCTCGCAACGGATCTCGATGCCGGCTGTTTGCTGATCCTCACGGATGTGGACGGCGTCTACGAAGCCTGGGGCACGCCCGAGCAAACGCGCATCGAAGCCGTCTCCGCCCGGACGCTCGACCCCGCCACCTTCGCCGCGGGCTCGATGGGGCCGAAGATCGAGGCCGCCCGCGACTTCGCCCTGGCGACAGGCCGCCCCGCCTTCATTGGCGCTTTGGGCAAGGCGGCGGACATTCTGTCTGGCCGCTCCGGCACGCGTATCGATCCGTGATGTGTTGTGATCGCATCACCCCTGCCACGAAGGCGCGCCGCCTGTTAATGTCGTCCGGTGAGGGCCGAAGGTAAGCACCGGCCGCAAAAATGCCGGAAGCCGGGCAGGATAATGAGTACAACGACAGTGAGCGGCAGTGCCCCGGCTGCGGATGACGGATTGCTCCGCAATACGTTTCATGTCGTGCCGCCGCCCCCGCCGCGTCAGAAGGTCTGGAGCGAACTCGGCATCGCGGTCGGTCTCGCGCTCCTCATCAATCTCATCGTGATCCTGTCCTTCATCCTGCGCGCGCCGGTTGCCACACCTCCCGCCGATCCGCCCGCCATCTCGGTCGACCTTGTGCAGGAACCGCAGCCGGAACCGCAGCAGCCAGAGCCCGAGCCACAGCCACAGCCGGAGCCACAGCCTGAACCTCAGCGGGAAGCTCCCGAGATCACGCCCTTCTCCCGTTCCGGCGAGGATACCGAAGCACCGGCCGGGCTCGATACCGAGCCGGACGATAGCCCTCTCCAGACGGATTCGAAGGAAGACAAGCCGGAGCCGGACGAAAAGACGACAAGGGAACAGAAAAAGCAGACCAAGGAAGACATCCCCGGCTGGGCTCAAACCATCCTTCCCGG
Organism: Alphaproteobacteria bacterium HGW-Alphaproteobacteria-3; assembly: GCA_002842875.1. Lineage (GTDB taxonomy): Bacteria > Pseudomonadota > Alphaproteobacteria > Parvibaculales > Parvibaculaceae > Parvibaculum. Next base: position 7,957 of record PHEF01000004.1, on the reverse strand, counting down.
CTTCGATATCCGTTCGGGAAAGCCCGACGCATCGAGCCGCGAGCAACAGGCCGCGCGCAGCTCCGGCGGGGCGAATGAATATTTCAACCGCATGCGCGACGCCATCCTCGCCAATGTCAATCAGGCGGAAACGACGGACCTCCAAGGATCGTCCGAGTTCGAGGTCATCATTCACCGCTCGGGCAAGATCACAAGCCTGCGGTTGATGAGGTCGAGCGGCTTCAAGACCCTGGATCAGGCCTTTGCGAATGCCATCATTCGGACTCAACCATATCGGTATCCGGCTGGAATCCAGTCCGATTTCTTGCCGATAATTGTTGAGCTGAAATCCCGTCCATCAGACGGTTGATGCACTTGCAGTTGTCTGCGGTCCGGGCGTTCCTCATCCCGAACCGCCAGATAAGAGAGCATTCTCGCCGTAGAACGAGTCGAGGCAATATCCTGTCAGATGCAGCGTTATTGCGCCGGCGCGACCCGCAGCACCGATCCGTCCTCTCCATCCGTCACCAGATAGAGATAACCGTCCGGTCCTGTCGCCACATCGCGAATGCGTTTGCCGAGATCGGCGAAGAGTTCTTCCTGCGCCACGACCTCGCCATTTTCCATGTCGACCCGCCGCACATGCTGTCCTGCGAGCGCGCCGACGAAAAGGTCGCCTTCCCATTCGGGAAACACGGCGCCGCGATAAAGCGTAAAGCCGCAGGGCGCGATCGACGGCGTCCAGTGGAGCAGGGGCTGCTCCATCCCTTCATATTCCGTATAGGGCGAAATCCGCGCACCGGAATAGTCGATGCCCCAGGTGATGACGGGCCAGCCGTAATTCTTGCCGGGCTCGATGATGTTGATTTCGTCGCCGCCCTGCGGTCCGTGCTCGTGTTCGATGACGCGCCCCGAGGTGTCGTCGTAAATCAGCCCCTGAATGTTGCGGTGTCCGTAGCTCCAGATTTCCGGACGCGCGCCTTCCTGTCCGGCGAAAGGGTTATCCGCCGGAATGCTGCCGTCGCGATTGATGCGCACGATCTTGCCGAGATTGCTGTCGAGGCGTTGCGCTTGCTCGCGATAGTCGAAGCCGTCGCCCACAGCGACGAGCAATGTTCCGTCGGGCAGGAAGCTCATCACGCCGCCATAATGGACCGGCGTATCTTTCTTTGGCGTAGCGTCGAAGATGACTTCGATCTCGCTCAGCGCTTGACCGTCGAAGCGTGCACGGGCAACGCGCGTGCCGTTCTCTCCCGGCGTACCATGCGCATAGGAAAGATAGACATATCCATTCTCGGCGAAGTCGGGATCCGGCAGTACGTTGAAGAGCCCGCCCTGGCTCTTGAAAAAGACCGCGGGCACGCCGGCCACCGGCTCAGGCGCCAGTATGCCGTCCCGAAGCACGCGAATTTCACCCGGCAACTGGACGATAAGGATCGACCCGTCCGGCATGAATGTGAGATTCCACGGATGATCGAGCCCCTCGGCAACGGCGGTAATCTTGTAGGGTCCGGCGTTGGGCGCCTCGTCCTGCGCTTCCGCCACGCCTGGCAGAAGAATCGACACCGCGGCCGCTGCCAGCGCCCCCTTCGCGAATACCCGCTTCACCATCGGCTGTTTCCCGTCCCAACTGCTGTTATTCTGTGCAATCATACCTCGATATGGCGATTGAAAGAAATGAGGGGGGAAATGCGTATCGTGAAGATTGTGCCGGGATTTGTCCTGGCCGTGATCGTGGCGACCGTGCTGGCCTCGATTGCGCATACGCAATTCGTTCTTGCCGGGCTGACGGAGCTCGGCATTGAAATTCCCGTTTCGGATCGTCTGTCCACGACGATGCACGATATCGCGGGCATGGGACCGATGTTCGGTCTTATCGTTGCAATCGGTTTCCTCGTTGCCATGGCCGCCGCAGCGCTCGTCTACCGGTACGCCCGCACGCAGCGATATCTCGTCTATGGTGTGGCCGGCGCGGTTGCGCTTGCCGTCGCGCTGACGGCGATGGGCACGGTTTACGAGATCACGCCGATTGCAGGCGCGCGAACCGCCCTCGGGTTCATCGCGCAGATGATCGCGGGCGCGCTTGGCGGGCTCGCCTTCGCCCGCGTGACGCGCTAGGGGCTGCCCGCCGGTTTGGCAGGCCCTGCCCGGCAATCCGTCACGCTGCTCCTTAAGTGATCATCCCGGCGCAGCGTGCCGAATGGGCGAGGGGACGATCGCTTTTTTTTGGCCGGGACGTTGCGTCCCCGGTTGCCTTGGCGCCCCAATCCGTGCAGCCTTCATAAAGACGTCGAGTAGTCCCGCCTGAGGGCTGGTCGCATGCCGGGGGGGCCATCGGCAGCGTTCAACCCAATGCCGATCCAAGCGAAAGAGGCATCTTGCCAAGAGCAGCCAGAGTATACGTCCGGTATGTCGAGGCCGTGAACCGCGTGGTCGGCCGGATTGTCATGCTGCTGATCTTTGTGATGATAGGCATACTGCTCTACGCCTCCATCTCCCGCACCGTCTTCAACGTGCCGATCTCCTGGGTCATGGAGATGGGGCAGTTTCTGCTCGCCGCCTATTACTTGCTGGGCGGCGGCTATTCGATGCAGATCAATTCGCATGTGAGAATGGATCTGCTCTACAGCCGCCTTTCGCCGAAGAAGAGAGCGTTCACGGATACGATCACGTCGTTCTTCCTGGTCTTCTATCTCGTCGTATTGCTGATCGGCGGCATGTCGAGCACGGAGTATGCCATCACCTACGGGCAGGTGAACTACACCGCCTGGGCGCCGCCGCTCTGGCCGATCAAGCTCATCATGACGGTCGGCGTGGGCCTCATGCTGCTGCAGGCGATAGCCTTTTTCTTCAAGGATGTGGCGCGCGCGCGTGGCGAGGAAATCGAATGAGTTACGAACTCATCACGCTGCTGATGTTCTCTTCGCTTATGGTGATGCTGCTCACCGGTCAGCGGGTCTTCGGCGCCATCGGATTCGTGGCTGCGGCGGCGGCATTGCTCCTTTGGGGGGACGGTGCCTCCGAGATGCCGTTCAACGCCAGCTTCCAGGTTTTGAACTGGTACCCGCTGCTCACTTTGCCGCTCTTCATCTACATGGGCTACATGCTCTCGGAGTCGGGCATTGCGAGCGATCTCTATCGCATGTTCCACGTCTGGATGGGGTCGCTGAAAGGCGGTCTGGCGCTCGGCACGATCGGTCTCATGGTTGTCATCTCGGCCATGAATGGCCTCAGCGTCGCAGGCATGGCGATCGGCGCCAGCGTTGCCTTGCCCGAATTGCTGAGGCGCGGCTACGACAAGGTCATGGTCACGGGTGTTATTCAGGCCGGCAGCTCGCTCGGCATTCTCATTCCGCCAAGCGTCGTTCTGGTCCTTTATGCGATGATCGCGCGCCAGCCCGTGCTGCAACTCTGGCTCGCCGGCGTTATCCCCGGCCTCCTGATGGCCGCGCTCTTCGGCATCTACATTTATTTTCGCTGCAGAAGAAATCCGGAACTCGGCCCCCCGCTTCCCGCGGAGGAACTCGCGAAGGTGACGTGGGGAGAAAAACTCAGCCTGCTGAAGGCGGGCGTGGCGCCAATCCTGATTTTCGCGTCGATGATGGGGCTCTTCTTCACCGGCGTCACGAGCCTGGTGGAGAGCTCCGCAGTGGGCGCGACGGCGGCGACTTTGACGGCATTGTGGAAGCGCCGCCTCACATGGCGCGTGATGGACGACACGATGCGGCAGACGCTCAGCATCACCTGCATGTTCATGTGGATCATTCTGGCAGCGCTCTGCTTCGGAGCCGTCTACGACGGTCTCGGCGCAAAGAATGCGATCAAGATACTCCTGCTCGACACCTGGGATCTGGGCCCCTGGGAAGTGCTCATCATGATGATGATTTCCTTTGTGGTCCTCGGCATGTTTCTCGATGACACGGCGATGCTGGTCATCGTCGCGCCGCTCTACATCCCCCTTGTCAGAAGCCTCGGCTTCGACCCGATCTGGTTCGGCGTTCTCTATGTCATTACCTGTCAGGTCGCCTACATAACGCCGCCCTTTGGCTACAATCTCTTCCTGATGCGCGCCATGGCGCCACCGGAGATAACCCTTGTGGATATCTACCGCTCAATCGTACCGTTCGTGGTGCTCATGCTGATCACCATTGCGATCGTGATGGCCTTTCCGCAGCTCGCCCTTTGGTTGCCCAATATGTATGCCGGGCGATAGGAGGTGCGAGAGAAACATGGGCTGGTAATACAGTAACGGATTTCTTCGTGCGTGTGGGCCGGGTCTGGCTGTGGAGCCGGAAACGACCCGAAACCATCCAGAGAAGAAGGAACCTTTCAAATGACTGACGATCCCAAGAAAATCAACAAACGCGACTTCCTGAAGAAGGCGGGTGTCGGCGTTGCGGCCGTAGGCGCGTCCACGCTTGCTGCTCCCGGCATCGTCCGGGCGCAGTCGCCGATAAAGTGGCGTCTCCAGACCTATGCGGGTCCGGCCCTTGCCGAACATGTGATCAAGCCGTCGATCGATGCCTTCAACACGGCGGCGAACGGCGAGATGACGATCGAACTCTTCACCGCCGACCAGCTCGTGCCTCAGGGCGAATTGTTTCGCGCCGTCCAGAACGGCACGATCGACGCGGCGCAGAGCGACGACGACTCGATGGCGGCACCCATCGACGTATCGGTCTTCGGTGCCTATTTCCCCTTCGGCTCGCGCTACAGCCTCGACGTGCCGGTGCTTTGGGAATGGTATGGTCTTCGCGAAATTTGGGAAGAAGCCTACGCGGAAGTTCCAGGCGTTACCTGGCTCAGCGCCGGTTCATGGGATCCCTGCAACTTCGTGACGACAAAGCCGATCCGGACGGTTGCCGATCTCAAGGGCCTGCGCGTTTTCACCTTCCCGACAGGCGGCAAGTTCCTCGAACGCTTCGGCGTCGTGCCGGTAACGCTGCCCTGGGAAGACATCGAAGTTGCCATCCAGACCAATGAACTCGATGGCGTGGCCTGGAGCGGCGTAACCGAGGCCTACACAGTCGGTTGGGCCGACATCAACAAGTACTACCTCACCAACAACATCTCCGGTGCATGGGCGGGTTCCTATATCGCCAACACCGAGAAGTGGGAGGCGCTGCCGGAGCATCTGAAAACGCTCTTCAAGCTCACCATCGACAGCTCGCACTACTACCGCCAGCATTGGTATTGGTGGGGCGAGGCGAACTATCGCGTCACCGGCGGCAAGCTCGAACTCACAACGATCCCCGAGTCCGAGTGGCAGGTGGTCGAAGACGAAGCACGCAAGTTCTGGGACGAGATTGCCCAGAAGAGCGAGCGCAATGCGCGAGTCGTGGAAATTCTGAAGAACTACGCCGACACCATGCGCAAGGCCGGTGCTCCTTACCGCTACGGTTGATCCGCTCGCGAGGGCGTCGATGCATGTCGGGCTCCGCCGGAAGGCGGGGCCCGATTGCCATTCGACGCCTTGTTGCCGCACCGCATGACGTCGCGAAACCCTCGTGGCTTTCATGCGCTTTTGACAGATAGTAAGACGCCCTTATCATCCTCATCAAACACAGGGCCCAAGGCCCGGATGGCCGCACATGAGAAGGCGGCGGACAGACGAGGGAAGAAATGTCGGACAAGGCAGAGAGCAACGGCGCGCAGGCGAACAACCCGTCCGAACTTGGGTTCGATCCGGCCGCGCTCAAGGCAAAATACCGCGCCGAGCGCGACAAGCGCCTGCGCCGGGATGCCAATGAGCAATATGTCGAGATCAAGGGACAGTTCGCTCACTATCTCGAAGACCCTTATGTCGAGCCGGGGTTTGCCCGTGCGGCGTTGAGCGACGAGGTCGATGTTGTCGTGGTTGGCGGCGGTTTCGGTGGCCTGCTCGCTGGCGCGCGTCTGCGCGAGGCGGGTGTCGAAAGCGTCCGCATGATCGAGAAGGGCGGCGATTTCGGCGGCACCTGGTACTGGAACCGATATCCGGGCGCCGCCTGCGATATCGAATCCTACATCTATCTGCCGCTCCTCGAAGAGGTCGGCTACATGCCGGTCGAGAAATATTCAAAAGCCGCGGAAATTCTCGCCCACAGCCAGGCCATCGGCCGGCACTTCGATCTTTATCGCGATGCCCTGTTCCAGACGGAAGCGACAGAGCTTCGCTGGGACGATGAGATTGCCCGCTGGATCGTGCACACGAACCGCGGCGATGCCATCAGGGCGCGTTTCGTCGTCACGGCGAGCGGCCCGCTTCACCGCCCCAAGCTTCCGGGCATTCCGGGCATCGAAGGTTTCATGGGTCATTCCTTCCACACAAGCCGCTGGGACTACGACTACACGGGCGGCGATTGCAACGGCGGTCTCGAGAAGCTGAAGGACAAGCGTGTCGGCATCGTCGGCACGGGCGCCACGGCGGTGCAATGCGTGCCGCATCTTGGCGCACATGCGAAGGAACTCTATGTCTTCCAGCGCACGCCATCCTCCATCGACATTCGCAACAACAGGCCGACCGACCGCGAATGGGTGAAGACGCTCGAGCCCGGCTGGCAACAATACCGGATGGACAATTTCAACACGCTCGTTTCCGGCGGGTTCCAGGAAGAAAATCTCGTCAATGACGGCTGGACCGACATCATCGGCAACCTCCTTGTCATGGCGCGCAAGAAGGTCGATGGCCGCTCGCCGTCTGAAATGGCCGAGATCGTTCAACTCGCCGATTTCCAGAAAATGGAGTCGATCCGCAAACGCGTCGAGGAAGTCGTTCGCGACAGCTCGACCGCCGAAGCGCTCAAGCCCTGGTACAACCAGTTCTGCAAGCGTCCCTGCTTCCACGACGAGTATCTGGCGGCCTTCAACCGTCCGAATGTTCATCTCGTCGACACGCAGGGCAGGGGCGTTGAGCGCATCGCGGAAAATGCGGTGGTTGCGAACGGCAAGGAATACGAGATCGACTGCCTCATCTACGCGACGGGCTTCGAGGTCGGCACGGGCTATACGCGTCGTGCCGGTTTCGAGATTTACGGACGCGGCGGCGAAACGCTCACCGGCAAATGGAAGGACGGCGTCTCCTCCCTCCACGGCATGCACACGCGGGGCTTTCCGAATTGCTTCATCGTCAGCAATGCGCAGGCGGGCTTCACGGCCAACTATCCGCATATGCTGAACGAGCAGTCGAAGCACCTGTCCTATATCGTCAAACAGTGCATCGACCGGCAGGCCCGCGTCGTCGAAACGACGCAGGAGGCCGAGGCGAACTGGCTCGACACGGTGCTCAAGGCCTCGGTCTTCAACAAGCGCTTCCTGGAGGAATGCACGCCCGGCTATTACAACAATGAAGGCCAGCCCTCCGAGGCGGCGATTCGCAACGGCCCCTTCGGCGGCGGGTCCATTGCCTTCATCAAGATTCTGGAGGATTGGCGCAGCAGCGGCGATCTGGCGGGCCTGGAATTGCACTGAGCCCCAAGTGTTGACGAACGCAGGCCCGGCGACTAAGTTTCGCCCGCGCAGCCAAGGTGCGCAGCGCCTCGACCCGGCCGCAAAGCGGCCGCAAACGGGGCCCTGAACGGCGCTTTGGGGGATCGTCTAACGGTAGGACAGCGGACTCTGACTCCGCCAGTCTAGGTTCGAATCCTAGTCCCCCAGCCAGCCTCCGCCCTGACGGGCTTCGGCTGGGCAAGCCGGGGCCTGCCAGGGCGGAGGCTGTCCCGCCGAAGCTTTAGCGGAGGCGGACCCGCTGCGATGCACTTTGTCTATATCCTCCAACGCCTTGAATATCCCGACAAGTTCTACACGGGGTGTACGACGGACGTTGAAGAGCGTCTGAAACGGCATGACACATGACCTGAGCCACGACCTTCATCCAGTCGGAAGTAGAGTCCTTTGGACATTGAACTTGCCCCCAACCTTGGACCGGCTGGGCTGGTAAATTCCGGCTTCATCTGACGGCAGGCTGGCCGGGGTTGCCGGCCGGAAGATGAAGCCTGAT
>PHEF01000167.1 GCA_002842875.1 Alphaproteobacteria bacterium HGW-Alphaproteobacteria-3 | reverse complement strand
TGCCGCCCCTATTTGGTCTTGCTCCCGGTGGGGTTTGCCGTGCCGCGTCCGTTACCGTCCGCGCGGTGCGCTCTTACCGCACCCTTTCACCCTTACCGGACCTGGGTCCGGCGGTTTGCTTTCTGTGGCACTTTCCCTGGGGTCGCCCCCGCCGGACGTTATCCGGCACCGTGTTTCCGTGGAGCCCGGACTTTCCTCTGCACGAATGCAGCGGCCATCCGGCCATCTGACCCTTTCGACATGCGCGCAAAGAAGGCTCGCGTCAAGACACTTGCGCATCGCACCCCGGACACCGATATAGCGCCGATACGCAAACTCAGTACAGGGAGGAAGAAAATGAAAGCTGCCGTCTATTACGAGAACGGCCCGCCCGGCGTTTTCAAATACGAGGATGTCGAAGACCCGGCCTGCCTGCCCGAAGGCATCGTGATCGAGGTCGAGGCCGTCAGCATCGAGGGCGGCGACACACTCAACCGCGCGAGAGGCGACCTCGTCACCGTCCCTCACATCGTCGGCTATCAGGCGGCCGGCACGATTATCGAGGTCGGCGCGGAAGTGAAGAACTTCAAGCCCGGCCAACGCGTCACGACGGTGAACATGTACGGCTCGCATGCCGAAAAGCGCTCCGTCTTCGCGCGCACGGCATGGGCGATCCCCGACAACATGGACATCAAGACGGCGGCCGCGATCCCCGTCCCCTTCGGAACGGCGCATGATTGCCTGTTCGAATTCGGCCGCCTCCAGAAGGGCGAGACGGTGCTCGTGCAGGCAGGCGCCGGCGCTGTCGGCCTCGCCGCAATCCAGCTCGCAAAACGCGCCGGCGCGACCGTCATCGCAACCGCATCGAGCAACGACCGTCTCGAAAAGCTGCGCGAATATGGCATGGATCACGGCATCAACTACCGCGACCAGGACCTCGTCGCCGAAGTGAAACGCCTCACGGACAATCGCGGCGTGAACCTCGTCGTCGATCCCGTCGGCGGTTCGACCTTGCAGAAATCCGTCCTCTCTCTCGGCTATCGCGGACGCATCTCGATGGTCGGCCAGGCGGGCCGCGAGGAAATGAAACTCGATGTCTCGACCATGATGGGCGGCAACCAGTCGCTGTCCGGCGTCTTCCTTGGCGCCGAAATCTTCACCGACCGCGTCTACAACAACATCCAGAAACTGATCGAGGACATCGGCAAGGGCGAGCTGAAGGTCGTGCTCGACAAGTCCTTCGCGCTGAAGGACGCAGCGGCGGCGCATGAATTCATCGAAAGCCGCAAGGCCTTCGGTCGCGTGACGCTGATCCCTTAAGAACCGGCCTTCACGGCATCGGCAAGACGGCGAAGGGTGGCGACGGTCGAAACGTCCGCCACCCCGTCCACCCGCTGGGGGCGGAAGTGACGCTGAAACGCCGTAACGACAGCCTTGGTCGTCTCGTCGTAGCGGCCAAGCACTTCAAGCCCGTAACCGTAATCGGCGAGCATGTATTGCAGTTCGGCAACCGTGTCGCCGCGATCGCCCAGCGCAAGCACCGGACCTTCGATGACGGGCTCCGGCTCGACCCACAAACCCACACCGGCACGCGCAAGCCGCGCCCAGTCGAACCACTCGCCGGGATCCGCCTTGCGCGCGGGCGCGACATCGGAATGTCCGAGCACGCGCCGCGCCGGGATCGGATTGCGTGAAAGAATTTCGTGGCACAAGGTTTCGAGCGCACGCATCTGCGCATCCGGGTAAGGCGGACAACCGAAATCATGCCCGCCCATTGCGCAACGCCCGCATGCCAGGCGCGCTTCTCCTCCGGCACCATGCGCGTGACGGCGCCGGCTTCATCGACCATGTAATGCGCCGAGACCTTCGCCGCCGGATCGCAGAGGCGCGACGCAGCCGCCTCCCCGCTCTCCATGCCCGTGTAATGCAGCAGCAGAATGTCGGCCGCGCGCCCGTCCGGACGCGCGTCGAAATTGGGCGAAGGCCGCTCGATGCAATCGACAGACATCAGAAACCCGTATCCACGATCCGCTTCTGGCGGATCGATACGACAAGAACGCCGGTCAGGGCGACAAGAGCACCGACGATCATACGCGTGGTGAGGAGTTCGCCAAGAAGCGTCACCGCAAAAAAGACGGTGAACACCGGCGCAAGCAGCGTCAGCGGCGCCGTCTGCGTCACCTCATAGCGCTGCAACAGGTAATAGATGCCCGCATGACCGACAAGGCTCGACGCGAAAGCGACATAAAAAACGCCGGACCATTGGAGCAGCGTCGCCGTCATCATCGTGCCGACGAGGTTCCCCTCGAAGACCAGCGACGCACCGAGCATCAGCGGCGCGGCGGCAACCGCGACCCAGGCCTGCAACTCGAAGACGCCCACATTCCTGATCTGGCGCTGATAGATCGTGCCGACCGAGCCGACAAGCGCCGAGGCGACGACGAAAAGCAGACCGTCGATATAGGTGAAGACCACCGGATCGAAACTGATGATCATGACG
>PHEF01000059.1 GCA_002842875.1 Alphaproteobacteria bacterium HGW-Alphaproteobacteria-3 | reverse complement strand
CTTCATCGGCATCCATTTCTTCTCGCCCGTCGACAAGATGCAGCTTGTCGAAATCATCATGGGCAAGAAGACGAGCGACGAGACGCTCGCCAAGGCCATGGACTATGTGAAGCAGATCAGGAAGACGCCGATCGTCGTCAATGACAGCCGCGGCTTCTACACCTCGCGCTGCTTCGGCACCTATGTCGGCGAAGGCATCGCGATGCTGGGCGAGGGCGTGCCCCCGGCCATGATCGAGAATGTCGGCAAGATGACCGGCATGCCGATGGCCCCGCTCGCCTTGAACGACGAAGTCGCCCTCGACCTCGCCTGGAAGGTGCGCGAGCAGACGAAAAAGGACCTCGGCGACAAATACGTCTCCGGCCCCGCGGACGTCCTCCTCGAAAAGATGGTCGTGGAGCTTGGCCGCGCCGGCAAGAAGGCGGGCAAGGGCTTCTACGACTATCCCTCCCCGGAAAACAAGGACGGCAAGAAGAAGCTCTGGCCGGGCCTCGCCGGTCTCGTCGGCAAAACCCAGGACCCCGACGGCCTCGACGTGCAGGAGCTGAAGAACCGCTTCCTCTACATCCAGGCGCTCGAAGCGGCACGCTGCTTCGAGGAAGGCGTGGTGACGGATGTGCGCGACGCCGATGTCGGTGCGATCCTCGGCTGGGGCTTCGCGCCTTGGTCCGGCGGGCCGCTCTCGCTCATCGACATGGTCGGCACGGCCGCCTTCGTCGAACAATGCGACAAGCTCGCCCAGAAATACGGGCCCCGCTTCACGCCCAACAAGCTGCTGCGCGACATGGCCTCGAAGGGCGAGACCTTCTACAGCCGCTTCGCCCCGAACAAGGAAAAGGCCGCCGCCTGATCGCGGTTGCCACGGCGAAGTGAATGGGCGGCCCTTCGGGGCCGCCCTTTTCTTTGCCCCGTTTGGCGGAAAATGCGTGTTCTTTGTCATTCCCGCCAACCCCGCCGCGGCCTAGTCTTCCCCCATGACCAGACCCGCGAAATCGTCAAAGCTCAGCCCCGCGCCTCGCCGCGTGATGATGCTGGTCTACGACGCGGCGCAGGTGCTCGACATCGCCGGACCGGTGCAAATCCTCTCCGCCGCCATCGACCCCGTCACCGGCGCCCCCGCCTATGAGATCGAGCTTGTCGCCGGGGAGCCCGGCTCCGTCTCGACCACGAGCGGTCTCGTCTTCCGCGTCGACCGTTCGATGGCGGATGTCGCGCCCTCCGAGCTTGCAGCGCTCGACACCTTCATGGTGACGGGTGGGTATGGCTCCCGCACGGCGATGGAAAACGAGCGCCTGCTGGCCTTCGTCCGCCGCGCCTCCCGCGCTTCCCGCCGCACCGTCTCCATCTGCACCGGCTCGGTCATTCTCGCCGCCGCCGGCCTTCTCGATGGCCGCCGCGCGACGACCCATTGGGCCTATGCGCCGACCATGCGCCAGCGCTTTCCGAAGGTCGTCGTGGAAGAGGATGCGATCTATATCCGCGACGGCAAGGTCTGGACCTCGGCGGGCGTGACGGCGGGCATGGACCTCGCGCTCGCCCTTGTCGAGCAGGATCTCGGCCGTGACATGGCGCTCACGCTCGCCCGCCACCACGTCATGTATCTGATGCGGCCGGGCGGGCAGTCGCAATTCTCCGCGCAGCTCGCCGCCCAGCGCGTGGAGAATGCGCGCCTCGCGAAGCTCTGCGCCTTCATCGTCGAGAACCCGGCCGCCGATCTCTCCGTCCCCGCGCTCGCCGGGCGCGTGGCGATGAGCGAGCGGAGCTTCGCGCGCCACTTCGTCGCCGAAACGGGCTTCACACCGGCGCAATTCGTTGAGCGTGCCCGTCTGGATGAGGCTTGCCGCCGTCTAGCCGATGGCGAGGTCTCGCTGGACGCCATCTCGGCGGAAGCGGGCTTCGGCGCCGCCGAACGCATGCGCCGCGCTTTCATTCGTCATCTCGGCGTCACGCCGGGCCGCTACCGCGAACGCTTCCGCACCGCGCGGCGCGATCTTCTCCCTCCTCCCGCAACCTCCCATCCGAGAGACAGACATGACCTTCACTAGCGAAAAGAGCCGCAACATCGGCATCCTGATTTTCGACGGCGTCGAGGAACTGGATTTCGTCGGCCCCTATGAAGTTTTCACAATGTCGAACGAGACGCATGGCCGCGAGGGCCGCGAGCGTCCGGACAAGGTCTCGCTCATCACCGAAACGGGCCGCGCGGTCACCGGCGCCAAGGGCATGACGGTCGAAGCCCATGCAAGCATTGCAGACGCGGGCAAGCTCGATCTCCTGCTCGTGCCCGGTGGTATCGGCACGCGCCGCGAGGCGGAGAACGAGGCGCTGCTCTCCTGGATCGCCAAGACGGCGGAAACCTGCGAATGGGTGACGAGCGTCTGCACAGGCGCCATACTTCTCTGCGCCGCAGGTCCGGCAAAGGGCAAGCGCGTCACCACGCATTGGGCATATGTCGATGCCCTTCGCGAAGGCGGTGGGGCCGCTGCCGTCCTCGAAAACATCCGCTATGTCCGCGACGGCAATCTCGTCACGGCGGCGGGCGTCTCGGCCGGCATCGACATGGCGCTCTGGCTCGTCGGCCAGATGCATGGCGAGGATCACGCGCGGCTCACGCAGCGTTTCATGCAATACGATCCCGCCCCGCCTTACGCCGCGGCTGTTTGATCGCTATTCTCCCTCCCCAAAAGCAGAACAGGGGAGGGGCGGATGGCCGATGCACCAGTCAAGGCAAGCGAGCCGGAACTCAACGCCTGGCGTGCCAGCGCGGAACTCCATCAGCGTTTTCTGACGGGGCTCATTCTCCGCGCTGTCGTCTTCAAGGGCGAGGCGGCGGCGACGGAACTCAACTTCCGCACCTTCCGCGCCCAGCATGAAGAGAAGTTTCTCGCCGGCTACAAGAGCCTCGGCCTCTCGCATCTCCCGCCCGCCGTCGCCTGCGCGCAATACATCTATCTCGCAAACCATGTCGGTGGCGTGAAGTGCGAGTTCATTCCCGAGAGCGGCAGGAAGGCCTGGGTGCGCTATCTCCCGCCTCGCTGGATCTGGGATGGCGCGGCCATCTGCGCCGTGCCGAACGAGGTGAGCGTCGCCTTCATGCGCGGCTTCCATTCGCAGGTCGGCGTCACACTCGGCAATCCGAACCTCGGCTTCGTCTGCACGAGCATCACGACCCGCGTCGATCCCTGTCTCGAAGGCTATTTCATCGAGGAGGATCGGCCGCTCGCCGAGAACGAACGCCTCCGCTTCCGCTTCGATGAGGACGGCCCGGATGTCGATCCCGCGAAGCTCCCCCATGTCGAATGGTCGGAAGAGCGCATGGTCAAGGCGAAGCGAAACTACGCGGTGCAATATATCCGCTCGATCCTGCCCGCCGCCGTCTCGTTGTTCGGCGAGGAAGAGGCGCGCACGCTCGGGCAGGAGACGGGCCGCCTCATCGGCATGCAATGCTACGACGCGACCGCTGCCTTCATCGGCACGAAATCGAATGATCCGCAGGCCTTCGCGCAATATCTCGCGACGCTCCTCGATGCGGGCGGCGACGCGGCGAAAGTCGCGGGCGCCGAGGTCTCGACCCGCACCTGGCGCATGATGAATGGCAAGCAAGGCGTCACGCCTGCCTGCTTCGATGCCTGGAATGCACTTTTCGAAGGCGCGCTCGCCGTCCACAACCGGCATCTGCGCCTTGAAGTCACCTCCCGCATGGACGCGGGCGCGGACCATTGGGGCTGGCGGATTGTCTGAACATCAAGTCTAATTTCGCCAAAGAAACGCAACTGTCATCGGGAAGAGAAAATGTCTGCCAGCAATCCGTTCGATCCGAAACTTTTCACCGCCGAGGCCATTTCCGCCGAAACCAGGGGCATCAACGATTTCATTATCGGCGCCATGAAGGACCTGCCCGAATGGTGGGAAGTCGGCGTGGCGACCTTCCGCGAGCAGCGCGCAAGAGGCGAGGGCGCGTTCCCCCTCGCACCGAAATCGCCGCGCGCCCGCGAAATCGAGATCGATGGCAAGGGCTGCAAGGTGAAGCTCCGCATCGTCGCCCCGGAAACGAGCCCGAAAGGCGTCTATCTCCACATTCATGGCGGCGGCTGGACGCTCGGCGGCGCCGACCAGCAGGACCCGATGCTGGAGCGCATCGCCGGCAGGGCAGGCCTTGCCTGCGTCAGCGTCGAATATCGCCTTGCGCCTGAAAATCCCTACCCCGCCGGCCCGGACGATTGCGAGGCCGCGGCCGTGTGGCTCGCGAAAAACGCGAAGTCGGAATTCGGCACGGACGCGCTCACCATCGGCGGCGAGTCGGCGGGCGGTCATCTCGCCGCCGTCACGCTGCTGCGCATGCGCGACCGCCACGGCTACACGGGCTTCAAGGGCGCGAACCTCGTCTTCGGTGCTTTCGACATGTCGATGACGCCGAGCCAGAAGGCCTTCGGCGACGAGCGCCTCATCCTGCGTACCGTCGACATCGAAAAGTTCGGCGACGCCTTCATGCCGCCCCATGTCGATCGCCGCGACCCCGATGTCTCGCCGCTCTATGCGCGCCTCCACGACATGCCGCCGGCGCTCTTCACCATCGGCACGCGCGATGCGCTGATCGACGACAGTCTCTTCATGTATTCGCGCTGGATCGCGGCCGGCAACGAGGCGGAACTCGCCGTCTATCCGGGCGGTGCCCATGGCTTCGTCGCCTTCCCCGGCGAAATCGCCGCCGCCGCCAACAAGCGCGCCGACGAATTCCTGGCCGGAGTGGTGGCCTAGAGCATTTTCCGGTCAAGTGGACGCCGGTTGATCGCAGAAAATGCGACCAAACAAAGGAAGCTGGAGCATGATCCGATTCTGTTTGATCGGATCATGCTCCAGCGTCAGGCGGCGCTGAGTTCCCGCACCCGGGGCTCTGCGTCGGGCCACACGTCGCGCCGCGCGAGGCGAAGGTCGTAGTCGCTCTGCAGGTTGAGCCAGAGTTCGGGCGTCGTCCCGAAATATTTGGCCAGCCGCAGCGCGGTGTCGGCGGTAATCCCGCGCTTTCCTCTCACGATCTCGCTGACCCTGGCGACGTTCACGTCGAGATCGCGGGCAAGCCGGTTCTGGCTGAGACCGAGCGGCTTCATGAACTCCTCAAGCAGAATCTCGCCCGGCGGAATGGGGTCCAGCTTCCTGGTCTGCCTGCTCATCTTTTTCATCCTCGCTCAGTGATAGTCGGCGATCTCGACATCGGCCGCATCGCCGTCCTTCCAGACGAAGCAAATGCGCCACTGATCGTTGATCCGGATCGAATACTGGCCGCGTCTTTCGCCTTTAAGCGCTTCGAGCCGGTTACCCGGCGGTACGCGCAACTCCTCCACCTTCCGGGCGGCGTTGAGCAGCAGAAGCTTCCGCCGCGCGGCTTTCTCGATCGCTCCGAAGCGCGGGACATCCTCGTCGGCAAACAGCCAGGCTGTGTCCTTGCAGCGGAACGAGCGGATCATGCAGAAAGTCTATACCGGAATTCGGAATACGCAAGTCAGTACAAAATTCCCGTGAATTGAACAATGTTCAATAATTTGATATATATCCAATAATCCACGCAAATCCGGGAGGAATCCATGTCCTTCGAGCATATTCTCTACGAGCGGCAGGGCCGCATCGCCACCATCACCCTCAACCGGCCGGACCGCCTGAACGCCATCGCGTCCGGCATGCCGCGCGAAATCGCCAAGGCCGTCGACATGGCGAACGAGGACGACGGCGTTCATGTCATCGTGCTGACGGGCGCGGGCCGCGCCTTCTGCGCGGGCTACGACCTCAAGGATTTCGCCGAGGCCCCGGCGGGAAATCGCGGCACCGGCGTTCCGGCGGGCGATCCGCGCCCCTGGGACCCCATGGTCGATTTCAACATGATGTTCGCGAATACGAAGGACTTCATGTCCCTCTGGCGCTCGCACAAACCGACCGTTGCCAAGGTGCGCGGCTTCGCCGTCGCGGGCGGTTCCGACATCGCGCTCTGCTGCGACATGGTGGTCATGGCGGATGACGCGAAGATCGGCTATCCGCCCGCCCGCGTCTGGGGCTGCCCCACCACCGCCATGTGGGTCTATCGCCTCGGGCCCGAGCGCGCCAAGCGCATGCTCTTCACCGGCGACCTCGTAACGGGAACGCAAGCCGCCGAAATGGGTCTCGTCCTCGAAGCCGTGCCGGAGGCCGAGCTCGACGCGCGCGTCGAGGCGCTTGCGGAGCGTATGGCGGGCGTGCCGCGCAACCAGCTCATGATGCAGAAGCTCCTCGTCAACCAGGCCTACGAGAATATGGGCCTCCAGACGACGCAGATGTTCGCCACCCTCTTCGACGGCATCACCCGTCATTCGCCCGAAGGCGTCTGGTTCAAGGAACGTGCGGAGAGGGTCGGTTTCCAGCAGGCCGTGAAGGAGCGCGATGGCGGCGCGCCCATCGCCGAAGGCGTCTCCCGCTCGACCTATAAATTCTGATGGGCAATGCCGCATCCGAAAAACGCCGCTCCGATCTGCGCGACCTGAAGCGCAAATCGATCCTCGCCGCCGCGCGCCGCGTCTGCGACGTGGGCGGGCCCGAGGCGCTCACCATGCGCGCCGTCGCCGCCGAAGCGGGTTACGCGCCGGGCGCCGTCTATTCCTACTTCGCCGGTATCGACGAACTCGCCATCGCGCTCACCGCCGAAGAGCTCGGCCATCTCGCCCGCCGCATGCGCGAGGCGGCGGAGAAGGCCGGGGAAAATAACGCATCGCCCGCCGCCGCGCTCGAAGCCGCGGCAGGGGAGGCGCTGAAGGCGACGGCGGGCAACGCCCCCCATGTCCGCCTCGCCGGCCGCCTCATGTCGGCGCAAGCCCTTCCCGCCGATCTCGACCGCGCCGTCACGGGCCGCCTCATCGCCATTCTCGAAACATTGGGCGGGCCGCTCCGCGCGGCAACGGGCCTCGAAGGGGAAGCCGCGCACCGTGAAATCCTCTGCCTCGCCGCTCTCTTGATCGGCTTGCGCGTCCTCGAAGGTGCGGGCCGCCTCGGAGCTCTCGGCTACAGTGCCGAAAGCCTCCTCGCGCATCGTCTCGCCGGCTTCTCCCGGGCGTGACAGGCTGCATATCCGTCGGCCTTCACCGGCGAAACCGTTTCTGCCTGAGCCATGTCCAGAGCCCGGACGCGCTCAGCGCAATGAGGGCGAGCGCCGCAAGGTCCATCGCGAAAGGCCCCGCGCGGGTGAAGAAACGCCCGGCGTGAATGTCGAGCACGATCCGGTAGAGCGGCAATCCTTCGCCGCGCAGCGCGTCGTCGAGCGCCTTGCGTTCTTCCGCCGGCAATTCGGCGGGTTCGCTCCAGACGACCGGCCCCCCGGCCTCGCGCCACGACGTCACCGCCTCATCGGCCGCAAAGGTCCGCCCACTGACGGTTTCTATGACGGCGCGCTGCCCGGCAACGCCGATGCGCGCGACGGTGCCGGGGAGCACCGTTTCACCGAGCGTTTCGACAAGTTCTCCCGCCGGCGTCAGAACGAAGAGGCGGTCGCCGCCACCCGCGACGACGACATCGCCCGCCGCCGCCGCCCCGGCGAAAGCGGTGCCGTCCGCATCGCCGATGCGCCGGCCCGCGGCAAAGACATGGCCGTCCGCAAGCGCGACCCAAAGGCCCCGCGCCTCGGCGGCGGAAACCGGTCCCTCGACGCCACGAATGCCATACCAGTCCATGATCCAGCCGGCGCGCACCTGCTTGCGATAAAGGTCCAGCGTCTCGGCGTGATTGAGCGCAAGGCCCGTCACCGAAAGAAGAAGAACGAAGAGTGCGGCAACGGCGCCGATGCGTCCATGCCAGCGTCTGAGCGTGTAAAGACGTGCGCCATTGCCGTTCCCGCGCTCAGCCATTGCATGCTCCCGCCCCGGTCTCGGCGGCACGCACATGGGCATCGAGACAGAGCGCCAGCCGCGCCAGTTTCTCAAGCGCGCGGACCGACAGCGTCGCCCCGGAAATGCCGTCGATCTGCTCCGAAAGCCGGGCGTCGTCGTCGAGCGTCAGGCCCTTGAACTGGTCCGTGAAAAAGGAATGACGCACCTCCCAGCCGTGGCTCTCGCGATAGATGAGTACCTGCAGGCGCTCGATGGCGCCATCCGACACCGCAATGCCGGTGGTGATCGGCTTCGTCTTGCCGATTTCCTCCAATATCCAGGCCGTGCGGTTGTCCCGGCGCCAGTAGCGCAGGCGAAGACCCTTCAGGTCGTGCCCGAGAACCTCCCGCGTTGCCCGTTTCACGTCCTCGGTAAGCCACAGCACCGAAGCATCGGGCGCCTCGCCCTGGAACACCTCGCCGAGAAAGGCCGCCGGCTCCTGATAGACGTCGGCGGCGCGGCTGTCCGCGGGCCCGAGCGCGAGAACAAGCGCGAGGCCAAGGCCGGCGATCCATCCAGTTTGTCGTCGCATCGTTCTCGGGTCCCGGTTCCGGAAGACGCTCCGGAAAATGCCAGACGGCGGGGTGGATAATGCCCACCCCGCCGGTTCATATTGCATGACGAACGCAGGGCGCAAGGAGCGCCGTATCGTCAGAACTGGTAGCCGACGCCCAGATTGACCCGATTGTCCTCGTTCGAGCCCGCGGGCGCATCGTCGAACTGATAATCGAGCTTGAAGACGACATCCGGCACCGGCCAGTAGTTGAGGCCGATCTGCGTCTGCGAGAACTGGCTGTCGGCGCTGTTCCCGGCACTGTTGTCCCATTCGGCATACCGCGCGAAGAAGCCGAGATCGCCATACCAGACCGGGAACTTGTAGGACGGTTCCACATACCAGCCTTCCTGGACGTCGCGGCCAACCGCTTCGGCGGCGGCACTGTCGAGATCCCAGCGCGCGGCCAGCGCCCGGAAACCGATCTTGCCGGGGCCCGCCGAGAACTCGGTATCCGCATGGGCTTCGAACAGTGTCGCCGATGTCGGTGACACGCCCTGCGTCAGGTCGTCCTGATAATGCGCTGTCACGCCGAGTTTGACCCCCGGCATGCCCGACCAGGTGAGCTGGCCCGTCACCGCGCCTTTTTCGGCATCTGCCTGTGAGACTTTCTGGCGGCCATTGCGGACCCTGAAGGCGTTGGCGCCCGTCGTCGGCACGGAAAGTCCGGAATGCAGCATGGCCTTGTAGCCGAAGCCGCCGCCAAGTTCGCCATGGGCGCCGATGCCCGCTTCCCACCAGGTCGTCGGAATGATGTTCGTCTCGACGCTGTTGCGCTCCACGCCATAGAAAGTCGGCGGCTCATGCGTCTCGTTCAGAATACCGATCGGCACGAGCTGGAGACCTGCCGTCAGCGCGTGCTGGTCGGTGACGTCGAATTCGAGATATGCCTGCTCGATCTCGACCTCGCCATTCTGGCTTTCGCCGGCCACGGCATGTTCGATCTCGAATTCGCTGAAGAAGCGGACGCGGTCGTTGAACTCGTGATTGATGAAGATAACGAAGCGGTGGAGATCGACTTCCGCCTGGTCGCCGCCATTGTAATGCAGTTCGCCATAGCCGCCGAGGCTGGTCTTGTCGGCCCAGCTCGCGCCGCCCGTGCCGCCCGAAGCGGCGATCTCCTCGACGGCGGTGCCGGTCGCTTCGACCTTCTTGTCCGTCGCCTCGACCTTCTGGTCGGTCTTTTCGATCTTGCCCCGCAGTTCCTCGATCTGCTGCTGCTGCAGCTGGATCATCTTCCACATGTCCTCGCGGCTCGGCATGTCGTCGGCGAGAGCGGGCGTGGCGAGCATCGCGCCGGTCAGCGCGGTCGCGCTCATGAGCCGTCTCATGTTCCGGCCTGCCGGCCCGAAATGTTTCGTCCTGGTTGTCATCGGTTTCCCCTTGTGGCCGGGCTGAGTAGGTCCCGGCGGTCTTGATAATGAGAGTGCCTATCAAGAGCAACAGATAATTAAAAATGCTTCGCAATTGCGGGGAGCCTGTGGTATCCGTGCATCACGCCTGAGGGACGCACCCGTCCGGACAAGAAAAATCAACGATATCAAATAGATGAGAACGGATTTTTTTCGGCGGCCGACGCGTCGGCGTGTATTGGCCATCCTGGCGGGCGCCGCTGCGGGCGGGTTGGCCGCGCCCGTCGCGGGCGCCCCGGGCGCCCCGGGCCACATGGCCGGCGACCGCCATTGGGAGGGGACGGCGCTGGGCGCCGATGCCCGCATTTCGCTGCAAGGGTTTCCGGCGGCCGAAGCCGATGCGCTGCTTGCGCTCTGCCGGGCCGAGATCGCCCGGCTCGAAGCGGTTTTCAGCTTGCACGATCCTGCCTCGGTCCTCAGCCGTCTCAACCGCGAAGGGCGCCTCGACGCGGCGCCCGCCGGGATGCTGGAACTCATCGGCATCGCGCAGCGCATTCACACGCTCTCCGGCGGCGCCTTCGACCCCAGCGTGCAGCCGCTATGGGAACTCTATGCCGCGCATTTCCGGGACCGCGCCGCGGCGAGCACCGGGCCGTCCGCCGCCGCCGTCGAGGCGGCGCTCGCGCAAACCGGCTTCCGGCGCATCGCGGTGTCGGGCCGGAGCATTGCCCTCGCTCCGGGCATGAGCCTCACGCTGAACGGCATCGCCCAGGGCTACATCACCGACCGGGTCACGGATATTTTGCGCGCGGGCGGTGCCCGCCATGTGCTTGTCGATCTGGGAGAGTTTCGCGCCCTCGGCCCGAAACGCGACGGCCATCCCTGGCGGATCGGCCTGCGCGATGCCGCCCGGCCCTGGCGCCTTGCGGGCAGCGTGCCGCTCGCTGGCCGGGCTCTCGCCACGTCGGGCGGCTACGGAACGCCGTTCGACGCGTCGGGACGGCACCACCATCTCTTCGATCCGCGGACGGGCCAGAGTGCCCGCCATTATCTCTCGGCAAGCGTCGTTGCGCCGGCGGCGACGGAGGCCGACGCACTCTCCACGGCCTTCTACGTGATGGACCGGCAATCGGTCGTGGCTGCCCTGGACGGGATGCCGGAGATCGGCGTCCGTCTCGTCGGCCTCGACGGCGCCGTTTTCGTGGCGGGCGCCTGGCCCGGCGCCCGGTCCGCCATTTGAGCCGCCCGCGCCCGGCATGACAAGCCGCGCCCCCGCCCCTATGCTGCCGCACCCGCCATTGAAGCCTTTGCCATTGAAACGACGGCCATGATCGACACCTATCGCGGCTATGTCTCGCTGCAGGAATGCGACGAGATGGGCCACATGAACATCCAACATTACATCTCGAAGAGTTCCGACAGCTCATACAATCTGCGCGTCGCACTCGGTCATCCCGCGCTCGATCAGGCGGCATCGGGTCTCGGCTACGTCGCCCTCGAACACCACATCCGTTTCCACCGCGAATTGCGCGCGAGCGACCTCGTGGTGATCCGTTCCGGCATTGTCGAAATCCGCGACAAGACCATGCGCATCTATCAGGAGATGCGCGAGGCGCTGGACGACAGGCTCGCCGCAACCTATGTCGTCGACACCGGCTGCCTCGATCTCGAAACGCGCCGCCTCGCGCCCTGGCCCGATACCGTGCGCGTCCGCGCCGAGGGCATGCGCGCCGGTCTCCCGCCGGAAGCCGAACCCCGCTCGATCCCGCGCGATGCGATGGAGCGCGATATCTCGCTCGCCCGCGCCGATGAACTCGGCATGACGGAAACCAACCGCTCCGTCGTCAACACCTGGGAATGCGACACCAACAATCACATGAATGCGCGCTTCTTCATGGCGCGCTTCTCGGATGCGCAAGGTCACATGTGGGCCCATGCCGGTCTCGGCCGTCACGAGCAGGCCGCGCGCGGCCTCGCCACCGCCACGGTCGAGATGCGCCTCGTCTATCTGCGCGAATTGCGCGCGGGCGAAACGCTTTTCGTGCGCACGGCCATCCTGCCCGGCGAAGGCAAGACGGTGCGCTACCGTCACTGGCTTTTCAGCGGCGACACCGGCGAGCCCGCCTGCGCGGCGGAAGGCGCCGCGCTCCTCTTCGACAAGGTAAGCCGCAAGGCCGTGCCTCTGCCGGAGCCGATTGCCGCCCGTCTTTGAAATTCCCGAATGCGTCACTTGAAGAAAATGGAAGAAGAAAATGAGTGAGATGATCGAAGTCGCGCGCTCCAGCGTCCAGACATGGGAAAGCGACCAGATGGGCCACATGAATGTGCAGTTCTATGTCGAGAAGGCGGGCCAGGGCCTCGCCGCGTTCGGCCTCGCGCTCGGGCTCGGTCCGCGGGTCTCGCGTAACGAAGGTGCGCGCCTCCAGGTGAGCGACCATCATGTGCGCTTCCTGCGTGAGCAGCGCCCCGGCGCGCCTTTCTTCATTCGTGCCGGCGTCCTTGAAGTGCGCGACTTCGGCCTCAGCATCTATGAGGAAATGGTCAGCACCGTGTCGGGCGAGCCCGCCGCCACCTTCAATGCCGAAGTGCAATGGGTGGACGACGAGACGCGCGAGGTGAAGCCGCTTCCCGCAAAGGCAAAGGCCGCCGCGAAGGAACTGATTGTCGAGCGCCCGGCGCATGGCGCCCCGCGCGGCCTCGAACTCTACGACCCGCGCCCCGCGCCGAAGCTCGCCGATGCGGATGCGATGGGCATGGTCCGCACATGGCAGGGTGATATCGCGCCGCAGCTTTGCGACGCGCAGGGTTTCCTCTCCGTTCGCCATTTCATGGGCATCGTCTCGGACGGCATTCCGAACCTGCTGGCGCAGACCAACGGCACCGACCGTTCGAAAACGCCGTCGGTTGGCGGCGCCGCCCTCGAATACCGCTTCGTCTACCGGCGCTATCCGCGTATGGGCGACATCCTGACGCTCCGCAGCGGGCTGAAGAATGTCGGCCCCAAGACCTACACATGGTGCCACTGGCTCTTCGATCTCGAAACCGGCGAAGCGGTAGCCACCGCCGAAGCCGTCGCCATCGCCCTCGATCTCACCACGCGCAAGGCAATCCCCATTCCCGAAGAGATGCGCACCAATCTCGAATCGCTGGTGATCGAGGGACTTGGCGTCTAGGAGACTGTGTGAAGCGTTCAAAACGCACCTGATCCTCAACACCCCGCACATCCGTCATTGCGAGGAGGCGTCGCCGACGAGCAACTGTATTGGCTGTCAAGCGGTTTGGGGCGTGTTTGCGTCTCTGAGTTTGGCGTTAAGGATGACGAGGATTTTTCTGGCAGCAGCGATGTGGGCG
>PHEF01000166.1 GCA_002842875.1 Alphaproteobacteria bacterium HGW-Alphaproteobacteria-3 | reverse complement strand
CGCTGTCATTGGCGATTGCAAAGCTTGTCGTCTGTGCCATCAGGAAACCCCGTCTGCGTGAAGTCCAAGTGCGCTGACGCGCGGCGCGAAGGCGGCGTCGGCCGTGCGCAAGATGGCGCGTGCCTCAACCGCCCGCGCTTCGATCTCGTGGCCGTCGACCCGGCTCCATCCGCTCCAGGTGGGGGTGCCGCCCGGGTCGTCGTCGGTCTCGCGGAACTCCATCACCACGTCGACCTCGGCGCCTTCCGCCCCGTCGAAATCCTCCCAGGCATCGAGCGGGGCCGCGCGTGCGTCGATCCGGTCGAAGACGGCAAAGCCCGCCACGGCGATGACGCTGCGCAAACGCGCCCGGGTCACCACCCCGAAATCGATGCCCGCGGCGAAGGAGTAGATGCCCTCGGGCACCACGCCGCCCTCCCAGTCGAAACTCGCCACCGCATCCACATCCGGCCAGTCGTCGAGCATCGCCGCCGCCCCGAGTGTGAGCGCACCATCGCGCGTCGCGGTGCCCGCATGGGTGCCGCTGAACTGCGGGGCTGCCTCGAGGTGGGTCAGCGGCGCGAAGGCAAGCGCCTGCGCGCCGGCGGTGGCGACCGAGACCATGGCCCCGAGCCGCCCGCCGCTGTCCTCGGCGCGCAGAAGATACGCGCCGGGCTTCAGCGGCAGCACCGCGATCGCCTCGTTGCCGGAAACCCGGTCCATCGAATAGCTGGCAGCCCAGCTTGGGGTGGCCTCGGCCGAATGCCGGATCACGATATTGCCGCCAAGCCGCACATCGGCATCCGGGCTGCGCTGCCATTTGAGGATGGCGAGGCCGCCTGTGGTCTGCAGTGTGAGGCCCTGCAATTGCGCGGGCGGCGCCGAAAGCCCGAGGATCTCTGCCGATGTCTCGCGCCACTCCGACGAGACCCCGAGCACCGACAGCGCCTTCACCCGAAACTCCCAGGCGCCCGGGGCGATATCGCGGATATCGAGCGCAGTGGCATCGGTGCGGCCCTGGTCCAGCCAGTCCTCCGCCCCCGCCGACCGCGCCTCGATCTGGTATTGGCTGACAAAGCCCGAAGGGGCGGCGGTCCAGCTCAGACGCGCGAGCGCCTTTACCCCGGCGCCGTCGCGGGTGACGTATAGCTCCTCCTGTACCTCTGGTACGCCGGGTGGCGGCACATCGAAGGCCGAGGGCAGCGTGGTGCGGGGTGCTGCGGCATAGATTGCCTCTTCGCTGGCATCCCAGTCATAGACCAGCGGCGAGGTCTCGCGCAGCATCAACTCGGGCAGCAGGGCGGCACCGTCACCGGAAGCGGTCAGATCGAGGCTGACGCTTTGCACCTCGAAGGGTTTTGCGGCAAAGCCCCAGCGGGCATAGTCCAGCATCACCGTCTCGCCCACCGCCGCCGCCCAGGCGGAAAGCTTGCCCGCAAGGCGCAGGCACATCTGGCGGCGTGCGCGTTCAAGTTCGATCTTGGCGAGGCGCTGCGCTGCAGAAGAGGAAATCGTGAAGGGGAGCGACAGATCCCGCCAGACCCCGTCGCCACCATCCTCGGCGCGGTAGACATCGCTGGTCACCGCCGGAAAGTCATCCGCTTGCCAGTCGTTCTCGGGGCTCACGAACTGGCCGCGCACGGCGTTGAAACTCTCGGCGCGGCTCACGCGCGTGGCGAGCACCATACCGCCTGCGCGCACATCATCGGCAGTCAGAGTGATCTCGGGCAACCGATAGGCGCCAGCCATCAACCGCCAGGCACCACCCGCATGTGCCACCCGCCCCGCCATGGCGCTCAGCATCGCCTCGATCACCGTCTTGGGGTCCTGGGCAAGCGAGACCACGCCATTGCAGGCATAGCGCGGCTCGATGCCGCCATCTGCCACCTCTTCGGGCGGCGGTCAACTGCCAGCGCGGCGCGGGCGGCGGGTCGGCGGGCACGGACCCCGACGCAACGGCGGCCGGGATATCCACGAGCGCCACCGCCTCGTCGCAGATGTTGGCCGCCTCGATCAGCGCTTCCGCTTCGATGCCATCGCCCGCGCCGATTGCCGCGCCGATGCCGAAGCGCGGATGCGACATGTAATCGGCGAGGCAAAGTGCTGCGTTCTCGCTGTAACCGCGCGTGCCGGTGCGCGGGTCATAGATGTCGTCCTTGCCCTCGATGTCGACCGCGATGTTGGGGATGCCGCCCGGGAAGGCGTCCTGATCATAGGCAAGCCGCAGATAGATCGCGGCGCAGCCTGCAAGGCGGTGGTCGGCGGCCCACATCTCCGGCAGGTTGGCCATGAGGGACGCGAACGCGGTCTGATCGTCGGCGCCAAGCCGCTTTTCGACCGTGACCTTCCCGGCCCAGCGCCCCTGCGCGACCCCCGCAGCATTCACCGCCATCTCGCCCTCGAACCAGACCGCGCCAATCGCCTTCACGCGGTGTGCGGCGAGCACCACTACCAGATGCAGGAACTGGCTCTTCGCCCCCGAGGCATGCAGAAACACGATCACCCCGCCCTTGCGGGCACGGCCATAAACCATGTCGCGCGGCATCACAGGTGCGCGCACCGTCACCGTGCGCGCGGGGACTTTGGGCTTTGGCATCAGCGCCTGCGAGGCGTAACTCAAGAGCAGCGAGCCGCCGAGCCGCAGCAGCATCGCGCCAATGCCGCCCGCCGCGAGCGTCGTGCCAACCCAGCCCGCCACGGCGGTGATGACAGGGGCAAGAAATGGCATGGTTCAGATCCTCCAGGCCCGGGTGCAGGTGGTCAGCGGCAGCGTCATGAGCCCCTCAGGGGCCATGCCGACCGCCGTTGCGCCAAGGCAGACGCCGAAACCGCGGCCGTCCGCGGACAGCACGATGTCACCGCGTTGTGCCAGCAACGGCGCGGCGAGTGGTGCGCCCAGCAGCGCATCTCCCATCGCCGCGAGCGAGGGCCAGCCGAGGCGGCGCATCAGGCGCAAGCCGCCATGGTAGGAGCTATACCGACAGCGCCAGAGGGCGGCGGTATCCTCGCCGGTCAGGGCGTGGCGCGTGTCGAAGGCGAAGGTCGGGCAGTCGTTGCGGCCCCAGGCGAAGGG
>PHEF01000165.1 GCA_002842875.1 Alphaproteobacteria bacterium HGW-Alphaproteobacteria-3 | reverse complement strand
AGTTGCCACCCTGCACTCGCCGATAATTCGACCGCTGAGCGTTTGCGCGCTACGATCTGGCGGTGTCACCTGCGTAACGTGCTTGCGTACAACGGAGGCCTAATGACACTAACTGGCCCGCTGAAAACACAAGTCGAACGCCTGCTGAGTGGCGCCGATGTGTGCATCGATGGCACGCGTCCATGGGACATACAGGTGCACGAGCCGCGGTTTTACGCCCGCCTGATCGCGCAAGGCTCGTTCGGGCTGGGTGAGAGCTACATGGATGGCTGGTGGGACACCCAGGATCTGGATGGCCTGCTGTACCGACTGCTGAACGCGCGGCTGGAACAGCGCCGGCCTGGCTTTGCAGCGCTGTGCAGTTGGCTGCGCGCGCTGCTGGTCAATGAACAAAGCCGTCGCCGCAGTTTCGCGGTCGGGCAACGCCATTACGACATCGGCAACGAGCTGTATCGCGCCATGCTGGGCCAACGCATGGTCTACAGCTGCGGCTATTGGGCGGTGGCCGATACGCTCGACAAAGCCCAGGAAGCCAAACTCGACCTGGTATGTCGCAAACTGATGCTGCAACCGGGCCAGCGCCTGCTCGATATCGGCTGCGGCTGGGGCGAACTGCTGAAATTTGCCGCCGAGCGCTATGGTGTGAGTGGTGTCGGGGTGACCATCTCGCGCGAGCAGGCCGAATATGCGCAGCGTCTGTGCGCCGATCTGCCGGTGGAAATCCGCCTGTGCGACTACCGCGAGATGGAAGGCACATTCGATCGCGTCGCCTCGATCGGCATGTTTGAACACGTCGGCGTGCGCAACTACGCGCGGTTCTTTACCCAGGTGCGCAGCCACTTGCGTGAACAGGGGCTGGCCCTGCTGCACACCATCGGCAGCAACGTCTCGCATAGCCACACCGACCCGTGGATCGGCAAATACATCTTTCCCAACTCGATGCTGCCTTCGGCTGCGCAAATCACCCGCGCCATGGAACGACGGCTGGTGATCGAAGACTGGCACAACTTCGGCACTGATTACGACCGCACCTTGCACGCCTGGCGCTGCAATATCGAAGCGGCGTGGGAGCGGCTGTCGAACGTCCCCGACGAGCGTTTCCGGCGCATGTGGCGCTACTACCTGGCAGCATCGATGGGACTGTTTCGCAGTCGTCGCGGTCACGTCTGGCAGCTGGTTCTTTCGCCTACCGGCGTACCCGGTGGTTACCGCGCGCCGCGTTGAAGCGTATTTGTGTATGTCCTGTCGGCCGGACAATTCGAGCATGTGCATTCAACGCTTCAGGAATGCCCCGCTCAAGGTGAGACCACAATCGAATACCCGATAATCGCAGGTGAGCTCCTCGCCTGCGGCGATGTCTCGTGCCGCGTAGTTGCAGCCATCACGCTCCACCAGGTTGGGCGTATCGGAGTGGTTCATGTAGCGCGCGTTGTCGAGATTGACCACGATGCCGATACCCTCGGCCAGGTAGCCGAAATGGCTCAGGAATTCTGCAAACGGCGCCGGATGCGGGCCCGGCGGCACCACCACCTCGGTAAGTGAGTGCCAACGCCAAACGCAGCACCCCGCACGCAAGGGTTGTGTGGTGAACAGACCCAGCCCATACGTCGAGCTACGGACAATGGTATCGATCAGCAACATCAGCGGACTCTTGTGGCAAGGGATGCGCAGGAAAAGCGGTAGATTGTATCCGTACTTGCATACTGCTAAACCGAATATGCAGGTTTACGAGAATTACTTGAATAGCTACGAACGGACCGCCAGCATATGCCCATCACCCATACCGACAGCACACCTGCCGCATGACCCCCTCCCTGTACGGCATCACAGTACTCGAACTATCACGCGTTCTGGCCGGCCCCTGGTGCGGAATGACCTTGGCTGATCTGGGCGCGGATGTAATCAAGCTCGAACCCTTCGGCGGTGATGACACGCGCGGACTCGGGCCACCGTTCCGCGAT
>PHEF01000058.1 GCA_002842875.1 Alphaproteobacteria bacterium HGW-Alphaproteobacteria-3 | reverse complement strand
GGCTTTCTCGGCGCGCGCGAAGCACGCTGTCTGTGCGAACTCACCGGGCTCGACGAGGGCACGTTGCCGCCGATCAGCGCCTGCGTGCAGGAAGGGCAGGCGATCCTCGTGCAGGCGGTGAAGGATCCGATCGGCGACAAGGGCGCGCGCCTTTCGGCCAACGTCACCATTCCGGGGCGTCTTCTCGTACTCGTGCCGAACCAGTCGGGCGTGGCACTGTCGCGCCGCATCGAGGACGAAGCGGAACGAGAACGGCTGACGGTGCTTGTCGAGGAGATGGTCGAACGCTTCAACCCGATGGGCGTCACCGGCGAACCGGCGGGCTTCATCGTGCGCACGGCGGCCATCGGCGCGACATCCGAAGACATCGCCGCCGATGCGCGCCAACTCGCCGAGGAGTGGCGCAAGGTGCGCGAAACGGAGCGCAAGTCGGTGGCACCCTGCGTTGTCTTTCACGATCTCGACCCTGTCTCCAAGACGCTGCGCGACTGCGTGAGCGCCGATACCGCGCGTGTGCTGATCGATTGCGCGGATGCTTTCGGCGAGGCGCAGCGCTATTGCCGCCGCGCCATGCCCGAAATGCTCGACCGCGTGCAATTGTTCAACGGCCCCGGCGATCTCTTCGCGCTCTACGATGTCGATGGCGAGATCGAGGCGGCGCTCGAACCGCGCGCGGAACTTCCCTCCGGCGGCTGGATCACCGTCGAGACGACCGAAGCGCTGACGGCGATCGACGTGAATTCAGGCCGCTATACCGCCGCGACGGGGCTTGAGGAAACAAGCGCAAAGATCAATCTCGAAGCGGTGCACGAAATAGTCTACCAGCTTCGCCTGCGCGGCACGGGCGGGCTCATCGTCATCGACTTCATCCACCTGAACGATCCGGCGAACATCCAGAAAGTGATCGACGCGCTCAACGAAGGCTTCGCGAAAGACCGCGTGCCGACGCAGATTTCCGGCATGTCGGAATTCGGCCTCGTCGAAATGACGCGCAAGCGCGTGCGCGAACCGCTCGACAAGCTTCTGACGGAACCGGCCTATGCGAACGGCCGCCCGCGCCGCAAGACCTGCGCGACGGTCGCGAACGATCTCCTGCGCAAGATTGCGCGCGAGGCGCAGGCGACGCCCGGCCGCCCGCTCGTCGCGCGCGCTTCGGCGGAAGTTGTCGACTGGCTGGAACGCGGCAATCCCTATCTCGTTGACAGATTGCGTTGTCGTATCGCATCGGAAGTGCAGCTTGTCGGCGAGCCTGCGTTCCCGCGCGAGAAGATCGACGTCGGCGCCGTCCAGTAGGAGCGTGAGGAGGCCATCGTGACGCACGGAGACGACGGCAAGGTCGTGACGCTGAAGGCACTGCGTCCCTGCCCGATCTGCGGCACGCGCTCGTCCACGAAGTTCCATCCCTTCTGCTCGAAGCATTGTGCGGATGTGGACCTGAACCGCTGGATGAAGGGCACCTACGCCATTCCCGCGGTCGAGCCGCCCGACGCGTGGGACGAGGCCTCGCAAACCCGCCCGGCGGACGAAGACGGAGACGGTTAACCCCTTATCCGGCTTGATCTTTGCCTGAGCGACGGGGCCCTCTATTTCCGCCGCTTCGGAGCTTCCGCCCAGGTAGCTCAGTTGGTAGAGCATGCGACTGAAAATCGCAGTGTCGGTGGTTCGATTCCGCCCCTGGGCACCATTCCCCTCCATCGCCGGAACATCCGGGGATAAATGGTCCCCGCTGTCATCGTAATGTCACGAAACCGTCACACGCCCGCACGGTCCGGAATTAGGGTGCGCGTTTCCCGACCCGGATTCCCGGCCGCGTTTTCGCCGTTCGCGCTCCGGCCGGAGATATCCCCGGCTCCGGCAAGAGGATATCCCCGCTTCCCGAACGGGGCGGACGATCCATCGCCTCGCAGACAACGCGCGGCTTCACCGGCAATGAGACGATCGGCGAGGATCGGCGTCTCGAGGAGGGGAACGGAGTTCACCGGCACTCCCGCGATCCAACGGGGCGGGACGCCTGAGCTCAATGGGGGCGCCGCGCCCCGTCCCGTAGCCCCGGGGGCCGCTCTTTTTTCGCCGCCGGGCCTGTCCGGGAGCGGTTAACCCTAAGCCGGGCAAGAAAAAAATCACATGATTGTGTGCTTGCGTGTTTTGCCTCCGCCGGAGAGAGTAGGCAAACTAGGAGCGATATCCGGGGGGAACGTCCGAACTCTCTTTCGTGCAATTGCTGTCCAGGGCGGCGGAGCGCATGTTAGCAGCATGAGGCGAGGGCGGTGCTGTGTGATGAATGTCTGTGATGTCTGAAAGGAATTCGGGGGCATGAAGGCCGTTATTTTGAGTGCCGGGCAAGGGCGTCGTCTCTTGCCCTATACGGAGGATCGGCCAAAGTGCCTGGTTCCCGTCGAAGGACAGCCGATCGTCGAGTGGCAGCTCCAGTGCCTGAGAGAGCAGGGCGTGACCGAGGCCGTTGTCGTGACCGGCTTCCAGACGCAAGCCGTCGAAGCATTTACCGCGCAACTGGATTTGCCGGGCCTGACCGTCCGCACATTGTTCAATCCGTTTTTCGCCGTCGCCGACAACCTTGCGAGCCTTTACATGGCGCGGGACGAACTGCGCGGCGGGGGCATCATTCTGAACGGCGATACGCTGTTCGAGCCCGCCGTGCTGGAGCGGTTGCTGCAGGAAGCGTCGGCACCCGTGACGGTTACGATCGACCGGAAATCCTTCTATGACGACGACGACATGAAAGTCCGTCTCGATGGAAACCGTCTGGCCGAGATCGGCAAGACGCTGCCGGCGGCGAATGTCGACGGGGAGTCGATCGGCATGATTCATCTCGACAGCATCGGCGCCGCCGCACTCGACGCGACGATCTGCGAGGTTCTTCGGCAGCCGGACGGTCTCCGGCGCTGGTATCTGTCGGCCGTCGATCTGCTCGCGCAGCGTCAGCCCGGCATCGTCGAAGCCGTCTCCATCGAAGGATTCCGCTGGGGTGAGATCGATTGCCCGGCGGACCTCCAGAGGGCAGAGGCATTGACCCGCGATCTCCGCCGGATTCTTCTCGCTGCAAACGAGGCGCCTGCCGGCATAACGGCGGCCTGACATCGTTGCGGGCGGACATCGGTGCGGGCGGACAGTGCGCGGCGGCGTTATTTCCGGTCCGCCGGCCCCTGCGTCAAAATTCGCTCGACCTGATCGAGGTCGGCAAGGCGGTCGACATCGATGGCCGCTTCGGCAAAGGGCAGCCTGACGACACCGAGCCTCGCTCCTGTCTGCCGGCCCAGACGCCGCAGTGCGGCCTCGAGGCTGAGGCGGCCGGCCACGAAACGCAGCACTTCGACAGGCCCAAGGGCGGACATCAGGCGGAGCGGCCGCTTGCGGTTGCGCTCGACCGTTCGCCAGAAGGCAACGATCCCCGCCGACTTCGCCGTGCGCAAGAGGAAAAGATTGGCGCCGCTGAACCGGATGTCGCTGAAGCGCAAATAGGTCCGCTTGCTCTCGGGATAGGCCGCGCTCAGGACAGCTTCCTCGACAATGCCGGCAACCGCATCGCTATCCTTCTCCGCTTCGTCAAAGAGATAGTCGATCATTTCCCGCGTGAGCAGCGGATGGTCGGCGGTCGTGACGAGGAGCGGCCACGCGCCTGCGACTTCGTCGAGAGCAGCAAGGACGCTTCGGCTCGGCGAATCCGCCGCTTCGACGATCTGCACCTCGCGCCGCGCCACACGCTGCGCAATATCGGGGACGGCCAGAATGAGTTCCGGCCGCTCGATCGCGACAAGGATACGCGAGAAGCGTCCGCTATCCGCCAGGGTGCCGATGACGCGTGCCACCATCGGCACGCCGCAGACCGGAATGAGGGCCTTGTGCGACACGTTGCGCGCCGCGCAGAGCGGATCGTTCTCTCCGCGGCTGCCCGCGAGGATCAGGGCCGTCGCCGCCGCACTCATCCAGGCGTCTTTCCGTAGATCCGGTAGGTCTTGTAGGCATGTGCGCCCAGCCGCTCCAGAATGCGGCGCATCGGCAAATTGTCTTCCAGAATCCAGGACAGCTCAATCCAGCGCAGCCCGAGCTCGATCGCGCCGGGCCATATGGCGCCGACCAGTTGCAGGGGAAGAGCGCTGCCGATCATCGTTCCCGCCAGATGCCGCCGCACGCCCATCAGCGGCACACGGGCGCTCCCGGCCCCCTTGACCTTCAGGCGCCACAGGAGCTTCGCCCAGCCGAACGGAAGCAGGCTGCCGCCGAGGTCGCGGATCGCCTCGTTGACATTGGGAAGGGCCACGATGAACGCGACCGCCTCTCCGTCCACTTCCGCGAACCAGACGAGGCGTTCGTCGAGCAGAACCCGCATCCGCTTGGCCATTTCGTCGGCCTCGGATTCGGTAAGCGGCACAAACCCCCAATTGCCGCTCCACGCGTCGTTATAGATATCGACGATGGTGCGGATTTCATTCCGGTAGTTCGAGAAGTCGAGACGCCGCATCTTCACGGACGCGGCGGCGGGGCGAAACAACATGCCGCGCGCCGAGCGGGAGAGGGGGACCGTCGTATCCAGCAGATAGGCGTAGACGTCCTTTTCCTTCGTGTATCCGAGCGCCTCAAGCCGCGCTCCCGCATAGGCAGGATCGTGCCCCATCAACAACATGGGAGGCGTGTCGAAGCCATCGACCAGAAGCCCCATCTCCTCGTTGATCGAAAGCGAGAAGGGCCCCTGGACGCGTTCCACGCCGCGCTCACGCAGGAAGCGCTCCGCGGTTTGCAGCAGCGCCGCAAAGACTTCCGCGTCGTCGATGGCGCTCAGGCAGCCGAAATGTCCCGCCGGCGCCATGCCGGGCGTGCTGGCCAGGGGGTCGATCTGCGCACTGATGCGGCCGACGTCGCGCCCGTCCCGGGTTGCGATCCAGAAGCGAACCTCCGCGCGACGCAGAAATTCATTGTCGCGCGGCGAGAAAGCCTGTTGGCGCTCCATCCGAAGCGGCGGCACCCAAAAGGCGTCATCCTTGTGAACCGCGAACGGCACCTCGATGAAGCGTCTGAGCGATGCCTTGCCCGTTACGGGGACGATGCCGACCGTCATTTCCGCGCTTGTCCACGCAATACCTGAAACTCGGCCTCGGCGACCTGTCCGGCTTCGGCTTCATAGGCGGCCGGCGGCCTGTCGAGCGGCAACGAACCGGTTAGATCCGCGACCCACGGATAGCTTTCCGCCTTCGCGCGGTCGTAGCCGAGATTGAACACGGTGGCGCTGCGGGGCGTTTCGCGAACGGAATCGTAGCATGTGTGGAACAGGCGATCCGGACCGAAGCTCACGATGCCGTAATTGCCGTTCTCATTGTGAAAATGATGCAGGAGATGCAGCCGCTTCATGCGCTTCAGGAACTCGGCGCGCGGTTTGTAGTTGAGGTGCTGGATGCAGTGTCCGAACTCGTAGACGCAGGTTGTGATCAACCCCGCCGAAAAAGCCGCGGCCGCTCCGGCAATGCCGCCTATCAGCCATCCGGCAGGCAGGGTCACGGCGGCGATCGTCGGCAACGTCGTCCACAGGGCGCCGAACAGAACTTCCAGACGATGAGGATCCTGATGGTGATCGAAATGAATCCGCTTCCAGGTCGCCGCCGTCCACGCGGACTTGTAGAGCATCCGGCTATGGAGAATGTAGCGGTGGATCAGATACCACGCGAAGGGATAGACGATGAGCGCCGTCGCGGCGCCGAGGAGAGGCGGCAGCCAGCCGCCGGCCGCATAGACCGCCACGGCGCCGCTGAGCAGCGCCAGGACGACATAGGCCTGGATCGCGTAATAGGTAGAAAAAGCCACGATCAAATCTCTCAGCGACATCTTGCCGAGATCGTAACTGCGGCCGGTCCATATCAATTGCAAAATCGGCCTTCCCCCTGTTTACCTTCCTGGCGGTCTCGCCCGGCGGCGGAAGCCGGAACCGGACACAAACCGAACGGCGGCATTATCGCCCCTCCGTATGCGGTTTGTCGAAGGGATATCTTCAGGGATAGTCTTTCCCAAACAACAAACATCCCTAATTTCGCGCCGCCGCGGCCGTTCACCCCTCGCTGTGGATGAGCACGCTTAAACTCAGAAGCAGGAATATTGCCGTCGGCGCCAGTCCCGCGAGGATGGGCGGGAGGGCGTCTGCCTGCCCCAGCGAGCGGAAGATTCCGTTCACAAGCAAAAAACCGAACCCGAGCGCCAGCGCGGCGAGCGCGGTCGTTCCCTGGGCCGGGTGACGGGAGGTTCCGAAGGCGAGCGGCGCGGCGGCAAGCACCATGATCAGCGGCACCAGCGGAGCCGCAATCGCCTGATAAAAACTCGTCAGATAGAAGGATGGACTGTTCGCGCCCGACCACACCTCCGCATTGAGGCCACCCGGCTGGACCAGCCTGGCGCGCGCTGTCGGAACGGCGGCGGCGAGCACCTCGGCCGGCCGGGGCCCACCCGGCACTTCCAGCGTGTCGAATGTTTCCGGCCGCGGTTCCGGTTCGCCGACAGAAGTGCGAACGACCGCGTCGAGACGCCAGAAGCCGTCGAGGCGAACGGCTTGCGCCGCGGTCGTGCGCTCGACAAGGCGCCCGTCGTCGTCCAGCCGGTAAAGCGAAACTTTCTGGAGTTGCGTCCCGTCTTCCGAGACGCTGTCGAACGACAGGACATTCGGTCCGGAGCTTACCCAGAAATTTCCCTGCGGCATTCCATCGCCGGCCGTTTCCGTTTCTTCGTCGGGCGTCACAAGCCAGCCGTGAACGGCCACTTCGGTGTTTGGCGTCACCAGAACAAGAAGGACGAAATAGACAAGACCAATGAAAAGGGCGGCCGGCGCCAGTGCGGCGACAATCCGGTAGAGCGTTATGCCGGCCGCACGCATGGCGATGATTTCGTTATGTCCGGCCAACCCGGCAAACGCGGCCATCGTACCGATCAGGGTCGCCGCGGGAATGGCGCTTGCTGCAATCGACGGCATTATCAGGAGAGCGTAATGCGCAAGGTCGAGGATGCTTTCGTTGCGCGACAGGACGGTGTTTGCGTTGTCGAGAAGGTCGAGCAACTCGGCCAGCGCGATCAAGGCGACCAGCGCCGACAGGATCGCCGCAAGAAACGCGCGGGTGAGATAGCGCGAGAGTGTCATGCGCGTGTCTCTCGACGATGACGAAACATCTCGATCTGTTTGGCAATTGCGCCGTCGATGAGCGCGAAAACCGCATTGAAGGGGCTTCCATCGAGGCTGCTATTGGCGCGGCTGAATATCCACATGCAGAAGATCGCGAACAACGCAAACGGCGCCCAGATGGCAGTGCCGGCCGCCATCCCGCCCCTATCGACGAGACTTTCTCCGAGTTGTATCAGGTGGTGGTAGAGCACCAGAATGATGCCGCCCACGACGACGCCCGCCCCCCGGTTCGAGCGTTTGGCCGCAATGCCCATCGAAACGGCAAGCAGCGGCAGAAGCGGCAGGGAGAGCGCCCGCGCCAGCCGGGCATGAAATTCCGCAATCAGTTTCGTTCGAGGAATTTCCGGCGTTGCTTCGGCCGACGCCCGCCACAGCTCGGCAAGCGTGAGTTCGCGGCTGTCCTCGCCGCGATCGCGGAACGGCGCATTGTCGACATCGAAATCGTGGCCGTAAATGAATTCGGAAAATGTCACCGAGCTTTTCTCGTCGCTCTTCCCGATGGTTGACCTCACGCCGTCGACGAGGAGGAGTTGAAGCCGTCTGTGGTCGTCGTTGACGCGGAGCA
This sequence comes from Alphaproteobacteria bacterium HGW-Alphaproteobacteria-3, assembly GCA_002842875.1. Classification (GTDB taxonomy): domain Bacteria; phylum Pseudomonadota; class Alphaproteobacteria; order Parvibaculales; family Parvibaculaceae; genus Parvibaculum. The sequence goes on along the minus strand of PHEF01000058.1, from coordinate 7,362 downwards.
GGCCGCGATCCGCCGTTGTGACGACTTCCACATTGTCGAGCCTCTCGCGGATGAAGACGCCGTTGAGCCGCCGCCCGCTCGAGTCGACTTCCCTGGCATAGAGCGTGAGGCCGTCGCCGAGGGTTGCGAATACCCGTTCGTTCAAGGTCACGTTCCATCCGGCGGTCGTCGCGAAATGTATGACCTCCCGGTAGACATAGCGGCTGTAGGGCTGAATGAAACCGAACAATGCGGCGCTGACGATCGAGAAGAGAACGCCGATGGCGATGAGCGGCCTGGTGATCTGGTAAAGCGACAGCCCCGCACCGCTGAGAATGACAAGCTCGTTGCCTGCGTCGAACCTGGCGATCACGATGAACAGGCTGACGAAGAAGGCCGCGGGCAGCGCGAGGCCGAGATAGTGCGGAGCCAGATAGACGGCGAGCGAGAAGACGACTTCCAGCGGCCCACTATGGCTCGAAACGATCTCCAGCAATCGAAGCGTGCGCTCCAGCAACAAGGCCGCCAGCGTCACCGCAAGCGTGCGGACAAGCGGCTTTGCCGTCTCCCGAAGGAGATAGGATCTGATCAGCCTTGCCCCCCTTCGCCGGCCGGATCTCATGTGCCGCTCAGTGAGGGTGATTTGACGCAGGCATCCCATCGCTCGCGCAACTCTCGCGTGAGGGCCTGACGCGTTTCGTCGTCCAGCTTGACCGCGCGGTCAAGCGCCGGCGGTCCCGGCCAGCCGGCATCGGTAAATGTCAGGCCACCATGGGTCCTGCTGGCTTCGTATCGCGGGACAACGTGAAAGTGAACCGCCGGATCGACCATCATCAGCATGAGATAATTGATCTTCTCGTAGCCGGTAAAATCCGAAAGCACCTTCTCCAGATGTCCGATCAACGGGTTCAGGCCGGCGAGCGCCCCGGCGCTCACGGCCCCGAAAGCCTCAACAGGCTCGCGGCAGAGCAGCACGACGGCGCCCAGCGTTACCTGCTGCGGCCGCAACAGCACGAGCCATGACGGCGTTTCGGCAATGAGCGTGTCCGGATATCCGAATTTGGCGGCTGTCGATTGCATGATTTCAGCGTCTGGCATCACTTCGTTTCCCGATACCTTGTATCGCATTCTGCCCCTACTAATATACCGGTGAGCGTTTTCAGAAGGTCACATTCATCCATGAGCCATTCCAGAATGGTGCCGATAAGACGGCGCGCGGGCGCCGCGGCGCTTTTGACGATTGCAGCCTGTGCCGCGGTTTTTCTCTCGTTTCCCGCTCACGCAAAAAGCGAGCGCGAGCCGCTGGGGCTGTGCGCGGGCGCGGATGACGAAATACGGCTGGATTTAAGGGTTTCAGGCGTTCGCAGCCCCGATGGCGAGGTGGCCATTGTGCTTTACGGCGGCCGTGCGAAGGACTTTCTTGCGAAAGGGGCATGGGTCAATCGCGTCCGCGTTCCGGCAACGAAGGGGACGGTCGAGACTTGTTTGCTGGCTCCACAGCCGGGCCAGTACGCGATCGCGCTCTATCACGACGAAGACGCTAACGGAAAATTGAACAAGACCTGGATCGGCATTCCCGACGAGGGCTTCGGATTCTCGAACGATGCGCCCGCGCCACTTCGCGCGCCCCGTTTCGACGAGGCGGCCTTCACCGCCGGCACTGGCGACAATCCGCTGGAGATCACGTTGCGGTATTGAGCCTGTCCAGCATCAGCACGAACCGCCCCTCGCCGCGAAAACGCTTCGTCGCCGGATCGAGCCCGCGAACGGTCACCTGAAGCCGCCATTGACCCGTTGGCAGGCGTGCGACGTCGATGAGGTGCCACCGCGCACTCTCGTGCCGGGCATCGAGGGCCGATGCCGATGACGGAGCGAGGACCGGGATCGCTGCGCGGGGGCCGGCCAATCGGTCGAACATGGCCATGTGGGTATGGCCATGAAGGACAAGTTCCGCACCTGCCTGCGCGAGAACGCCGCGCAATGCCTCGTGATCCTTCAGCCCCTTGCGCCGCGACGATGCACCGCGGGCGGGAGGATGATGCAGCAACACGACACGCAGAAGTCCTTGCCTGCCGAGCTTTTCCAGAATGGGGCCGAGCAGGGCGAGCTGATTTGCGCCGATGCGCCCCGCAGCGGAAAACAGCGGCGTGGAGACGGCCGTCGAAAGGCCGACAAAGGCGACCGGGCCCCGGACCCTCACAAAGGGAAACGGCATCCCTTCGGGCGATCTGCCAGGCGCCATCCCCTCATCGCCCGTCATGTAGGCATGCCATCGGCCGGCACCGGCGCTCCATGGCGTCTCGACATAGGTATCGTGGTTACCGGGGACGATGGTTACCTCGCCGGCATTTCCAAGCGTGGCGAGCCATTCCTCCGCCCGCGCAAATTCCGCCGGCAGTGCGACGTTAACGATATCGCCTGTCAGGACGACATGCCGGGGCTCATGCGCCCGGATATCCGCGACGGTGGCTTCCAGGATTTCAGGCCGGTGGATATGCTGGCGCTTGCGCTGCCAGGACAGGAGGCCGCTCAGCCGCTTGACTGTCGTCAGCGAGGGGCCGCGCATATCGCCTAGCAAAAGAGGCAGGTGCGGGTCGGTCAAATGCGCAAATCTGAACAATCCTGTCATCTTGCGTCCGCGAGCGCCTTGTCATAATGATCAAACGTCATATCGCCCTATCCAGTAAGGAAATGCCAGCCTCGTGACCAAAGATACCACGCCACCGCCGGTGCGGCTGATCGGGGAATCCCCCGTCCCGGTCTGGGGGCTGAGCGGAAGGGAACGGCTGGAGCACATGCTTCGCAATCTTGGCGCCACCGGTCTGGCGGCCTGGCCGGCGGAGCCTGTGGTCAGCGGGCGGGTGGTGCTCTTGCGCGCGGATTATGTCGTTGAGGAAAATCTTCTCCGCGAGCTTCTCGATACGCCGGACTCGCTTTTGGCCGATCCGGAAACCGGCATCGTCGTCGCAGGGCACGTATCGCACGAAGCCGCCGCCGAATTCGCATCGCTGCTGGAGCGCGATACGGATGTCGCGCGCGCAACCTCCGCGCCAGGCATCTCGCCGGTGCGGGTGATATCGGTTCCCGACTCCGCCTACAACGAAGCCCTCAGAAGCCGCTTCGTTCCTTTCGTGAAGCGCATCACGCCCGCGACGCGCGACGACATCCAGCGCCGTCTCTTCGCTTCATCCTACAAGGGCGTCACGGACGTCGTGACGAAACATGTCTGGCCGAGGCCCGCCTATCACGCGACCCGCGCCTGCGTTGCGATGGGGCTCTCGCCGAACATGGTGACGTCGGCGAGCGGCGTGTTCGTTCTGATTGCACTCTGGTTGTTTGCCGACGGCATGTTCGGGCTGGGACTGGCGGCTGGCTGGGCGATGACGTTCCTCGATACCGTCGACGGCAAGCTCGCACGCGTTACTCTCACTTCGAGCCCGTTCGGCAATGTGTTCGATCACGGCATCGACCTTGTTCATCCGCCATTCTGGTACTGGGCGTGGATCGTCGGGTTGCACGCCGCGGGCATGTCTCTCTGGCAGGCCGACCTCATCGCCGCCGTCGTCATCGGCGGCTACGTTGTCCAGCGGCTCCAGGAAGGTGCCTTTCTCCAGTTGTTCGGCATGCACCTCCATGTCTGGCGCCGCTTCGACAGCTTTTTCCGGCAGATCACGGCAAGGCGCAATCCCAACCTCCTGATCCTTACCTTCTTCACCCTGTTCGCGCGCCCCGACATCGGCATGATGGTCGTGGCTCTCTGGACGGCGGTGTCTTTCGTTGTTCATTCCGTCCAGCTTGCCCAGGCAATTGCCATGCGCCTGCGAGGGAAGGCCTTGAGCTCATGGTTGGCTTCGTGAGCAAGATCGCTGTCCTGAGCAATCCGCGCAGCACGCGTAACCTGCAGTCCGGCGCAGACCTGCGATCCGCTGCTTCGTCGACCTACGTCCTGGGTTACGCCGAACCGGACAGCCCCGACACATTGCGCGAGACGCTGCGCGATTTCGCCCGGCACGGCGTCGACGTCATCGCGATCAACGGTGGCGACGGCACCCTGCGCGAAGTCCTGTCGGCGCTGGCCTTCGTCGATCCAGATTGGCTGCCGGCCCTCGCCATCATACCCGGCGGCAAGACAAACCTCATCGCCAACGATGTCGGGTCGGCGTCGGTAGGCGAAAGAGGATTGTGGGAGATTGTCGCGGCGGCGCGCGAGGGAACGCTTGGCCAGCACCGCGTTCGGCGCCCCGTGCTGGAAATCGGACGCGGCGACGAGTTCGGGAAGCCGATCCGCGGCTTCTTCTTCGGCGCCGGCGCCTTTTCCCGCGGCACGGAACTCGCCCAGGTCGAGGCGCACGCGATGGGCATGTATCACGGGCTCGCCGTTGCATGGACCATCGGCTCCATGTTCGTCCGCAGCGTCCGGGGGCATCCCTTCGGCGCGTCCGGCGACGACGGCATGATGACGCTCGTCGCGGACGATGGCATCCCGCAGGTCGGTCAGCGGTTCGTCGTGGTTGCGACGACACTGGAGCGGATTATCCTCAAGCTGGGCATCTTCTGGGACGGACAGGGCGGCGGCGCCATCCGCTATACCGACATCGACGGGCCGCCCAGGCGCCTTGTGCCGGCCTTCCTGCCGGTCCTTCGCGGCCGTCCCAAACCATGGATGAAAGCCGCCGGCTACCGGAGCGGCCGCGCGGACCGGATATCGTTGGGCCTCAATTCGCGGTTCACTCTGGATGGCGAATTGTTCGAACCCGGCCCGTCCGGCGAAATCCGTCTGTCGACCCCACGCTCCGTCGACTTCGTCGCGCCATGACAGGCGATCTTCCCGCCGAGGTCTATGCGCTGATCGGCGCCGAACTGTCGGAGCCCTCGATCGCCGAAGCGCATCTTGTCGCCGGCGCCATTCGCGCGAAGCACGGACCGGCCGTGCGCGCCATTCTGTTTTACGGCTCGTGCCGGCGCGCCCGCACCGCCGACGGTATTCTCGACTTCTATGTTCTGGTCGACAGATACAGGGCATATCACGAGAAGATCGGCCCCTCGTCGATGAACCGTCTGCTGCCGCCGACGGTGACGTTCATGCGCGTCGGCCCGTCATCGGCCGAGGTCGCCGCCAAGGTTGCGGTGATTTCGCTGGATCAGTTCGCGCGGCGCATGCGCCGCACAGCCATCGACACAACGCTGTGGGCGCGTTTCGCGCAACCGGCAACGCTGGTTTACGCGGCGGATGCGGCGGCGCGGCAATGTGTGGTGGAAGCGTTGGGCGATGCCGCGGACACGGCTGCCGGCTGGGCCCGCAGGCTCGTGCCTTCCATGCGGACATATGCGGAGTTGTGGACCGGTCTGTTCACGCTCACCTATGGCGCGGAGCTTCGCTCCGAACGCGGAGACAGGCCTCTGCGCATCTACGAACACGACGCTGCCCGGTACGACGCGATCGCGAGCGCCCTGCGCGTGCCGCTCGACGAGGCGGGTGTGCGAAGAATTCCCCTGCGGTCGCGCGCTGCATGGGCATTCCGGCGCATCGCCGGCAAGGCGCTTTCCCTTGCCCGGCTTGCCAAAGCCGCCTTCACATTCGAAGGAGGCGTCGATTATGTCGTGTGGAAGATCGAACGCCACTCGGGCATCAGCTTGACCGTGACGCCATGGCAGCGGCGGCACCCCATTCTGGCGGCGCCGTTCCTCCTCCTGTCGCTCTACCGCAAGGGCGCCATCAGCTGAGATCGAGGCGTTGCGCCCCGGTTGTCACGCCGGCTCCGACACTCTTGTCTTGTTGCCGCCGGGAATGCCGAATTCGCGGCCGATCGCCGTTATGACCGAAATGGCATGGTCGATCTGCGCTTCGGTATGGGCGGCGCTGACGCTTGAGCGCAGCAGCGACAGGCTCATCGGCGTCGTGGGAGGCACCGCCAGATTGAGATAGATACCTTCATCGACAAGACGGTTCCAGAACAGCCCGGCCGTCGCCGGGTCCGGCATCTTTATGGCGACGATCGGATTGGCCTCCGGGCCGACCTCGAAGCCGGCCTTCACCAGGCCATCGTAGAGCCGGCGGCCGTTCGACCGGACGCGCGCGCTGAGGGACCTGTCGGCATCGAGCCGTGAGAGCGCGGCCATGACGGAAGCGATCACCGCGGGCGGCAGGGAGGCCGTGAACATGTAGGGCCGGCACGCGACCCGCAACACATCGAAGCCCGGAAGATCGGACACCGCGAAGCCGCCGATCGCACCGAGGCTCTTGCTGAATGTGCCGACGACGAAATCCACATCGGCCTCGACATCCGCCGCCTCGCAGAGGCCGCGGCCCCGTTCGCCCAGCACACCGAGAGAATGCGCCTCGTCGACAATGAGGAAGGCGCCCAACTCGCGTTTGACGGCCGCGATTTCCCGCAGCGGCGCGGTATCGCCGAGCATGCTGTAGATGCCTTCGGTCACGACGATGCGATTGCCGGGGCGGCCATCGAGCCGGCGCAGACGCCGGGCGAGGTCTTCGGCGTCGTTGTGACGAAACCGGATAACCTCCGCTGTGCCGAGCTTGCAGGCGTCGTAGATCGAGGCATGACTGTCCGCGTCGATGAGGAGATAGTCGTCGCGGCCGGCCAGCGTCGAGATCAGGCCCAAATTCGCCTGGTATCCCGTTGTGAAGACCATCGCGTTGCTCTTGCCGTAGAAGGCAGCGATCTGCCTCTCCAGCGCGGCGTGATCCGCATAGGTTCCGTTTGCAACGCGCGATCCGGTCGTGCCGGTCCCCAGGCTGCGCAGCGCCGCCACGCTCGCCTCGATGCATGCGGGGTCGAAGGTCAGGCCCAGATAATTATTGGTGCCGAAAAGCAGGACGGAATGGCCATCGGCGACTGCTTCCGTCGGGGAGAGTATTTGCTCAAACCGGATGTTGGACGGATCGCGGCCCAATGTCTTGAACCCTTCAAGCGCCATGCGAACATCGTCGAACTTGGCAAAAAGAGACATCATCGAGCGCCTTTCAACAGATCCCTGGCGGCAGTGCAAAGATCCGCGACGGTTTCGAGCTCGGCAATCAGGTCGAGCGGGATCGAAATATCGAACCGGTCCTCGATATCCATGACGAAATCCATGATGCCGACCGAGTCGAGGCCCAGGTCGCGCGCGATCCGCATCTCCGCGCTCACCTGCGTTCCTTCCGGGAGCTGCTTTGCAAGCAGATCGAGGATTTCCCTTTCGATGTCTTCTACCTTATTTGTCACGCTGGCCACCTGCTGATCGGATTGATTGGATTTTCTCGTCGGACCTGTTCGTCCCCGGTGAATTCAGGACGCGAGCCACTGTTGGCCTCTGTACCATGCAACCGTCTCCTTGAAGCCGCGCGCGACCCCGATTTCGGGTCGCCATATGTTCTGCGGC
>PHEF01000164.1 GCA_002842875.1 Alphaproteobacteria bacterium HGW-Alphaproteobacteria-3 | reverse complement strand
ATGATCGAGAAGGCATCGCCTTCGAAGATGTCCATGGTGGCCATGGGGTGCCTCCTTTGAAAGCGCTTCCAGCAAAAGTGGACGCCGGTTTTGCGTCCGGAAGCGCGGGATTGGATTGGGTTAGCGGACGAGGATGCCGAGTGTCAGCAGGGCGGCATGGGCGGCGGCGATCTGCGGCGCGGTGGGAGTGCCGGGGATGCTGATCTCATGCTGGTTGACGATTGCGGGGCCGCGGATCAGCACGACGGCGTTGGTATCGCCGCCGCTGGCATCGACAGCGTCCCACAGGATGGCCGCTGCCGTCTGGGTACCGTTTGAGGCTGCAGGATCGTGGGCGGCGTATTTGCCCGAGGCGGTAATCTTGCCCAGAATGGTGCCGGGTTGCAGGGTGCCCGAGGCGAGGATGACGGTGCTGCGGCAATAGTCGCGCAGCGCTTCCCAGACGAGGAAGCCGCCCGCGTGCGGAGTTTCGGTGAGGATCGGCATGGTTCTATCCTTTCAGACGGAAGGTGCGGGCGATGATGTCGCCCCAGGGGCGCGCGCCCGACGGGCGGCCGGGTTGCGGATGGGCGGCGGAGATATCGGGTTCCGTCTCAGCGCGGAGGGCCAGGAGCGCGGCGCGGACCTCGTCGAGACCGGTGTCGCGTTCGAGGAAACGGCCTGCCATCTGCGGCTGCCCGGCCAAACGGCAGAGATCCACGACGGCGCGGGCATGGGCGAGGACGTCGGCGCGCATGGTGGCGGCATCGACAATGGGGACGGCTCTGACGGCATATGGAACCAGCGGCGGCGCGCCGGGATCAGGGGGCGGATCAGGTTCGGCTGCAGGCTGTCCCACATTCACAGGGAGGTCGTTTCCCGCGACACCTTCTGCTTCGTCGTCGGAAACGGACTCCGCTGGCGCAGGGTCAACATCTGCTTCCGCAGTGCCCGAGGGTTCATCCGCGGCCTCCTCACCGGCACCCTCCACCAGCACAGGCGGTGCATTTCGGAATCGCCCGACATCGAACCGCGCGGCGATGCGGACCGGTTCTGCGATGCGGTCGGCAAAGCCGAGATCCAGTGCGTCCTTGGCATCGAGCCAGGTTTCCGCCGCCATCAGGGGGGAGATTTCCTCCTGCGGCCGTCCGGACTTTGCAGCGTAGCCCTGCAGGAGGCTGCCCTTGATCTTGTCCAGCGCCTCGGCCATCGCGCGCATATCGATGGCGGAACCCATGACCACCCCGGCAGGATCGTGGATCATCAGGAAAGCATTCTCTGGCATGACGATCTCGTCGCCCGCCATCGCGATGTAGGACGCAGCCGAGGCGGCAATGCCGTCGATCCAGACCGTCACCGTACCGGAATGTCGCTGAAGCGCGTTGTAGATTGCCACGGCGTCGAACACCGAGCCGCCCGGGCTGTTGATCCGCAACGCGATAGGCGTGGCATCGGGTAATGCGCCCAGTTCCGCGAGGAACCCCTTTGCCGAGACGCCATAAGCGCCGATTTCGTCATAGATCACCACCTCCGCGCCGGTGCTTTGGGCGCGGATCGTGTACCAGCTGTTCATGCTGTTACTCCTGTTCAGTTATGACGGTTGCGTCGGTGTCAGGTCGACGGGCGGGTGTGGCCCGCGCGCCCTGTGTCTCACCAGGGCTGGTGCGATAGGTGAGACCCATGTCCCCGGCCCGTGCCGCGTCCGCAGCATTCTCGCGGTCGATTTCCTCGACGTCGTAGCCTGTGGCCTCGACCACCTTGCGGCGCGAGATGATCCCGGCCTCCATCGCCAGCACCTGCGCCTGGATGTCCTTCAAGGGATCGACCCAGTCCCAGCGCGGCGGGATCCAGTTCACCGGTCGATAGCGGGCGGGCGACCGGGTGAAGTCGGGCAGGTCCAGCGCCCCCGACAACACCGCGGTTTCCAGCCAGCGTGCCCAGACCGGCCGGCAGAGCTGATGCGCGATCACCCCGTGCTGCAACTGCTCGACGCGGCGGCGGAACTC
>PHEF01000163.1 GCA_002842875.1 Alphaproteobacteria bacterium HGW-Alphaproteobacteria-3 | reverse complement strand
GTCCGCCGGTATCTACGAGTCCGCCGGCCGCATGGAGCTTGCCCAGCAGGAAAACGAGGAAATCGCGATCATCGAGAGCTTCATGCCGAAGCAGCTCTCCGATGCCGAAACGGCTGCCGCCGTCCAGGCCGTGATCGCCGAGACGGGCGCCGCCAGCATCAAGGACATGGGCCGCGTGATGGGCGAACTCAAAAAGCGCCATGCCGGGCAGATGGACTTCGCCAAGGCGGGCGCCATCGTGAAAGAGAAGCTGGCCTGAGCTATCAGGCCTTCTTCTTGTCCTTCGCTTTTTCTTTGATCTTCTGCGCTTTCACATAGCTCCGCAGCACCTTGTTGATCCGCGTCTGGTAGCGCGGACCCGTTTCCTTGAAATAGGTGAGCACGTCTTCGTCGAGACGAATGCTGACCGGCTGCTTCCTGGGGATCACGAGTTCCCATTCGCCTTCATCAAGGGGAAAGTCGGAATCGGGATCGGAAGCAATCGCCGCTTCCAGTTCCTTATCGGTGATGTTGCGCACGCGCTCCCAGTCGGTTTCGCCGGAGCCGAGATTCATCGCCTCCTCAAGAGAGTAGCGAACGATACGCTCTTCTTTCTTCCGGGCGGGCGCGTCTTGCCGAGATGATCCGGCAGATGCCTTCTTCGCGCTCTGTGTAGATGACCGAGACTTCTGCATCATCGAATACTCCGACCACGAGGAACCTTGTTTCCCCATTCTTGTCTGACCTTCGGCGACAAAGCGGCTGATCGAATATCCGCAAGACGCTCCGGAAATCGATCCGGTGTTTCTTCAGATTGATCTGCCGTTTGTCTTCATCCCATTCGAATCCACTGAAGGAGTGGGTGAAAGTCCGAAACGCTTGATCGTTCGCGCGCATAACATCCCCAAATGGAGTCGGTCTTGTTCTGGGCCGCACGTCATGCGCTGGTTGCCGGCATAATGCCTCTTACATTTGTATATACAAATGTAACTCTTTGCAAGCCCCCCGCTGCGGCTTTACGAAGAAGCGTATAATACCCTTCCGACCGCCAGAGGCTGCGCCCCCCATGTCCTTCCCCAAAGGCTTTCTCGACGAATTGAAGGGGCGCATCCGCGTCTCGGAGGTCGTCGGCCGCAAGGTGAAGCTCATCAGGCGGGGCAGGGAGTTCGTCGGCCTGTCTCCTTTCACCAATGAGAAGAGCCCGAGCTTCACGGTGAATGACGACAAGCAGTTCTATCACTGCTTCTCGTCGGGCGAGCATGGCGACGTCATCAAGTTCCTCGAAAAGACCGAGAACCTCTCCTTCATCGAGGCGGTGGAGCGGCTTGCCGCCGAGGCAGGCATGGAGATGCCGGAGCGCGATCCGTTTGCGGCCGAGCGCGACAAGGAAGCCGCGACGCTGATCGACGTGATGGAGATGGCGGCGCAGTTCTTTCGCCAGAAATTGCAGGAGGGCGCGGGCGCCGAAGCGCGCGCCTATCTCGACCGGCGCGGGCTCAAGGGCAAGACCATCGACGATTTCGGCATTGGCTATGCGCCGGGCGACGACAGGTCGGATCGTTCCTCGCTGCTCAAATATCTCAAGTCGAAGAACATCACCGTCGAGCAGATGGCGGAAGCAGGCCTCGTCATCGCGGGCGCGGATATCGCCGAGCCTTACGACCGCTTCCGCAACCGCGTCATATTCCCGATTGCCGATGCGCGAGGCCGCGTCATTGCCTTTGGCGGACGCGCGCTCTCGCCCGACGCCAAGGCGAAGTATCTCAACTCGCCGGAGACGCCGCTCTTTCATAAAGGCCGCGTGCTTTACAACCTCGACCGTGCGCGCAAGCCCGCGCATGACGAAGGCACGGTGATCGCGGTCGAAGGCTATATGGACGTCGTCGGCCGACAAGGCGGGGCTGCGCGCCGCCTACCGCGCGGTCGAGCGCGTGCTGCCGATGCTCAAGCCCGGTCATTCGCTCCGCTTCGCGCTGTTGCCGGAAGGGAAAGATCCGGACGATCTCGTGCGCGAGGAGGGGGGCGATGCCATGCGCGAGATACTGGCGAAGGCGCGGCCGCTGTCCGACATGCTGTGGGAGAAGGAAACCTCGACCGGCGCCTGGGACACGCCGGAGCGCCGCGCGAAGCTTGAGGCCGATCTCGAAGCCGCCGTCGCCGCCATCGGCGATCCGAAGGTGCGCGGGCATTATGCGCAGGCGCTGCGCGAGCGGGTCTCGAAGTTCTTCGGCGGCGGCAGGTCCGCGCCACGGCAAGGCGGCTTTCCGCGAAGCGGGTTCCGGAACGAGCGCTTCGGCAACAAGCCTTTCAAGGGCCGGGGCGGCTTCGGGCGCGGCGAGACCTACATGCCCCCCGTCACGCCGGAATTGCGCCGTTCGGCGCTTGCCAGCGGCTCGCTGGGCGAGCAGGGGCGGGAGGGGCTGATGCTCCTCACGCTCCTTAACCACCCGGAACTCTTGGAGAATTACGCCGAGGATATCTCGCGGATACAGATCAAGACCCCGGCGCTTGACAGATTACGCAATGAAATCATAGATATAGCCGCCCTCCATGCGCCTCTTGAAAGGGAAGCGCTCAAGGGCCACTTGCTGAGCAGGGATTTGGCGGAAATCGCCCGGCGTCTGGAGGCCGGTTCGGCCTTCAGAAGCGACCCTTTTGCTTGGCCCGATGCGGCGCCGGAAGAGGCGGAAGCAGGCTTCCTGCACACGCTGGCGCGGCACAGGCGGGCGATCGTGCTGGAGGCGGAATTGAAGGCCGCCGAACGCGCGCTCGCAGAAGAGATGACGGAAGAGAACTATGCCCGCTTCCGCGCTATCCAGGAGCAGCTTGAGCGCTCGGATGCCGCGGACGGGCCAGGCTAGAAGACCGGCAAGGATGTTTCCGCGCCGGGTTCGAACGGGGATCGGTCAACCAATCGGGATTTGAGGGCAGCGTTACTCCGGATCGGTCGCGGCGGAAGCCGGGGCAGGGGACGACCGGGGCATCCAGACGACAAGGGATGGACGAGGAAGGCGGGCGGCCGTAAAGCGGCGCTTCCGTCCTCTGTCCTTTATATGTCTGGGCAATGTGCCGCTCTGGTTCTGCTGAACGTGTGACCTATCTGGTTTCAAGGTATCGGGTCCTTATCGGCATGGCTCCATGTGGAGCGCCGGCAGGTTCCCTTGATTTGCGGAGAAAGTGTGAATGGCGAGCAAGGCGGCAGAACAGGAAGCTCCCGAAACCGGCGCCGAGGCGCCGCAGGACGGTCCGCTCCTCGATATGTCGGATGCGGCGGTCAAGAAGATGATCAAGGCCGCGAAGACACGCGGCTTCGTGACTTATGACGAGCTGAACAAGGTCCTGCCTTCCGAGGAGTTCTCTTCCGAGCAGATCGAGGACACGCTCTCGATGCTCTCCGAAATGGGCATCAACGTCGTCGAGAACGACGAGGCCGAGGACAGCCAGGAAGGCGGCGGGGAAGCCGCCGAATCCGACGACGAAGACGGCGACGAAGAGCCGACCGGCAAGGCCGCCGCGACCACCACCACCACATCCTCCGCGCTCGACCGGACGGACGATCCCGTCCGCATGTATCTGCGCGAAATGGGTTCCGTCGAGCTTCTGTCGCGCGAAGGCGAAATCGCCATCGCCAAGCGCATCGAGGCCGGCCGCGAGACCATGATCGCGGGCTTGTGCGAAAGCCCGCTGACCTTCCAGGCCATCATCATCTGGCGCGACGAACTCAACGAAGGAAAGATTCTCCTTCGCGACATCATCGACCTCGACGCGACCTTTGCCGGTCCCGATGCG
>PHEF01000162.1 GCA_002842875.1 Alphaproteobacteria bacterium HGW-Alphaproteobacteria-3 | reverse complement strand
AACATCCTCCGGGCCATCAACATCCGAACCGCAGCCGCCTGAAACCAAAAGAGGCCCCGGTTAAACCGGAGCCTCCGTTCAGTTTCCACACAGCCTGCGGGAGAGCGGGGCTTTTTGTTTTATGTATTGCGTGAAATCTCTGGGATGTTCAGGAAGTAACGCGTGTGCCGGAGTTCACCGCTGCGCAGGAGCGCGCCCTTCGTCGTCAGGTCCCGTAAATCCCTGGTAGCCGTTGCACGCGATGTCTGCGCGATGGAAATATAATTCTCGGCGCTCAATCCGCCCGTGAAGCCGTCGGGGCCCTCGCGGAACATACGCGCAAGAACCTTGTCCTGCCTCTCATTCAGAAGTCCCCGGAAGCGGTCGTAGAATTTCGTTTTTCCGATGAGAAATTCGATCTGGCGATGCGTCTCTTTCTGGGCAGCGATTACGGTGTCCGCGAAATAGACCAGCCAGTCCGTGATCTCGTTGCTGCGATTGGCGCGAGCGAGAGCGTCGTAGTAGTCGCTGCGCTTGCGCTCGATCGTATGCGCGAGCGCCAACAAGGTGGGGGCGCCTTGCGACTGCGCCAGAGATTTTTCGGAAATCGCGCGTCCGATCCGGCCGTTTCCGTCCTCGAACGGATGAATGGATTCGAAATAGAGATGCGCGGTGCCCGCACGTGCAAGCGAGGATAGGGCGGTTCCGCTGCCCGGGCCGGTGCCGTTGAACCACTCGATGAAGCGTTTCATCTCGGCTGGGACTCTCGCCGAGGGTGGGGCCTCGAAATGAATCTTCTGCTTGTGAAGGGCCCCGGACACGATCTGCATGGCGTCTTCATGCGTCCGGAAGGTGCCGATATCGCGAAGATCGGTTCGGCCTTGCATCAGCATGGTGTGCCAGGCGCAAAGCATGTCGCCGGATAGCGGCGTCTCCCATGAACGGTAAAGGCCGACCATCATTTCGGCGATGCCCCGCTCCGCAGGCGTGGCCTTGCGGCTGTCCGCCGCGAGGCCGAGCTGATGGCGGATGGAAGACTGGACGCTGTCGCGATTGAGGTGTTCGCCTTCGATTTCGGAGGTCTTGAGCGCTTCGGTACTCATGAGTTCGACCGTCAACAGCTCGCGGTCCCCGGCACTCAGATGAATGAAGGCGCCAAGCAGCAGACCCGAATTGCGAAGAAAGAGGGTTTCCCGGGCCTCGAGGGCCTGTTGGTTCCAGGAAAAATCCGGCCAGTCCGGTTGCTGCCAGTTCCAGGTCATGAGCTATAGAAACTCCTTTCTATAGCTCACAATATACCGATTTATGAGTTATAGAAACCTTTCCTGTAACTCATGCTGGAAACGCGAGCCGGAAACTCACGCTGTTGCGGCCGACAGAGGCCTCAGGCTGCGTTCGTTGCCGCCGGTTCGGTGAGAATGGCGAAAAGGGCGGAGGCGTCTTCCGAGGCGCGCAGCTTCTCGACCACGGACGGATTGCGCAGGAGCCGCGAGATGCGGGCGAGCGCTTTCAGATGGTCGGCGCCGGCGCCTTCCGGCGCGAGCAGCAGGAAGATGAGGTCGACCGGCTGGTCGTCCACGGACTCGAAATCGACCGGCGTGTCGAGCCGCGCGAAAAGACCGTGCAGACGGTCGATATCCGGCAGCTTGCCATGCGGAATGGCGATGCCCTGGCCGACGCCGGTCGAGCCGAGGCGTTCGCGTTCGAGCAGGGTTTCGAAGATCGCCCGCTCGGAGAGCCCGGTCACCTTGGCAGCGCGCTCGGAAAGCTCCTGCAGCGCCTGCTTTTTGCTGGTGACTTTCAGATGGGCGATAACGCCCTCCGGCTGCACCAGATCTTCAAGCTCCATAATCCGAATCCTGTTCTGCGAAGCCGCCAGGCGCACGGGCGGAACGGCGCGGCTGCTGCCGGGCCGGGGTTTCGCCTTCAGAGTTTCAAGCCTTTTGAGCATCGCGGCCTGTGTCGATCCAGCCGATATTCCCATCGGGGCGGCGATAGACGAGGTTGAGACCGCCGCTGCCACCATTCCGGAAAACAACGAAAGGCGCGTCGCTCAGATCCATCTGCATCACGGCATCGCCGACGCTGAGCATCGGGATCGAGGTCGTGCCCTCGGCGATGATGACGGGCTGGGCATCTTCGGCCATCTCCTCGTGCTCGTCGCCGGCTTCGATGACGAAGGAGGGATAGGCCTCGGCCGGAAGGGCGGCCTTGTTGTTGTTATTGTGGTTCTTCAACCGGCGCTTGTAACGGCGCAGGCGCTTTTCCAGCCGCTCCAGCGCGGCATCGAAAGAGGCATAGACCTCGGTCGCGATGCCTTGCGCATTGACGCGCAGGCCCGAGCTCAGATGCGCCGAACAATCGGCGCGGAACTCGTAGCCCTGCTTGGTAAAGGTGACCGTACCGTCCACGGGCCGGTCGAAATACTTCGTGATGGCGGCCTCGAGACGTTCGACCGCGTGGCTGCGGAGTGCATCCCCCACGTCGAGATGGTGACCGCTTACCTGAACT
>PHEF01000161.1 GCA_002842875.1 Alphaproteobacteria bacterium HGW-Alphaproteobacteria-3 | reverse complement strand
CTGATCGCGCCGATCGCGATGGAAGAGAAGCTGCGCTTCGCCATCCGTGAAGGCGGACGTACCGTCGGCGCCGGCGTCGTCTCCAAGGTGTTGAAGTAATCAGATACGGGGCGCGGACGAACCGCGCCCCGCTTAATTCGGCCGACAGGCACGAGGACGAAAATGCAAAGGCAGAAAATTCGCATCCGGTTGAAAGGCTTCGATCACCGCGTGCTCGACGTATCGACCCGCGAGATCGTCAACACGGCGAAGCGCACTGGAGCCCAGGTTCTGGGTCCGATCCCGCTGCCGACCCGGCTTGAAAAGTTCACCGTGCTGCGTGGCCCGCATATCGACAAGAAGAGCCGCGAGCAGTTTGAAATTCGGACACACAAGCGTGTGCTCGACATCGTAGACCCCACGCCCCAGACCGTTGACGCGCTGATGAAGCTCGATCTCGCTGCGGGTGTGGATGTCGAGATCAAGCTCTGAGCCTGGTCGTCGATCAAAACGAGGAATGGGACCCATGCGTTCCGGAGTGATTGTCAAAAAGGTCGGTATGACCCGTCTCTTCATGGAAGACGGTCGTCATGTGCCGGTCACGGTGCTGAAGCTCGACAACTGTCAGGTTGTCAGTCAGCGCACGGATGAAAAGAACGGCTACACGGCGGTTCAGCTCGGTGCAGGCCGTGCCAAGGCGAAGAACGTGCCGAATGCGCAGCGTGGCCAGTTCGCGCGGGCATCGGTTGAGCCGAAACTCGAGCTTGTCGAGTTTCGCGTGAGCCCCGGCAACCTGCTCGATGTGGGCGTCGAGATTACGGCGGACCATTTCGTGGCCGGTCAGTATGTCGATGTCAGCGGCACTTCGATCGGCAAGGGTTTTGCCGGCGTCATGAAGCGCCACAACTTCGGTGGTCTTCGCGCGACGCACGGCGTCTCCGTCAGCCATCGTAGCCACGGCTCGACCGGTCAAAACCAGGATCCGGGCAAGGTCTTCAAAGGCAAGAAGATGGCTGGCCACATGGGCGCCACGCGGGTCACCACGCAGAACCTCGAAGTCGTCCGCACGGACGCCGAGAAGGGCCTGATCATGGTGAAGGGCGCGGTGCCGGGCTCGAAGGGCGGCTGGGTGCTGGTGCGCGATGCCGTGAAGACGGCGCTGCCGGAAGGCGTGCCTGTGCCGGGTGCATTCCGCCGCAATGGCGAAGTTGCTGCCGCTCCGGCTGTGGAAGCGCCTGCCGAGGCGCCCGCAGAAGAAGCCGAAGCTCCGAAGGAAGGTGCGTGATGAAGATCGACGTTCAAACGCTTGATGCCGGGAAGGCGGGCACCGTCGATCTGACGGACGAAGTCTTCGCGCTCGAGCCGCGCGCCGACATCCTTCACCGGATGGTTGCCTGGCAGCTTGCGAAGCGTCAGGCCGGTACGCACAAGACGAAGGGCCGCTCCGAAATCGCGCTCACGGGCAAGAAGTTCGTGAAGCAGAAGGGTTCGGGCGGCGCCCGCCACGGCGACCGCAAGGCGCCGCAGTTCCGCGGCGGCGGCAAGGCCTTCGGGCCAGTCGTTCGCAGCCATGCGTTCGACCTGCCCAAGAAGGTCCGCGCTCTGGCGCTGCGCCATGCGCTTTCGTCGAAGGCGAAGAGCGACAACCTCATCGTTCTCGATGTGGCGAAGCTTGCCGAACCGAAGACGAAGGCGGCGAAGGATGCGTTTGCGAAGCTCGGCCTCACTTCGGTGCTGGTCATCGACGGTGCGGAGCTCGATCAGAACTTCGCGCTTGCGGCTCGCAACCTTCCCAAGGTCGATGTGCTGCCGGTGCAGGGCATCAACGTGTACGACATCCTGCGGCATGAGAAGCTGGTGCTGACCAAAGCCGCGCTTGAAAGCCTGGAGGCTCGCTTCAAATGAACGAGCGTTATTACGACATCATCGTGTCGCCGGTGATCACCGAAAAGGCGACGATGGCTTCGGAAGCGAACCAGGTCATCTTCAAGGTGGCGTCCGATGCGACGAAGCCGCAGGTCAAGGAAGCG
>PHEF01000057.1 GCA_002842875.1 Alphaproteobacteria bacterium HGW-Alphaproteobacteria-3 | reverse complement strand
ACCGCAATAACAGGGGCAACATCGAACAAAACATCGGCCCTCATACCCGGCAACCTCCAATGCGACGGTTTCGCAGAGGAATCCCGAGGGGAGGGTGGGGAGGAAGAGGGATTTTAAACAGGCGCGACGCATTCGAGGCGCGGGGTGCGGACGGGGGGTGCGGCGTCTTTCAGGTCGGCGAGGAAGTCGGACTTCAGCGAGGCATAGGCCGGATCGTCCCAGAGATTGCGGAGCTGGCCGGGGTCTTCCTTGTGGTCGTAGAGTTCGCCCTCGCTGCCGTCATAAAGCGTGCCGGGGAGATAGGCCGTGACGGTGTAGCCGTCGCGGTAGATGGTGCGCAGGCCGACGGTGGTGCCGTCCACATGCTGGCAATCCCACTCGGTGAAGACGCGCTGGCGGTTCTGTTTCCCGGCTTCCGCTTCCGATTTCGGCATCGGCGCGCCTTGCATCCATTCGGGCACGGGGAGGCCCGCGATCTCGCAGAAGGTGGGCGCGAGGTCGATCTGGCCAACGGGCTTTTCGACCGTTGCGGGCGCGACGTTGGCCGATTTCGCGGGACGCCAGATCATCGGCAGGCGCATCAGCGCGTCGACATGGTAGGGCCCCTTGAAGAGGAGGCCGAACTCACCCTGGAATTCGCCGTGATCGGTGGTGAAGACGATGTCGACATCGTCGCCCCAGCCGCGCTTTTCGATATAGGCCATGACTTTTGCCACCGCCTCGTCGATCAGCTCGTTCTCGACATGAGTGAAGGCGTTGATTTCGCGCACCTGATCGGCGGTCATGTCGCAGGCGCGGAAATCGGGCGGGGCCTCGAAATTCGTCACGCGCTCGCCCTTGTACCATTCCATCCAGTGGCGCGGCTTGCCCGACAGCACCTTCTCGATCTTTTCCTTTGAGCCCGGATAGAACTCCGGCAGGGGCGTGTCGCGCCAGGGATGGCGGTGAAGCTCCGACTGCGGAGGATCCCAGGGGTGGTGCGGATCGGGGAAGCTCATCCAGCAGAACCAGTCGTCACTTCTCGTTGAGGTTCTGGTAGAAATAGGCGAAGGCGTCGGGGTCGTTCTTCCTGATCCATTCGGCGTAGTGAAGGATCAGCGGCGAATGCGTCGCGAGTTCCATGTAGTCGAAGCCGCGATGCGGCCCGTGCTCGCCCTTGCGCGCCATCTGGCTTTCGTAGAATTGCTGCTTCGGGTCGATGAAGGGTTCGAAATGCGCCTTGCCGATGAGCGCCGTCTTGTAGCCCGCCTTGTCGTGGAGATATTGCGCGACGGAGGGCGCGTCTTCCGGCAGCGGCACGCCGTTCATCCAGACGCCATGCGTCGAGACATATTGCCCGGTGATCATGGTCGAGCGGGCGGGCATGCAGACGACGTTCTGATTATGCGCGCGGGTGTAGTTGATGCCCGCGCTGGCGAGGGCGTCGATGGCGGGCGTCCGCGCGACCTTCTGGCCGTTCGCGCCAATGGCGTCGAAGCGCATCTGGTCGGTGGTGATGAAAAGGATCTTGCGGCCCATGTGTCGCTCCCCGCGCAAGCATGCTGCGCTGCGTTTTAATGTTATCCATTAATTTTACAGGGAAACGAGGCGAGGGGCAAGGAGGGCGTGCGGCGATCCGGTTTTCAGCCGCACCAGCCGTCGCGGCGCCCGCCACTATAGGGGTGGGCGAGGCCATTCGCTATCAACGTGCTGGCGACGTCGTGCCCGTCCACGGTGACGCGGGCAAGGGTGCGACCGTAGCGGTCAATGCCCTGACGGTCGAGCGCAACATTGCCGCGGGCGATTTCGCCGGTCAACGCCTGTTTCGCGCGTTCGGCGGCGACGGCTTCTTCGCGGCATCGAGCGCGGTGACCGAGTTCCGGCGTATCGAGGCCGACAATGCGGATGCGCTCTTGCCCAAGCAGGATCGTGTCGCCGTCATAGACGAAGATGGAGCGATGATCTGGAAGATCGCGCGAGTGCGGCGCACGTTCAGCCGATGTTACGGGTTGCCGCTCGCGATCGAGGCTGAGGAGTGCGAGGGCGAGCGCAGCGGCGACAACGGCGCAGCGAAAGAACAGGGTGCGCACGCGCCGGGAAGAAAACCATTGCGGTTTGTTGTACGACGTCCGGCGCGCACGGCGCTGGTATCGGGATTCGAAAGGAACGATCCTGCCCATCGTTCGCGGTCCGCCTCAGACGCTGATATCGAGGCGGGTGCCGGTGCCTTTGGGAGGGGCCGCCCTGGCCGATTCCTGCGCCGCCTCGGTGAGCATGTCGGCGATGGCGGCTTGCTGCTCGCTGCTCGCTTTCAGCATGGCGGTCTGCATGGCCTGGGCGAGCTGGCCTTGCTGGTTGGCGACGGCGGCGGAAGCGAGACTGGAAACGGACATGAGACCCCGTCGTGAAGTGGCTTTCACGATCAGGGTAGGTGCCGCGTCCTAATGCTTCCTTGACGGGTTGTGCCGGAACGGGTCAGCCCGCTTCTTCGCCCTTCAAAAAAGAGATCATCGCCGGTAGCGCCGTGCGGTCCTGGAGCATGAAGAGGTGGCCGCCCACGAAGAAGCGGAGCTCGGCGCCGCGGATGCGGGAGGCCATGCGTTCCTGCGTCTCGGGGAGGGCGATGCCGTCATACTTGCCGCCGCAGATGAGGGTCGGGCAGCGGATGCCGCCGAGCCGGTCCCATGTGTCGTGGTTTGCCCGAGCTTCGAGCTGGCGGCGCTGGCCCATTGCGTGGCCCGGTTCGTCCGCATACGGATCGGCTGCGGCGAAAGCGACGAGTTCCTCGTATTGCTTCGGGTTGGCTTTCGCCCATGCGGCATCGCGGCGCGTGTCGGAGATGCCGATCATGTGGCGGGCGCGGGCATCGCGGTCCAGGTGTTGCAGCGTGTGCAGCGGCCAGGAGGCACCACCCGCGCCGCCGGGCGAGGTGCAGGCCAGCACGAGGCCTTCCACGGCATGGGGATGCGCGATCGCCAGTTCCTGCGCGACCATGCCGCCGAAGGAGACGCCGACCACCAGCGCCGAGCCCCAGCCGATGGCGGCCATGAGGTTCACGGCGTCCTCGGCATATTGCGCCATGCTGTAGGGCTCGTCGGGCTTGGCGGTCTGCCCGAGGCCGCGCTGGTCATAGGCTGCCATGTCGAAGTGTTTGGGGAAGGGGCCGTCGAGCACGTTGGGACGAAGGCGAAGGTCGCCGCCGGTGCCGGAGATGAACAGGAGGCGAGGGCCTGACCCCACGCGCTCGTAGAAGATGTCGATACCGCCGGCCTTGGCGAAGGGCATGGGCCTGATCCTTTTTTCCGGGTCATTTGCGTTTGAGAAAGATTAACACGAGGAAGCCGAAGCCGAGAGGGTTCTCCCATTGAACTCGCACGAGGCCGCGCTATGTATTAAGCTCTTTTCAGGCGACCCCGTGCCGGTCTCGGGGCCGAACCGCGAAAGCGGCCCACGATCTCCGCGCAAGATGCGCCGGAGCGGGCCCGGGAGAAGGAGCGGGATATGTCGAAGGCAGCCGAACGGAACCAGCCGCTCTCCATCTGCGATCCCGTGTGGGAGCGCGTGCGGGCGGAAGCAGGAGAGATGGCGGCGGGCGAGCCGATCCTCGCGAGCTTCCTCTATTCGACGATCCTCAATCACCGGAATTTCAACGACGCCATCGCCTATCACCTGGCGCAGAAGCTCGGCAATGCCGAGGTTCATTCGATGCAGCTTCGCGAGCTCTTCGACGAGGCGATGCGCGACCAGCCGGATATCGGCGAGGCGACGCGGGCGGATATCGTCGCCTATTACGAGCGCGACCCGGCCTGCCACTCCTATATCCAGCCGATCCTCTACTTCAAGGGCTTCCACGCGCTGCAGGCTTACCGCGTGGCGCACTGGCTGTGGAACAATGACCGCCGTGCGATGGCGCTCTATCTGCAGAGCCGGATTTCGGAGCTCTTCGCGGTGGACATTCATCCGGCGGCGCGTGTCGGCCGGGGTGTCTTCATCGACCATGCGACCGGCATCGTGATTGGCGAGACGGCGGTGGTGGAAGACGATGTGTCGATGCTCCATCACGTGACGCTTGGCGGCACGGGCAAGGAGCAGGGCGACCGTCACCCGAAGGTGCGGCGCGGCGTGCTGATTTCGGTCGGCGCGAAGGTGCTGGGCAATATCGAGGTCGGCGAATACAGCCGCATCGGCGCGGGCAGCGTGGTTCTGCATGCGGTGCCGGCGCATTGCACGGCTGTCGGCGTGCCGGCGAAGATCGTCGGCTGCGCGGGCTGCGACAAGCCCGCTCATGCGATGGACCACATCATCCGCGAAGAGGGCAGCCTCGACGCCGAAGGCTGACGACACCTCTCAGGGCAGCCTGTCCTTCAACGCATAGAAGATCATTCCCGCGACGAGACCGGGGTAGCGGAGCAATGTGCCGCCGGGGAATTTCGGTGTCTTGAGCCTTGCCATGACTTCGAAGCGTTCCGCCTGTCCGGCGACGGCTTCGGCGATCAGCTTGCCGCCCAGCGTCGCGATGTTGATGCCCTGGCCCGAATAGCCATGCGCGAAGATGACGTTCGGCGCGAGACGGCCGAAATTCGGCAGGCGCGTCATGGTGATCGCGAGCGTGCCGCCCCAGGCATAGTCGATGCGCACATCCTTCAATTGCGGGAAGACGCGGAGCATGGGCTTTCGCACGAAGGCCGCGATGTCGGACGGGAATTTCGGCGAATAGCTTTCGCCGCCGCCGAAGAGCAGGCGCCCGTCCGCCGAGAGACGGTAGTAGTCGATGACGAATTTGGTGTCCTGGACGCAGGCGTCGTCGCGGATGAGTTCGCGGGCGCGTTCGCCCAGAGGCTCCGTCGCGACGATGAAATTGTTGATGGGCATGATGGTGCCGGCGACGCGCGGCTCGAGTTTGCCGAGATAACCGTTGCAGGCGAGGACGACATGTTTCGCGCGTACCGTGCCGCGCGCCGTGCGGACGGTTGCGGGATCGGTCCGCGTCACTTCGATGACGGGCGATTGTTCGTGGATGCGCACGCCCTTTTCGCGGGCCGCGCGGGCGAGACCAAGCGCATAGTTCAGCGGATGGAGATGGGCGCCGGCCTCCTCGAGAACGCCGCCGTGATAGCAATCGGTCGCGACCATCTCCCGCAATTCATCGCGTTCGACATAGCGCATGCCGGTGTAGCCATAGCTGCTGGCGAGATGTTCGACGTCTTCCTTCAACCATTTCGCATCGCCGTGCTTCCAGCCTGCATGAATGAGGCCGGGCCTCAGGTCGCAATCGATGTTGTGGCGCGCGATGAGCTGCTTCACCAGCGCGTTGCTTTCGAGGCCGAGATCCCAGAGCCGCCGCGCCCATTCCCGGCCCAGCGTCGCCTCGAGCGAGCGCTGGTCCTTGCGCTGGCCGAGACCGAGCTGACCGCCATTGCGGCCCGACGCGCCCCAGCCGACGCGCTCGGCTTCGAGGACGACGACCGCGTATCCGCGTTCGGCGAGATGCAACGCGGCGGAGAGACCGGTATAGCCCGCGCCGACGACGCAGACATCGGCCTCCACGTCGCCTGCCAGAGGCGAGGGGGGCGTCTTGTCGTTTGCGGTTGCGGCGTACCAGGAAGGGGGATGGGACATGCGGATCAGATCTCGATTTTCTCGTCGTTGCGATCGTCGGCGTAGATGTCGCAGAGGTCGAGACAGGCTTCGAACGGTGCGCTGTCGCGCGTGTTTTCCAGCGCGTCGTCGTCTTGCCATTCGCTGCGGAAGATCACCTTGCCATCTTCTTCCGCGACGCTCGCGCCGATGAAGCCGCGCGGGGGATTGCGGTCGAACTCGCGTTCCTTGTAGGCGCGAAGCTGCGTCACGATGTGGTCGGCTTGCGAGGTTTCGAAGGTAATCAGCAGGGCGACGGCCATTTCTTCTCCGGTTCGTTGTTACCCCCGCTTTTCAGGGCGAGGCAGGCTTGCTGGGACGCTCTATAGCATGAGGATGGGCGCTTTCGCGCTTTGCACGGGACATCCGGCACGGCAAGATGGCGTCAAAACAAATCATAACGGCAAGGGAGACGGCGGAAAATGGGTCGGATGCAGGGAAAGGTCGCAATCGTGACCGGCGCGGCAAAAGGTATCGGCGCAGCGACGGCGAAAGCGCTGGCGCGGGAGGGCGCGAAGGTCGTTTGCAGCGATCTCGACGAAGCGGGGGGGCAGGCGATTGCCGATGCCATTGCCAATGATGGCGGCGAGGCGACATTCATCCGGCACGATGTGGTGAACGAGGCGGCGTGGGAGGCGGTGGCGCAACATGCCGAGAGCCGCTTCGGCGGGCTTCATGTTGTGGTCAACAATGCGGGCATCGCGCCGGAGGGCGGCCCCATCGAGGAGAAGACGCTGGCCTCGTGGCAGCGCACGATCTCGGTCGATCTCGACAGCGTGTTTCTCGGCTGCAAATACGGCATCCGCACGATCAAGAAATATACGTCGAAAGGCGGCGCGGGCGGCTCCATCGTCAATATTTCGTCGATCCTCGGGCTTGTCGGGCAACCCAATGCCAGCGACTACAATGCGGCGAAGGGCGGGGTGCGGCTGCTGACGAAATCGGCGGCGCTCGAATGCGCGGAAGCCGGATACAACATTCGCGTGAACTCGGTGCATCCGGGCTATATCGATACGCCGATGGTGAAGGACGCGCTCAATCGCGGCGTGGTGCAGGGACAATCGGTGGGACCGAACGAGATGCGCGAGCTTCTCATCATGCTGCATCCCGTGGGCCGGCTCGGCATCGCGGACGAGATCGCCAATGCGGTGCTTTTCCTCGCGAGCGACGAGGCGAGCTTCATGACAGGGTCGGAAGTCGTGGTCGATGGCGGTTATACGACGCGCTGACGTTATCGGGCGTCCTAGCGAGGATCGGGGAGCAGCAAGGCGCGCTGCCCGCCGCTCTCGCCGGGCGCTGGCGGAAAACGCGATTGAGCGAGACTGATGAGGGCTGCCGCCGTCAACGCGATCGCTACGAATACGAATAATTTCCGGGCGCGCCGCGACATTGCGCCTGTTCCTCTGCCTGGTCTCTCCCTCACCCTGCGGGAAGGTTTGCACAGGACGGGAAAACCGCACATTGGACCAAGCGCCGCAGGGCGGGGTTTGCACCCTCGGCGCCAAATGGTTACAACCTCGGTGCGGCGGCCATCGAGCCATTTTCCGCCCAGAGCCAACAGAATCAGCGTCGACGGGAGAGCTTCTTGGACAAGACCGAAATTCAGCGCCTTGAGGCCTATCTGCGCAAGAAGTTCGAATTGCCGTCGATCGTGGTGCGCCAGCGCCCGCAGAAGGACGATTCGGCCGAAGTGAATATCGGCGATGAGTTCATCGGCGTGATTTTCAAGGATGTCGATGAGGGCGAGGTTTCCTACGCCTTCAACATGGCGATCCTCGACATCGATCTGGCGTCCTGAGGCCGGGCTTCAAACCTCAATCCAGTATCGGCCCCTGAAGGTCGTCCATCGGCTCGACCGATTCCAGGTCGCGGACGAGCGACGCGACCGCCTCGTCGATGGCGCGCCATTCGCCGAGATGTTCGCGCTTGTAGCGGTAGTCGAGTTCGAGGTTCGGCCCGAGAAGGAGCGAGCGCGAGCAATTCGGGCTTTCGACAAGCGGTCCCGCGCGGTCGCAGAGGAGGAGCAGCATGCGGTCCTCCGCATCCTTGCCGACCAGAAGATCCTGGCCCGCATATCCCGACTTTTCGTTGAATGTGTAATGCTCGAGCCCGTCCGGCCCCGGCTGAGGCTCGCTTGCCGAGAGATATTTCGAGTAAATGGTCTTGAAGCGCCGCGCCGAATTGAGCGGCGCCGCCTTCTCCCGTAGCGAGAAATAGACGACCTCGGAGCGCGCCGAATTGTCGGAGAACTCGTCCTGCCTGCCGGGCGACCAGGGCGCGAGGCCGGGCAGCAGAGCGTGCATGTCCAGCGCCTTCTGGCGGCCGCCGGCGCGCTGGCTCGGATAGCGCGTGTAGTGCTCGGGGACCAGGAAGCGGGTGTTGCCGACGATGACCTCGATCTTCGCCTCGGCGGCGCTGGCGCGGGGGTCCTGCCCCAGAATTTCGGCGGGTGTCGGACCGAAATAGTAATAGAGGAAGGCGCCGGAAAAGATCAGCACACCGGCGAGCACGAGGAGCGGGATGATCCAGGCTGGCCGCTCCCTGACCAGTTCGTCGTCCGATCGATTGCCTCGCGCCACTTTCTCACTCCCAGCCGGTCTGGTGCGGTTGTTCCGTATCGGTACAGGGCCCGGCGCAATCCGGCACGGACGACTGCCGAGGCGGCCCCGGGGCCGGGATGCCGACCCCCCGCCTTTATCCTTATAACCCGCTGAAATTAAAAGATCATTTCAAAATCCGGGCGGTGCGGACAGGCGCCCCGGCCGCGCTGGTATGCCGCTTGCGGACAAGGCGGCATGACCAGGCTCGTTTTCAAATTACTGATGATCGCAGGCGCCTTCTTCTATTTCGGCGGGCACATGCCGCTCGATGGAGATGGCAGCGCCTTCGCCCTGCCGCAGGTTTCCTGCGAGGCGGATTTCGCTTCCTGCCGTATCGGCGAAAGGGACGTGGCGCTGGGCGACCGTTCCACGCTGCTGGCGGAGATCATTGCGAAAGCAAAGGGCACGCCGGGCGAAGAGTTGAAACAGGCGCTCGGCGATCCCGAACTCGTTCGGCTGCTCGATCAACAGGTCATTCCGGAATTCGCGGTCGCGGCGGCGCAGACACATCTCGCCGACGTGGCCCATCAAATCATCGCGGGGATCGACACGGGCGCCGGGCAGGCGCGCCGGGCCGATTGAGCAGGACATCGTGGCGGGGCAAATGAGCGAAATGTCGGCATTCTTCTTTTCGATCGCGACGGGCTTCGTCGCGGCGGGACTTACCAGCAGTTTCTACCGGCTCGTCACCAACAAGCCGCCGAGCTTCCAGCTCCATTCGGAAACGATGATGTGGCAGTTGATTGGCGTGTTCACGCTGATCTTCGCCGGACCCACCGTGATCCTGCGCAACGCGCTGCGCGCACAGGTCTTCGAGAACAGGCCGCCCTTCTGGATGCTGCTTTCGGGCTGCATCGCGACGATGTGGAGCTTCCTCTCGGGTCTCTTCCTTCTCGGCGTGATGCTGGCGGCCTGAGCGTTCAGGCGCTTCGGCGGCGCATGACGCGGCGGCCGAGCGCGGTCGCGAAGAGAGCGCCGATGCCGCCCGCGATCGCCCATATCCAGCCAAGCGCAATCAGCACCAGGTTCCAGGCCGTCTTGAAGGCGCGCAGGCCCGTCTTGCCGGTGAGTTCAATGACGCCGCGCGTTTTCGTGCCCAGCGTTCCGCTCATCTTGCCGATGCGAGCGAGATCGTCCGTGTTGTTCACATATTTCATCAGGCGCACCGTTTCGGCGGGACCGGCCGCGCGTTCGAGCGCCGCCACATCGCCGAGGATCGGCGTCACCTTCGCCATCGATACGCCGCCGGCATAATCGGCGACGGCACGGCGGGTCGCCGCGGTGTCGGAGAGATCGACGGCGCGCAACGTGGTGCCGAGCTTGTCGAAATTCATCGCCTCCTGAAGGACACGGACGATATCGCGCGTGAACCCGGCGGTTACCGTTCCGGCTTTCTTGGCGACCTTGAGGATCGAGACGCCGATGCGCGCGGGAAGGCCGCCGCCGCCCGTTGCGACGGTCGCCGTGGTCGCGGCAAGGCCGACGACGGACAGGCCGAGGATCATTTGCGAGTATTCCTCGCCGCGCACGAGCTTTCCGCCCTCGCTGCCGATGTCGCGGACGTCGCCCACGACAGTCAGGTCGGACGCCATCGCACCCATGAAGGCCGGCGTGTCGCCGCCTTCGCCGGTGACGAAACCGGTGACGAAGCTGCCGGTGTTGCGGGACACGCGGCGCGCGAAGGCATTTTCGGCGTCGAGACGCGCTTGCGCATCGGGATTGAGCGGGAGGTTCGCCCAGGCCGCGATTTCGGCATACATCGCCGCATCGTCATAGGCGTTTTCGTCGAGCGCCTTGTTTATGCGGTGGCTCAGGTCCGGGCCGCTCGTCGCCTCCGAAAGTTCCGCCTTGATGAAGGGTTCGGCCGGGAGAGCATCCTCCGGCACGTATTCGTCGAGCAGGCCCCGCTCGTAGGCCGCCATGAAGGCGAGGGGGAGGACGAGCAGGAAAACGACGAGACTGACAAGAAAACGCATGCGGGAAACGCCCCTCTCGCAGTGCGGACGGCTTTGGCCCAGCCGACCTTCAACGGTGCCGCAAACCGAGCTTGGGGCATCGGGACGCGAGGTGCAACCCGCGTCAGCCACCCACGGGGCCGCCATTCTTCGCCGTGATGGCGAGAATGGAGGGGCGCGGCGGCATGCCGGGCGCGAAATCGGGCCAGCGCGTTGCCGGATCGGCGAAGGTGGAACTGCGCTCGAAGCCCTTGAAGTCTTTCGTGCCGTCGGCTCCGGGATGCTGGACGGCGAGGAAGAGCGTCGTGCCGTCCGGGGTGAAGCAGGGACCGCAGACCTCCGCGCCGACAGGGGCGCGAAAAATGCGCCGCGCGATGCCGCGCTTGTCGCCCGTCGTGGCGAGGGCATAGAGCCCGTCGGCGGCACCCGATGCCGCGTTCCAGCCCGAGCCCTGATCGGTCGCGACCCAGAGACGGCCCGAGGGGTCGGCCGCCATGTTGTCGGGACAGACGAACCACTGATCGCTGCCCTGACCGGGGTTCCACTCCGCACCGATGGCGGGAAAACGCGGGTCGCCGCATTTCACGAGCATGGTCCAGGCGAACGCGGCCGCGCCGTGATCGCCGCCTTCCGGCGCAAGCTCGACGATCTGTCCCCAGAGATTGCCGGCGCGCGGGTTCACAGCATCGGTCTTCTCGCGCTCCTTTGAATTTGTGAGCGCGACATAGACACGGCCCGTCGCCTCGTTCGGTTGCACGTCTTCCGGGCGGTCGAGTGGCGTGGCGCCGAGGATATCGGCGGCGCGGCGTGCCTCGATCGCGACGTCGGCCTGCGAGGCGAAGCCGTTGGTCTCGTCGAGGCCGTTCTTGCCGTGAACGAGCGGCATCCATGTGCCGCTGCCGTCTTCCTCGAAGCGGGCGACATAAAGCGTGCCCTCGTCCAGAAGCGACATGTTTGCCGCCCGGTCGCCGGAGACCGTTCCGGCGGTCACGAATTTGTAGAGATACTCGAAGGCCTGGTCGTCGCCCATGTAGATGGCGAGGCGGCCGTCCGCCGTCCGCGCATTTTCGCAACCTTCATGCTTGAAGCGGCCGAGTGCGGTGCGCTTCACCGGCGTCGAATTGGGGTCGAGCGGATCGACCTCGACGACCCATCCATAGCGGTTCGGCTCGCGCGGTTCCCGCGACAGGTCGAAGCGCTTGTGAAAGTAACCCCAGGGGTAGGAGCGGCTGCCGGGAACGCCCATGCGGGTGTGGTTCGCCGCTTCGCGTTCATCCGCATTCTCGCCGATGAAATAGAAGTTGATGTTTTCTTCCGACATGAGCCATGTGCCCCAGGGCGTGATGCCGCCAGCGCAATTGTTGAAGGTGCCCATGACCATGGTTCCGCTCGGGTCCTCATTGGTCTTCATGCGTTCGTGACCGGCGGCGGGGCCGGATATCGTCATCGCGGTCGAGAGCGGCGTGAGGCGGCGGTTATAGGCACTGTCCGGCACGGTTTGCCAGCGCCCGTCCTCGCCGCGCGCGACCTCGACAATGGTGCCGCCATGCGCGGCCATGGAAATTTCCACGATCTCGCGCGTGTAAAAGGCGCGCGGGTCGCCCGCCGGATAGTCCGGGTACATCAGATCGTCATTTGTGTATTCGTGATGAACACAGAGAAGGCCGCGGGTGCTGGCCGCCGAGCCGTAGGGGAGCGGCACGAAGCCGATGAAGTCGTTGTTGTAGCCGAAGCGGGCGAGCTGCGAGGCGGCGCTCTGGTTCGCGATATCGAAGGGCGGCACATCCGCAAGAACCGGGTCACCCCAACGGATCAATATGTCCGCGTTGTGATCGGCGGCGACATGATGCGTTTCGTCGATGCCGCCCGGCACTTCCTCGAAGCCGAAGATGGCATCGGGCCGCACTTCCGGTGCCTCGTCGCAGGCGGCGAGCGAGAGGATGGCTGGCGAGACGCTCGCAAGCAGCGCGGCCTTGCCGAAGCCGCGCAAAACATCGCGCCGCGCGAAGCGGCGCTGCCAGAGAGTTACGAGAGAGGGCGACGTCTCGCGCGGTACCGGAGCGTCGTCCGCCGCTTCGAGTTCCTCGCCGAAGGACTTTTGCTCCGCCATCTGCCGTCACTCCCCTTGGTGGTCGTCTCCCAGCCTATGCAGCAGGTTTGACGGAGCGATGACAGCCTTTTTTCTGGCTCTTCCGCAAGTCTCGTATCGCCGCGCGACCCGTGCCATAGTCCGGCAAAAGCGACCCGTTCGAGGAGGAATTCGAGATGCCCGTTTATGCCCTTGGCGACAAGAAGCCGATCCTGCCCGCCGACGGCGAATACTGGATCGCGCCCAATGCGGAAGTCATGGGCAATGTGAAGCTCGAAAAGAACGCGAGCGTCTGGTTCGGCGCCGTGTTGCGCGGCGACAACGAACTCATTACCATTGGCGAGAATTCCAACGTGCAGGATGGATCGGTGCTGCATACCGATCCCGGCTCGCCGCTGATCATCGGCGCGAATGTGACCATCGGCCATATGGTGATGTTGCATGGCTGCACGATCGGCGAGGGGAGCCTTGTCGGCATCGGCAGCATCGTTCTCAACAATACGAAGATCGGGAAGGGCTGCCTCATCGGCGCGAACACGCTGATTTCCGAAAACAAGGAAATTCCGGACTACTCCATGGTGCTCGGTTCGCCCGGCAAGATCGTCCGGACGCTCGACAAGGAAACCGCCGAGGCGCTGCGGCTTTCGGCCGATCATTATGTCCACAACTGGCAGCGCTATGCGCGCGAGATGAAGCGGCTCGACTGATGCGCGGGGTTTTTGCGTCTGCCTCGCTTGCGCTGTTTCTTCTCTTCGGCGCCTGCGCGCAAGCCGATGAGCGCGATGCTGTCATCGAGACGCGGGACGGAGAGGTGCATCGTTTCACCGTCGAACTCGCGCTGAGGCCGGACGAGCAGCGCAGGGGCCTCATGTACCGGGAGACGCTTGCCGAAGATTCCGGCATGCTCTTTTTCTATCCGAGCTGTGCGCCCGCGCAGTTCTGGATGATGAATACCTACATCCCGCTCGACATGATCTTCATAGAGGCGGATGGGCGGATCGCCCGGATCGCCGAAATGACCGTGCCTGAGACGCTGGATGCCCACGACTCGGGCGTTCCCGTGAACGGCGTTCTCGAAGTGAAAGGCGGGCTGACGCGACGTCTCGGGATCGAGGAGGGGGACTTCGTCCGCCATCCCTGGTTCGGCGAGGGCGGCAAGGCTACTTGCGGCTGATTTTATCGGCTAAAGTCCAGCCAACGGCATAACAAAACGCTTTTCCGACAGGGAGGATGAAATGAGTCAGGCCAAGGCCGTGCAGCAGGATGCACAGGAAGTTCTCTACGAAGTTGCCGGGCATATCGCGACGATCACGCTGAACGCGCCCGACCGCATGAACACGATTTCCGGTCCGATGCTGAACCAGCTCACGAAGCGTCTGCAGGAAGCGGATGCCGACCCGGAGGTGCGCTGTGTGATCCTGACGGGGGCGGGGCGCGCATTCTGCGCCGGCCTCGACCTGCGCGCGCAGACGCAGGGAGCCGGACTTTCGATTGGCTCCAGCGGCGGTGTCACATCGACGAGCATCGACCTCAAGAACACACCGCCGACCGTGCTTCAGGAAATGGAGACGCCGACAATTTGCGCTGTGAACGGCGGAGCGGCAGGCTATGGCATGGACACGGCGCTCGGCTGCGATATTCGCATCATGAGCAAGTCGGCCAAGCTTGCGGCCGCTTTCTGCAAACGCGGCCTGCTGCCCGAATCGGGCGGTACGTGGTATCTGCCGAGGCTCATCGGCTGGTCGAAAGCGGCGGAGCTCATCTTTACCGGCCGTACGCTCTCGGCCGATGAAAGCGTTGCCTGGGGGCTTGCCTCCGAGGTGGTGGCCGCGGCGAAACGCATGATGCGCATGGGGCTTAACGAACCTTTCCCCGAGCATGTGCATCATGTCTATCTGCAGCTTCTGCCGCTGATGCGGACGGAAGATCTGAAAGAAGGCATGATGGCCTTCATGGAGAAGCGGCAGCCCGACTTCAAGGGCAGGTGATCCGCCGCGTCTCCGGGGCCGGAGAAGGCAGTGAGGATGATGCGGGGGCTGGCTGCGCGCGGCGCGGCATTTGGCAGGACGGAAGCAGTGCGGGTTCTCTCCGCGCTGCTTTTGCTTGGCGTGGCCGTGGTTTCCTTCCCGCAATCGCTTCGCGCAGCGATCTTCAGCGGCGGATATGACGGCATCGGCGATGCCGCCGGGATGTCGCTCACGTTGTCGCAGATCGAGCGGCGGGTCGTTGGCAGCCTGAGCTTGCCGGGCGGGGCCGTCTACACGCTCAACGGGGAGCGCGAGGATATCCATGCGGGGACCGCGCAAGGCGCGCTCAACGGCAGAGACGGGCAGGGCGATGCCTTCTTCCATATCGAGGAACGGCCGCTCGGTCTGCAATTTCTCTTCATCCCCGCGACGGCGGAGGGCCCACCCGATCTGGGGCGTGCCAGCGAATATTCCTTCCTGAAGCGCGGCGTGAGGCCCACCATCACGGATGAGATGAGCCCGCGCTACAAGCCGGCGCCGGAAGAACCTGTCGATATTCTCGCCTTCATCGACGGCTTTCGCGGCTGGTCGCCTGGCGACACGGCGCGGCTCTATGCAGGCCTGCCCGAGCGGCAGCGCGCCCTCATTCTCCTCTACGACCACGCAACGGCGGAACTCATGTGGCGTATCTGCGAAGCGGCGCCGGAGGAGGGCTCTATCGCGGCGCGGCGGCTTGCCGATATGCAGGAGCGTCAGCAGACGGACTGCGAGCCCTATCTCCACGTTGTCGAACGGGCGAAAAAAGGCGGCCTCTTTTCGGAGTTCCTGCGGCGCTCGCAGTTCCAGCTCGAACTTGTCCGGGCGACCGTGCTTTGCGATCGCGGCGAGACGGGCGCCGCACGCTGCGCCGATGTAAGCGCGCTCGGCTCACCGCTCATCCTGCGCTGGCGGCGGGCGGATGCGATCATGCGCGAAATTGCCGGGCCCGATGCGGAGCCGGACCTCGCCGAAGACGGGCGGGAACCGGAAACCGGCGCGGCGCAGGAGGCAGAGGAGGTGGTGGTTTCCTCCGCTCCGGTGGCGGGTGTGGATGCTGAACCGCGAGCGGCGCCCGGCACACCCGTCCCTTTGCCCCGTCCCGGCGGCGGGGAAGAAACGGTGTCGGACTTCGAACCCGACGTCTCGCCGCTTGCGGCGGAGGCGGTGAAAAAGCACCGCCTGCCGCTCGCGCGACCTTGATGGCCCGGCGGGGATGCCTCAGGCGGCGATTTCGACGAGCTGAATCTCGAAGGTCAGGTCTTTGCCCGCGAGAGGGTGGTTCGCGTCGAGACGCACCGCGGTGTCGTTCACTTCCGTTATGACGAGCCCGATCTCGCGGCCGTCGCGGCCTGTCGCCGACAGACGCATGCCCGGTTGCGGTTCGAGTTCGGGCGGAAGTTCGCTGCGGGGAACCTCCTGCACGAGGCGCGGATCGTGCTCGCCATAAGCTTCGGCGGAGGCCACCGTGAAGAGCTTGCTATCGCCTGGCTCCATGCCGAGGACCGCGTCTTCGAAGCCGGCTATCACCATCTGGCTGCCGATGGCGAATTCAATCGGATCTCCTTCGCGGCTCGTGTCGAAGACGGTGCCGTCATTCAGCTTGCCGGTGTAGTGAACCTTCACGCGGTCGCCGTTTTGTGCTGCAGTCATTGCCTTGCCTTTCTGCGCGGCGGCAAATGCCCTCGGGTGCCTCGGGGCCACGGCCGCGCTTTTTCGATCGAACACCGGCCGACAAAAAACAAGGGCCTTCAGGAAATACGCCTGAAGGCCCTCAATCATCGGCAGGGAAAGACTAACAGCACAAGGCGCGGATCGCCACCTTGAGCGGCCAATTAATCGCGCGGCAGGCCCGGTCGCGTCAGTAAGTCCGGCGCCAGACGCGGCGGATTTTCGCGTCGATTTCGGGACCCATGGAACTCCATGCCGTGCGGTCGCGGGTCGTGTCGGCGATGAACATGGTGTCGGTGCGGCCGATATGCTGGCTGAGTTCGTTCAGAAGACCGGCCGCCGTTGCGTCCGTGTTCACGCACCAGACATTCGGGGCAAGCTTGTAGGCGGCGCCGAGCGACATGATGGCCTGTTCGAGGGGACCGGCGAAGCGTGCCTTGATGTCCATGACGATGATGAAGTTGGCGGTGTCGGGCTGGCGGCGGCGGTCGACCTGGCCTTTGCTCGGGCCATAGACGGCGCGGCCGTCCGCGGCATCCTGTTCCGGCTCGGGGATGTGCGCGGGCTCGGTGGCGGCGACAGTTTCTTCCGCTTCGTAGACCTCTGTCGCGGAGAGTTCGGCCGAGGATTCGATTTCCTCGGTCCGGGGTTCTTCGGCAGCGGGTTCGGCGGGCTGTGCTTCGGCTTCGGCCGGCGCGCGGAAAAGAACGGCGAAGGCGGGAATGTCGATCGCGTGCTGCCACATGCCGGCGCCCGCGGGCGTTCCCTCCGGAGCGATCAGGCTATGTTCGGCGACGCGCCCTTCCGCGACATATCCCTTCATGGCCTCGTAGCTGTAGGGCCCGTAAACCTTGTCGCCATATTTCAGCACCCAGCGATGCGAAGGGATGCTGTCCGCCTGGGGAAGGGCCGATGCTTCGTTTGCTTGCGCCATGGGTTCTACGTTCGACATGAGGGGCCGCCTAAGCGGGATTCCGTACACCGTTCGTTACATATTTAGATGGTTTTGGTTACCGCAAGGTCAACAGACATGCGCTTGCGGAGGTCCGGGTGAGCGGGCAAAGTCTCGGCCAGATCGACAAAACACGCGAAAGTTAACGCGGATTAACGGGGAACGCCGATGACTGAATTCTGCAAGGCCGAACGCGACGGGCACCTTCTTGTCGTCACCATCAACCGGCCGGAGCGCATGAATGCGCTGCATCCGCCCGCCAATTTCGAACTTGCGAAGGTTTTCGACGATTTCGCCGCCGATCCGGATCTCTGGGTTGCGATCATCACGGGCGAGGGCGAGCGCGCTTTCAGTGCCGGCAACGATCTGCGTTTTCAGGCCGAAGGCGGCAAGATCGAGGTTCCGGCATCGGGCTTTGCGGGGTTGACCGCGCGCTACGACCTCAACAAGCCGGTCATCGCCGCCGTCAACGGCGTTGCGATGGGCGGCGGTTTCGAGATCGCGCTTGCCTGCGACCTCATCGTCGCTTCCGAAAACGCGATCTTCGCGCTGCCGGAGCCGAGGGTCGGTCTTGCGGCGCTTGCCGGCGGTCTGCACCGGCTGCCGCGCCAGATTGGCACCAAGCAGGCCATGGGCATGATCCTTACCGGGCGCCAGGTTCCGGCGAAGGAAGGCAAGGAACTTGGCTTCGTGAACGAGGTTGTGCCGGCAGGCGACCTTCTCGCCGCGGCGAAGCGCTGGGCAGGCCTCATCATGGAATGCTCGCCCATGTCGATCCGCGCTTCCAAGGAGTCGGTCTACAAAGGTCTCGATGAAGCGAACCTGCGACAAGCGGTCGAGGGCAAGTATCCGGCGGTCGCCGCGCTCTTCAAGAGCGAGGACCTGATCGAGGGGCCGCGCGCTTTCGCCGAAAAGCGCAAGCCCAGGTGGACGGGCAAGTAAGGCTCGCAAAAAAAGAACCGGCCCTGCTGCGGGGGGGCAGCAGGACCGGCCTCGACAGGACCGGATCCAATGGGGGGCGGGGATCCGGTCAGCAGGTCAGTTGATCGCGGCCGTGGCTTTCTCCTTGGGTAAACTGCGGCTTGCGGTCTGACCGTTTGCGATGCCCGGACGGAGCGCGGGCTGGTCCTTCTTCTGGAGCACGGCGAGGAACGGCGCCTGTTCTCCGACGGGCGGAAACTGAATTTCCGCGGTTCGCATCGTTCTGCTATCGAGATTGACCCAGATGAAGGGCCGCTCGCGCGACTGGCGCTTGATCCACTGGTAGGGCGCGTCGGACCAGGCGACGATTTCCCAGTTCTTGTTGTCGAGCACGAATTCGCCACGGTCGGTCGTCACGATCAGGACCGCATGGCCATCGCCGTTCCATTCGCGCACCACGGAGATGAGCAGGTTCTCGGCCGCCCAGCCGCGCTCGATCAGGAGCTTGCGCTTCATCATGGCGAGGTCTTCGCAATCGCCGCCACGGGCATCGGGGTAGGCCCACCATTCGTCCCGGTCGTAAAGCGCCACGTCGCTCACCTGGGGGACGGCGCTGTTGACGTAGTCGTTGACCTTGTTGAGCTCGGCCCACTTCTCCGGCGTCATGACGGCGGCCTGGGGCGCATCGGTGCCGCCTTCGCATTCATCCGGGTTGCGGACACAGAAGCCGACATAGCCGAAAGGCGCGGTGACCTGCTGATAGGTCGGCATGCTCGCGGTGACGATCTGCGCCTCGGATGTGCGCTCGAAATGTGCGGAGGTAATGCTGCCGACATAGCCGGGGGACTGACATCCCGCCAGAAGCGCTACCGCACTCGCCGCCATCGTGAATTTCGCAAGCCACAACATGATACTCATCCAACTGCCGAAACCTTGAGCGGTAGAATGGCAGTCAGGAATTTGTGGCCGTTTAAATCCGGGACAGTAATTTGACGCAAACACGCCGCTAACTTGAAATGCGTTTGCCTAAAATTTGAATGAGCTGAATACGCCTAAAATTGTCCCGATTGGATACGCGCATAAAAACCCAATATTTTCAGGGCTTTTCCGGCGCCGGCTGTGGACGGCGGTGGCGGTTTCCGCTGCTCTCCGAAGGCGGCAAGGCGGCGATCCGATCCCTTTTGGGGCGGTTGAAATTTTTTTGCCCGGGTGTTTCCAGCGTTATTGCGCGCCGTCGAAAGTTCCGGAATCCGCCTTCAGGGTGCTGCGAATGAGGTCGAGCGTCGCCTTGCGTTCCTTGCGCTTGGTATTGGCGAAGGCCGGCTGCTGCAGGGCGGCGAGCTCTCCGGCGCGCGCCTTTGCGCTCTCCAGCAGCGCGCCCGCGGGCACCGCCGCATCGAGATAACCGGCGGCGACGGCCTCGGCGGGGCCGTAAATCTTCGCCTGGGTGACGGCTTCCGTGAAACGGTTACGGGCGAGGCGGTCGCGGGCGAGTTCGATGCCGAAGACGGGCATGGTCATGCCGATTGCGACTTCAGGCAGGCCGATCTTGAAGGATCCTTCGGCCCCGATCCGTACATCCGCCGAGAGGAGCAGCAGGCCGCCTGCCGCAAGCGCGTGGCCGGTGCAGGCCATGACGACGGGCAAAGGGTATTCATAAAGGCGCATGAGCAGTTCGGCGCCCGACA
Organism: Alphaproteobacteria bacterium HGW-Alphaproteobacteria-3; assembly: GCA_002842875.1. Taxonomy (GTDB): domain Bacteria; phylum Pseudomonadota; class Alphaproteobacteria; order Parvibaculales; family Parvibaculaceae; genus Parvibaculum. The sequence continues at coordinate 12,579 of PHEF01000057.1, read as the reverse complement.
TCACCAGTTTCCGGACGTTTTCCGGGCCGGAGCCCATGACGTCGAGGTCGAAGCCGGCGCAGAAACGATTTTCGCGGCCGAGGATGAGGACCGCTTTCGCCTCTTTTTCGGCGCGGTCGAGGGCGGCGTGCAGCGCGCCGATCATGGCGTGGCCAAGCGCATTGGCGCGGCCATCGTCCATGGTGAGGACGGCGACACCGTTTTCGAGGGTGGTGGTGAGAATTTCTCCGGACAAATCGTCCCCCCTTGTCTTCTGCCGCTGGCGCGGCTTCCGGGAGGAAGTCTAGAGAGATGGGGGAGCCGGGCAACAGGGCCCGGCCTCAAATATCAGCCGAAGGGCCGGGAAAATGCCGTCGCGCGCTCGGGAACGTCGGTGAACTGAATGCCGACGCCTTCCTCGGTGTGGCGCACCACGCGGCCGGTCATGCGGCCGATCGAGACGCCGGTACCGATCGGCGGCCGGTTTTCGACGGCGACCTGCGCCCCGCCGAGCGACATGTCGATGATGCGGCAGGGCATGGACTGGCCGTCCGCGAGGATGAGGACCGAACTCTCCTCGAGGCCCGCCTCGCCGGGCGCGTATCGCGCAAAGGCACGACGAGCCGACACTTCGATCTTTTCGCCGCGGGCGAGCGCCTCAAGCCGCTGGCTCAGGCGTTCGCGGCGCGGGCCGCTGATCGCCGTTGCGATCGCAAAGCCGCCATCGAAAGAGCGGACGACGGGGCCTTCAAAACGGCCGAATTCGTCGAAATAGACAATGATCTGGGCGCCAATTTCCATGAGCGCGTCGGATGAGATCGCGATGCCGCCGAGCGACATATCGCGAATCGAGCAGGTATGTTCCGATCCGTCGGGCGCCAGGAAGCGGCCTTTCGCCTCAAAGGCCACGCGCTGATAGCGACGGCGTTCGTCGTGGTCGGGTTGCATTGAGTTCAGCCTGTCAGTAGACGCGCGAGAGGGCGCTGAATTTCAGCACCAGAATAAGCGCGTCACGGTTAATGAATTTTTACCGGAATAATCCTCGCGGGTCGTTTCGACACCATTTCGGAAAGAACCGGCATTCTTTACTATCGAAGTTGCTCAAAATTGACGCTTGCGTCAGCTTCGGCAATTCCCGACAATCGCGGCATATTCCGACCAATCAGGGAAAATCGGCCAGGAAATGGCTGGGTCAGCCAGGAACGGGCGCCGTCCGCCGCCATCGCCGCGCAGGAAAGGGTTCTTTCCGTGCATGCGGGGATAGGGCGGTCATAAACAAAGACCGGAAACAAAGCTTATGAGCGAGTTCGACTACATCATTATCGGTGCCGGCAGTGCCGGTTGCGTGTTGGCCAATCGTTTGTCGGAAAATCCGTCGAACAAGGTTCTGCTGCTGGAAGCGGGGTCGAAGGATTCGAACTTCATGATCCACATGCCGGCCGGCGTCGGAAAGCTGATCGGCACGGATCTCGCCAACTGGTGTTACGACACGGAAGGCCAGCCCTTCCTCAACAACCGCAAGCTTTACTGGCCGCGCGGCAAGGTGCTCGGCGGCTCCTCCTCGATCAACGGCATGATCTACATTCGCGGACATGCGCGCGACTACGACATGTGGCGCCAGCTCGGCCTCGAAGGCTGGGGCTTCTCGGACGTGCTGCCCTATTTCCGCCGCTCGGAAGGCAATGAAAACGGCGACAGCGCCTTCCATGGCGGTGAGGGGCCGCTAGGCGTCAGCAATTCGCGCAAGACGAACGTGCTCTTCGAGTCCTTCGTGGAAGCGGGCAAGCAGGCCGGCCATCCCTATACGGAAGATTTCAACGGACCGCAGCAGGAAGGCGTCGGGCCCTATCAGCTCACCATCAAGGATGGCCAGCGCTGCAGCGCGGCCAAGGGATATCTCGTTCCGGCTCTGAGCCGTCCGAACCTTTCGGTCGAGGTCGAGGCGCTCACCTCGCGTATTCTTTTCGAAGGCAAGAAGGCCGTCGGGGTCGAATATACGCAGAAGGGCGAGACCAAAGTCGCGCGCGCGGGCAAGGAAGTCATTCTTTCGGGCGGTGCCGTCAACTCGCCGCAACTGCTGCTGCTCTCCGGTGTCGGCAAGGGCGAGTATCTGAGGAAGTTCGGTATCGATGTCGTGGCGGACCTGCCGGGCGTCGGACAGAACCTGCAGGACCATCTCGACTGCACGGTCATCTACGAATGCACGCAGCCGATCACGCTGCACAGCACGGTGTCGAACCCGCTGAAGCAGCTCATGACGGGCATGCAGTACACATTCTTCAAGACCGGCCTCGCAACCTCGAACGGCCTCGAGTCCGGTGCCTTCCTGAAGACGCGCTCCGAGCTTGAAGTCCCGGACATTCAGCTTCACTTCGTGGCTGCGATGATGCGCGACCATGCGCGTGTGAAGTCGGACCGGCACGGGTTCACCGTGCATGTCTGCCAGCTTCGCCCGGAAAGCCGGGGCTACATCGCGCTGAAGTCGCCGAACCCCGGCGATTACGCACTCATCCAGCCGAACTATCTGGAAGCTGAATACGACCGTGTGGTGATGCGCGAAGGCGTGAAGATCGTGCGTAACATCATCTCGCAGCGTGCGATGGACGCCTATCGCGGTCCCGAGTTCTGGCCGGGTGCGGGCAAGCAGAGCGACAACGAGATCGACGCATGGATCCGCGAGACGGCGGAGACGATCTACCATCCCGTCGGCACCGCCAAGATGGGGACGGATCCGATGGCTGTGGTCGATGCGAAGTGCCGCGTGCATGGGCTGCAAGGCCTGCGCGTCGTCGATGCGTCGGTCATGCCGACGCTTGTCGGCGGCAACACCAACGCACCGACCATCATGATCGCCGAGAAGATTTCGGACGATATTCTGGGCAAGGCGCCGCTGCCTTCCGAAAATGTCACCATTGCGGAAGACCGGATCGGCAACGCCGCCTGACCGGTTGGTTCGGCAAAACAAAAGCCGGTGTCTCGCGACACCGGCTTTTTTGTTTTCGCATTGCCGCGCGTCAGCCGCGCTCTTCGTTTCCGCTCAGCGCGCCCTTCACCAGACGCAGGTAGGAGCGTTCACCGCGGAGCGGCGGCTTGCGGATCGAGTGGCTCGCAAGCGTCGCGATCGCCACCGGCGGCTTTTCCGCGAGGATACGGCGCGCAACAGCTTCCGCCGGGCGGGCCGATTTCGGCATCCGCTCCGGGTCGAGGCGGCGAAGACGGTCGATCCACTGACGGGCGAGAAGCCGGTCGCCGATCCAGCCGAACTGATCGACAGGGACGGCCGCGCCGAGCACGCGAGTTATCGTCCCGTCTTCATGCGCGAGCGGGAGCAGGATCATTTCGAAGGTGGCTTCGTGGCCGTCATTCGTTGCGGCGGTGTATTCGACCACGGAGACGGTCGCGTTGGTGGCAACGTCGTCCAGTGCCTGCTTCAGGTTTTCCGCGCAGTCGTCCGACCACATGGAAAGGAGGTTGTGGCCGCGGAACTCCATGCCGTAGGTGCGGCAGAGGCCCGTGCCCGCGAGACGGAAGCGGCAGGTGTCGCGGTCCTTGCGTTCCAGAATGAACACATAAGGAAGAATGCGGCGAATGTCGCCGGGTTCGATTTCCGCGCGACGCGGCGCCGGGCGCCCGGCGCGGATCGCGTTCCAGTAGTCGAACAGCACCTGGTTGTTCTTGTGCTTCATCGTCATCGTCCCCTGCAGCGCCGATCCGCGTGGCAGGGGAATGCCCCCGTTAAGCCCATGCGGAAAATCCTAACCCATTCCGGGCGAAACGTCCCGTTTCGGGTCGCTTCTCCCCTCATTTGTCCCGCATCAGGCTGCCGTTTCGATCCGGTACGGGCCGAGGCGTCCGATTGCGGGGACGGGTGTGAGAGAGCAGAAAACGTGCCAACCGTTAATGAGACAGGCAGCGGCGGGTAAGGGCGGCCGAATTCCGATGAAGCTTCAATGAGTTGCGGGGCATGGCGTGTGCAAGGACGCGACCGGGAGGTTAACGCGCGCCGTTTGGTACGCCGTTAACCATTCGGCGGGCGGCCCGGCGCCGTTCCGGCATGGCGGCACGGCTTCTGCATCGTGGCGGGCAAGAGCCGGACAAGGTCCGGAAAAGACGCAGGCCAACGTGTCCATTTGGACCGGGAGTGTCAGGATGAAGCAGATGAATTTCAAAGAGACAGCCAGCGGCAGGCTGGCTTTCACGGCGGCGGTCTTCGGGGCCGCGGTTTTCCTCTATGCCCTTGGCGGCGCCGATCCGGCTTCGGCATGCGGCGGCGGTTGCACACCGCCTCCGCCTCCTCCGAGTAACGACTGCGGTTGCGACAGCGGCGGTGGCGGTGGCGGCAAGGGCCATGGCGGCGGCAGGGGCGGCAACAAGAACGTCAACTACAACAAGAACTTCAATTTCAACGAGAACAACAACTACAACAAGAATACCAACGTCAACACGAACACCAATACGAACACGAACAACAACCACAACGAGAACAACATCAACGTCGAGGTGAACGTCAACGCCAACTCCAATGCCAACGCGAACGCTACGGCGACGGCTACCGCCATCGCCAATGCGAATGCGGCGGCGGACAGCGCTTCGTCCGCGCTCGACCGCACGAGTTCGGTCGCGATCGGCAATGGCAGTGGCGGCGGCTTCGGCGGCGGCGGTTCCAGCTACTACGTCTCCGCGCCCCAGGCGGCGCCGGTGGGCGCGCTCAATGTGATCGTGCGCACGGCAAGCGTCGTGAAGCCGGTGAAGGCGATCTGCGTCAGCGCAAAGGGCCTGGAAGAGGCCGCGCGCGTCAGCAGCACGGTTACCGAAATCGGACCGGAGGACGATGTCGAGCTCTTCCATTGCGTCGCCGGCGACATGCTCGTCGCCACGATCGGCCGAATGGCAGGCAAGGGCGACAATGCGAAGCCCGATTATCTCGGCGGTTATGTGATCGAATGCCGCCCCGGCGAAGCGCTCCGCCACGGCTCGAACGGCATGCTCGCCTGCGTGCCGCAGCAGCGGGACTACGGCTACAGCCAGGTTCCGGCCACGACGCGCGTGGCTTATGCGGAAGTCTTCATCCGCAAGAACGAAAAGGGCGAGGAAGTCGCGGCGACGGGTGGAGCCTTCTTCTCCGGCGGCGTCGGCTACTAAGGATTACGGCGGCGGGGCGTCAGTCTGCTTCATCCGCGCCCTGCTGCCGGTCCCGAGACGGGGAGAGCGAAAGCTCTCTCCGTTTCGCGCGAGATCGGCGCCATGAAACTCACCGACGCGCCGCCCTCCACACAGTCGACCAGCGCGTCGCAGAGTCTAGCGATCACGCGCTCTTCGGGCCTGTTCTCGCGATAGATGCGGATGCCATCCGGCATGTTTCCCGCTCCGTCCGGAACGCCGACGCGGATCACTATAGCAAAGCGGCTCCCGTCTGCCGGTTAATCGAGGGGTGGTGCGGGGCAAACGGGAGCCGGGATGCTGGCGGCGGAGGAAAGAACCGCCCGTCTGATCGCAAATCCGGTGACGCCTTACTCCACCCGTTCCCATGTCTGGCTGCGGCTCATGATGCCTTTCGAGCCGGTGACTTCGAGTTTCGAGCCGCCGTCTGTGAGTTCGAGGCTGGCGTTCGCCGTCTTGCCGTTGGCGGGGCGGAGGATCGTGCCGCCGGACCATTCGTCGCCTTTTTTCGTCAGACCCCAGAGGACCGGCATGCCGAGGAGCGGCTGGTTTTTCCTGTCGCCATCGCATTGCGAGCATGTGGTTTCGCCGTCATCGAGCAGTTCGACGATCGTGCCCGTCAGCGTGCCCTCCGTTTCGGTGATTTCGACCACCGTTTTCGGCGCGCCCGTGTCCGGGTCGAAGGTGCGCCACTTGCCGAGCGGCGAGCCGGTATCGGCGGAGGCGGGCAGGGCAAGGGAAGCCGACAGCAGGAGAGCCAGTCCGGCGGCGCGCGCTTGATGGTGAGTTCTCATGGTTCACCTGCTATTTGTGGCAGTTGTAGTGCTAATATATCGAAAGCGGCGCGCGAATCCAGGCGCATGAGGAGGCTTCCGGTTCCCGCACCCTTTGCTATAACTGCATCTGGCGGGGACGGCCCCGCCGAAGGTTCCATCCTTCATCTCATCCGCGAGGACGGCCTCGCTTCTTCGTCAGGAGAGGCACATGGCCTGGCTCCATCTTCTCTTCGCCAGCGCGGCTGAAATCGTCTGGGCATACACGCTCAAGGCGAGCGACGGCTTCACGAAGCCGCTCATGGCGGCGTTCAACGTCGCGGCGCTTCTCGCCGCCGTCTGGTTTCTCGTCCAGGCGATGCGGACGCTGCCGCTGGGAACCGCCTATGCCGTCTGGACCGGCATTGGCGTTGTCGGTGCGGCCGTTCTCGGCATCATCGTGCTTGGTGAGAGCGCGTCTCCCCTCCGTCTTTCCGCCATTGCCCTCATCGTGACGGGCGTCGTGATGCTCAAGTTCGCGGAAGGATAATTGTTCGTTCCATTTCCGGACCGAACGCGGGTGGGGATATCTGCAGCCGGCTCGCGACATTCGGGTTTCAAGTCGGGGAATCGGGTCGGGAAACGGGCACCCTAATTCCGCCATCGCTATTCTTCCGGGGGACAGGCCTGTCGGATGTGACGTATCGATGACATTTCGATGACAGTCGCCGCTTTTGCGGGATAAGCCGAAAAAAAGAGGGAGGGCGCGAGGCCCTCCCAAGTGGTCTTCCGGAACGGAAATGGAAACTCAGAACTCCTGTTCCGGGATCGGCGGGCAAGCCCCGCCTGTGCTCTCAAGCTCCGGCCGGAGGCCGACCAGCTGGACGCATTGAGGGTGGGAACCGGCGATGTCTTCTTTCATCTGGATTTCAGACATCGCCGGTAATTCGGTTTGAAGGTGGGATCAGTAGGTGCCGCCGCGGAGGCTGCCGGCATCGAAGTCCGGCTCGGCGTAGTAGGCGTAGGGTTCGTTGCCGGACGGGCTGGTTTCGTTGCGGGTGGGCGCGGATACCTGGGCCATCCGGTGACCGTTTTCCGGCTTCGCCGTTGCGCCGGGATTGGCCTGACGGTAGTCGATCTGACCCATCGGATCCTTGTTGCCGGGGAAGCGGGCGCAGTCGGCCGGGTTCACGCCGTAGAGCGGCACCAGCAGCTTCAGCACCGCGCGCTCGACAACGGCGCGGACTGCGAGCTGGATCGGCTCCTGCGCGCTCGAACCGATGCCAAGCGAGAAGAGATTGCCGCCGAAGAAGTCGAACACGCCCGCCTTGATCTCGCGGCCGACGATCTGCTTCTGGTAGGACACATAGTCGACGACTTCGAGCGTGCGGCTGTTCACGAGGCGCAGGTCGAGGCCGATATTCATGACATAGGCGGAAGCGGAAGCGTTTGCTGCCGCGCCCATGTCGCCACCTTCCGCAAAGCCCGCATTGAGGCCGCCGGACTGGATGTTGAAGTTGAGTTCGGTGATGCCGCCGACAAGGTAGTAGTCGGAACCGCGAATTTCGCCCGCATAGATCTTGCGGTAGTCATCCTCGGTGCCGCCGTCGCCGATCAGCTTGTTGTTGGTGTATTTGAGTTCGAGTTCGGTAATCGAGGTGTCGTAGCGCTCGACGAGCGGCACGCCGGCCTTGCCGAGCGCGGACATCGCCATCAGCGAGGCGCCTTGCGTGACCTTCAGGCCGGTGCCGTCGGCTTCCGACTTGCCGGTGTAGTCGCGGATGTTGCCGACCGCGATGCGCGTTGCCGTGGTGCTGGCGGGCACGTGGTTCGCAAGGCAGCGCAATGCGGTGGAATAAGGCGTCTCGTTGTTGATGACGGGGGCATTGCCGATCGGCGTGGCGTAGCGGCCGTCGGAACCCGCATTGGCGCTGACGCAACCCGTGAGCGCGAATGCCATGGCGAGGGCGCCCAGCGTCCGCTTGGGCATTCCCTTCTTCGCCGCATTCGTCACAACAGTTGAAAACACTTTGGCCTCCTGATGGTCACCGGTCGATGGCTGGCGCTGGCGATCATTGTTTTTCGATCTTGCCGGCGCGCCGCCGACCGCTCTGTTGCCAGCAGGATTGCAACCGGTGTGCCAGCAGTTACCTTTCGTTAAGAACCGCGGAAATCTGCCGCTTTCAGCGGTTTCTCCCGCTCCATCCGTTAAGCTTTCCGGTTGAGCGGGATCGCCTGCGGCGGCTCTGGCACGGGCTTTCCCGTTTCGGCACGTCAACTTCCCGTTGGCATTCCCGAAAATGGACGGACAAATTGGCAAAGCTCGAATTCTTCTTCGATTGCTCCAGCCCGTGGACCTATCTCGCCTTCAGCCGGATCGAGGCTCTGGTCGAACGGACAAAGGCGGAGATGGTGTGGAGGCCGGTCCTCGTCGGCGGCGTGTTCAACGCCGTTAACGAAAGCGTCTACGAGGCGCGGGCGAACCCGCACCCGGTCAAGGGCCGCTACTACGTCAAGGATCTGCAGGACTGGGCGCGTTATTGCGGCATCGAGATCGGGAGGCCGCCGGTGTTTCCGGTGCGCTCGGTCGATGCGATGCGGGCGGCGATCGTGGCGCAGGACGAGGGCAAACTTCCGGCTTTTGCCTGGGCGACCTTCCGTAGCTACTGGGGCGATCTCAAGGATATCAGCCAGCCGGAGGTGCTCGAGGAAGTCTGCGCGGCTGCCGGGCTGGACTGGAACGAGGTCGGCGAGCGCATCAAGAGCGACGATGTGAAGGGGCGGCTCCGGGCCAATACGGAAGAACTCATCGCGCGGGGCGGCTTCGGGTCGCCCACCATGTATGTGAACGAGACCGACATGTATTTCGGCAATGACCGGCTCCCGCTGGTGGAGGCGGCACTCCTTCATGGCTGATCCCTATTCGACCGGCCTGCCGCCGCGGCGGGAACCGCCGGCCTTCAACGTGCCGGGCCCTGTGCTTGTGCTGCTTGCGCTCATCGCCGGCGTGCATCTTCTCGCCGTCTCGCTGTCCTGGGAGATGCAGGAGCGGGTCATTCTTTTCTTTTCGCTGATCCCGGCGCGCTATCTTCCGGAAATCGCCGTGCTTCAGCCCGATTTTCCGGGCGGCGTGGGCGCGCAGTTCTGGACGCCGGTCACCTACACATTCCTGCATGGCGGTTGGGAGCATCTCATCGTCAACAGTGTCTGGCTGCTCGCTTTCGGATCGCCGGTGGCGCGGCGGCTCGGCACGGCGCGTTTTTTCCTCTTCTATTTTCTTTGCGGCATTGCCGGGGCCGCCCTGCATGTCTTTCTCTATTCGGGCTCGGAGGTTCCGGTCGTCGGCGCCTCGGCGGCGATTTCGGGATTGATGGGCGGTGCGACGCGGTTCGTGTTCCTTGCGGGTGGACCGCTCGGCGCGCTCGGTGGGCGTGCCAATGGCTATCCGGGCGGCGGCGCGGCGCGGCGCGCCGGTATTCTCGTGGCACTTAAAGACCGGCGAACGCTGATTTTCGCGGGGGTGTGGATCGGGCTCAACGTGCTGTTCGGGGCGACGCCGCTCAGCGGCGTTTTCGGCGTGACCGCACAGGTCGCGTGGGAAGCGCATCTCGGCGGCTTCCTGTTCGGGCTGTTGTTATTCGGTTTCTTCGACCCGCTGCGCCTGTCGCCTTCCGGGGGGCCGGGCAATATCGGCTATGGCGAGTGGCTGGGTGACCAGGGACAGGACGACAGGGGTCATTGAATCCGGCTGCGGGCGAACCACATAGAAAAAAGGCCCTTTACCCCCCCATGGCCTTTTTCAGGAGGAGATCCCATGAGCGACACATCCGCGCATTCGGACGGACAGCCCGAAAGTGCGCATACGGCTTATGACGGCGAAGCTCCCTCGGAGCGCAAGGAGATGTGGTTTCGCCTTCTCTACATGATCGCGTTCTGGTTTCTCGGCAACATCGCCTTCTCGATCGCGATCTTTCTGGGTGCGCTGCAATTCGTCGTGGTTCTCATCACCGGCAAGAAGAACGAGGAACTGCGCGGCTTCAGCCGCAATCTCATCCAGTATGTGTGGGAGTGCCTTGCCTTCGTGATCTTTGCGCGCGAGGAAAAGCCGTTCCCGCTCGGACGTTTTCCGTCCGTCACCCATCCCGATTGAGGCGGTCGAGCTTTTTCCGCCCCTCGGGCGTCAACAATCCGCGGAGGATTGCCGCCGTCGTCACGTCGAAGCGTTTCTCCGCGGCTTCCGCGCTTGCGTGAAAGCCCGCGAGTTCCAGGCTGCACAGGCCATGGACTGCTGCCCACAGGGCATCGGCGAGAACGTCTGCGCCGAGACTGGCGGGAAGGCTTCCTTCCTCGACGCATGCCGTCACTGCATCGAACATGATCCGGTAGGAGCGGTGCCCCGTGACGTTGCGCGCGGCCGGGCTGCCCTCCGCCGCCTCACCATGGCGAAGCGCAGCCGGCACGGGAAGCGTCGAGCTGATCATCAGCGCGTAGTAGGAGGGGTTTTTCAACGCGAAGCCGCGATAGGCACGCGAGAGATCGTGCAGGTGGCGCAATGGCTCCCTGCTTTTTGGCGCTGCCTCCTCGGCTGCGGCCAGACGATTATAGGCTTCCTCGAAGAGGGCGGTTATCAGGCCTTCCTTGCCGCCGAAAGCCGTGTAGACGGCCATTGTGGAGGTGCCGACGCGGGCTGCGAGCTTGCGCAGGGAAATGGCGTCCGGGCCGCCATGGACAAGCATTTCGCTCGCCGCGTCCAGAAGCGCCTCGCGCTGGGCGCTGCGCCGCGCGTCGGCGGCACTCATTTCCGTACCCATACTCATGCGCTCTCTATCGAACAGGCTTGACGACAAGTCCAGCCGCTTTTATTATAGCAAATATAACACTGTTATAAACATGCTGCGAACAGGCCGCCCAGGAGGACCCGAGATGTCGAAGCCCTTTCCGAACAATCCGTTTTTGCAGGCGAATTTCGCACCGGTGATGGCGGAATGCGACGCGCCGGAGCTTGTGGTTACGGAGGGCGAATTGCCGCGCAACCTCGCGGGCACGCTTTACCGCAATGGACCGAACCCGATGTTTCCGCCGTTCGGCGACAAGCATCACTGGTTCCTCGGCGAGGGCATGGTGCATGCGATCCATGTGGAAGACGGCAAGGCGAGCTATCGCAACCGCTGGGTGCGCACCGAGCAATACGAGGCGCAGCGCAAGGCGGGCGAACGGCTCGTGCCGACAGGCTTCGGCGAAGCGGGCGCCGCAGGCGCCGAGACCATCAAGCGCAATGTCGCGAACACGAACATCGTCTGGCATGCGGGCAAGTTGCTCGCGCTCGACGAAGGCAACTCTCCGGTCGCGATGGACGGCGACACGCTTGCCACGCGCGGCTCATGGACCTTCGAAGACAAGTATGAAGGGCCGATGACGGCGCATCCGAAATTCGATCCGCGCACGGGCGAGATGCACTTCTTCGGCTATATGGCGGCGGGTCCGGGAAGCGCCGTCATGTCCTATCAGGTGGTGGACCGCGACGGGAAGCTCACGCGGACCGACATGTTCCCGACGCCTTATGCGAGCATGGTGCATGACTTCATCGTGACCGACGAACATGTGATCTTTCCGATCTTTCCGGCGACGATCGACGTGGAACGCATCATGAAGGGCGGCCCGACAATCGCATGGGACCCCGATGCGGGCACGCATATCGGCATCATGGCGCGCGATGCGAGCGTCGATACGATCCGCTGGTTCACGGGCGATCCCTGCTACGTCTACCATCCGATGAATGCCTATACGTCCCATGAGGGCGGGAAGACGCGCGTCATCGCGGACATGATGAAGTACAGCCGCGTGCCGCTCTTTCCGAGCGCCGACGGCACCAAGGCGCCGCTCGACCTCAAGGACGAACAAGGAATGCTGGTGCGCTGGACGTTCGATCTCGACGGCAATTCCGATACGTATACGGAAGAACAGATCACCGATCTCGGCGGCGAGTTTCCGCGCTTCGACGAACGCTTTGCCGGACATGGCTATCGCCATGGCTATTACGCGGCGATGATGCGTCCGAAGGAACGGCCGGGTTCATCTTACGACACGCTCGTTCACATCGATCTTCAGACAGGCACGCGCAAGGCGTGGGAACCGGGCAGCGGCAAATATGTGCATGAGCCGGTCTTCGTGCCGAGCAAGGCGGATGCGGCCGAAGGCGACGGCTATCTCGTATCGCTCGTCTACGACACGGACCGGAACATCAGCGACTTCGTCGTGCTCGATGCGGAAGATATTTCCCGCGGCCCGGTCGCCCGCGCCGAGCTTCCAACGCGCGTTCCCTTCGGTTTTCACGGCAACTGGCGCGGGGCCGATTAATCCCCGGAGGCGGGGACAAAGCGGGGCGACTGTCATACGACTGTCATCGAAACGTCATGCTGCGGGAATTGTGCGTGCCGATGTGCATGCGCATGTGCGATTTGATCGTTCGTCTGCGCGGCGAGGGCGTTCAGGCGCACATTCCGATGTGCGTTTGAGAGAGCGTTTGCGAGTCTTTGTGCATTTGCGTGTGCGGATCGAGGTGTCTCGATGGTCGGCTGGGTGTTCACCTCCCCTGGATTGTTGGGATGGACGGCCCCCGACGGCATCATGATGTGCCAGAATGAGGTCGTTGGAGATCTCAAACAAAGGAGACCGTCCGTGGAGAAGC
>PHEF01000056.1 GCA_002842875.1 Alphaproteobacteria bacterium HGW-Alphaproteobacteria-3 | reverse complement strand
CGAGATCGAGTTGCGCGTCGTATCGTTGCCGCCGACGATGAGGAGGATCAGGTTTCCGAGATACTCCATCTTGTCCATGTTGCGGGTCGACTCGCCATGCGCGAGCATGGAGATGAGATCGTTGCCCGGCTCGCGCGCATTCACGCGTTCGTTCCACAGGCCGATGAAGTATTCGGCGCATTCGAGAAGCTCGGCGCGGCGCTGATCTTCGGTTTCGATGAGACCGCCCGGCATCGGCGCGGCGGTCGCCACGTCGGACCAGCGCGTCAGCTTGCGGCGTTCCGCGAAGGGGAAATCGAACAGCGTCGCGAGCATCTGCGTCGTCAGTTCGATCGAGACGCGGTCCACCCAGTTGAAGGGTTCGTTCTCGGGAAGGTTGTCGAGAATATCGCCGACGCGCTCGCGGATCGTGCTTTCGAGCTTGGCGAGGTTGGCCGGCGCGACGATGGGGCTTACCGTCTTGCGCTGGTCGTCATGCTTGGGGGGATCCATGGCGATGAACATCGGCAGCTTGAAGTCCTCGTCCTGGTCGCGCAGCACGATGGCGCCTTCCGACGAGAAGATCTGGTGGTTCGTATCCACCGCCATGATGTCCTTGTAGCGCGTCACCGACCAATAGGGGCCGACTTCTTCATTGGTGGTGCAGTAGTGGACCGGCGCTTCCTTCCGGAGGCGCTCGAAATAGGGCCACATCGTATTGTTCATGAAGTGGTTCGGATCGGCGACGTCGATCTCCTCGAGCGGGACCGAATAGGCTGCATCGCGCGCTTCGTCGGCCTGGTATTTCACCGCTGCGTCGCTCATCTGTTTCCTCCTCCGGCGTTATCCGGCTTACCTGTTGTCCGTTACGTCAAACATAGCGGAAAATGCGGACCCGTCATACGCAAAATGACGGCCGCGTCACTTTTTTCCATGTGAGCAAGCTTAGCACCGGCTTCCGGAGTTGAAAATGACGGAGGCGTCATTTTCTTTAAAAAGCGCCCCCAAGCTTCTGCGTCAGTCGCCGAAGCGCTGGCGCGCCGCCAGCGCCAGACCCGTCGCAACGGAGGTCAACTCGCCGCCGCCTGCCAGTTTTTCCGCACCGAAGCGGCTTGCGAAGAGGGCGCGGACGGCCGGGATGAAGGAGGAACCGCCCGTGAGAAAGACCCGGTCGATGCGCTCGCGTGCCGTCCCGGTCTCTTCGAGAAGACGGTCGACGCAGATGGCAATCTCGGCCAGTTCCGGCGCAATCCATTGGTCGAACTCGGCGCGCGTCACGCGCGCATCGATCCCGACGGGTGAAAGATCGAAGCGAAGCCGGGTCTCGTCCGCGCCGGAGAGCGCGACCTTGGCCGCCTCGACGGCGCGGTAGAGAGCGAACCCCCGTTCCTCGGAGATGAGCCGCGAGAGCGCCTCCACTTCGCCGGCCGCATCCGCCGTGCGCCCGATCTCTTCGAGCATGCGCCGCGTCTTGCGCGTGTTGATGAGGCTCAGTTCATGCCAGCGTCTCATGGTGTCGTAGGGCCAGGACGGAACGGGCAGAACCTTGCCGCCGCTCCTGTAGGACGTGCCCTTGCCGAGACGCGGCGCCACGCAATGTTCGATGAGGCGCGCGTCGAAGGCATCGCCCGCAAGCCCGACACCCGATACGCCGACGATCGTTTCGCCACGCTCTTTCAGCTTTCGCATGCCGGGTCCGACATGCAGCAGGCAGAAATCGCTGGTGCCGCCGCCGAAATCGCCGATCAATACGAGTTCGTCCGTGTCGAGAGAGGCTTCGTAGGCATGGGCCGCGGCAACCGGCTCGAACTCGAAATGAACGTCGGGAATGCGGATGGCGGATAGCGCATCGCGCAGGCGCGAGATGGCGAGATCGTCATGCTCGCTGTCCGGCGTACCCAGACTGTTCCGCACGAAGCGGGCCGGCCGGCCGACGACGACCGGGCTCGACGCCATCTTCCCGGCAAGCGCCTCTCCCTCCTCGCCCGCGTCGATCATGCGCGCGACGATGAAGCCGATCAGATTTTCCAGCGTGAAGCGGCTGTTGAAGATGCTGGTCGAGGTGAAGTTCGGATTGGCGAGCCAGGATTTCACCGACTGGACAAGCCGGCCTTCCGCGCCGCGCTCGAGATAGGCGTCCATCGCGGCCGGGCCTGCAAAGGCATGCGGACGCCCGTTCGCGTCGCGCTCCTCGTCGTCGAAATAGAGGATGGAACGGAAGGTCGGGAGCAGTTCGTTCACATGGCGAACGGGCACGAGCCGGGAAGGGCCGTGCGCGGGGGCGACCGCGAGCGCGCTGTTGGTCGTTCCGAAGTCGAGACCGATAAACATCAAATCACCTCGTATCCGTCTGGCCGGCGCGAGAAACGCGGCGCTTCGGCCACAGCAATACGTCTGAGGAAATCCGGGGACTTGCCCGGAGCGAAGGGCGGCGAGTCATAAAGAAGCGGTGCCCGATTGTCGAGTTTTGGCCTTGTTCCGGGCGGCTTTCCCTGTCCTGCGCAAAAATGACGCAGGCGTCATTTTTTCGTTGCTTGTGCGGCGCACAAATACCCACATTGCGATTAAGGAAATTGGCCGGCCTCCGCTGGGGAAGGTGGCCAGTGAACGTGGAGACAGACATGACCGAACCGCGCCAGATCACGAAGGACAACGCTTACGACGCCGTCTCGCCGGACGATTTCCAGGCGATGATGAATACGGAGCGTTACAACCGCCGTTCCTCGGCTTTCGACAAGATCATCTCGGCGACCCACGACCATTTCTGGGATCCGCTCGACAAGAAGTACATCGACTTCGCCGAGCCCTTCGATCTCGAAAACGAAATGCTGATCGATCCCGAACTGGTGCCGGAACTCAAGCTCGCCTCCTTCGAAAAACTTTCGGAAAAGGAGAGGGTGCGCTTCGTGAACGAAACCGCGCGCTGGATGATGTCGGCGATCCTGCATGGCGAACAGGGCGCGCTCAACCTCTCCGCTTCGCTCTGCCACATCCTGCTCGATCCGGGCGCACAGGAATATGCCGCGAACCAGGCGCGCGAAGAGGCGCGCCATGTGACGGCCTTCGCGAAATACGTGCAGTCGCGCTTCGGCAAGCCGCTGCCCTGCGGCGAGACGCTTGCGAACCTTCTGGCCGAGATGGTCAACGCGAAGGAGGTCTACAAGAAGATCGTCGGCATGCAGCTTCTCGTCGAAGGACTTGCGATGGGCACCTTCGCGACCTTCTTCAACACGGCGCGCGATCCGCTTCTGGTGAAACTCTGCCAGCTCGCCATGACGGACGAGGCCTTCCATCACAAGTTCGGCAAGATCTGGGCCGACCGCACGATCCCGAAACTCACCCAGGAAGAGCGCGACATCATCGAGGACTGGGCGGCGAACGTCTTCCAGACGCTGCTCTTCAATCTCGTGAACCCCGAGCAGAAGAAACTCATCTATGCCGATTTCGGCCTCGACTGGCAGCAGGTTCAGCTCGAGATGCTCGAAGCCGTGACGGACGAAGACCGGCGCGAAGGCATGAAGGATGCGGCGAACATCTTTCGCGTGCTCGTGAAGACGCTGCTCAAGGCCGGCATCATTACCGATCGCACCCGCGCCTTCTATGCGACCTATGTCGACATGGAAGAGCTGAAGAACGAAGACGACCGCATGGTTGGCGACGACATCGCCGAGCAGGGCATCGAGTTCCTGAAGACGGTCAATTTCGCCGGCAAGAAGAACCCGATGCAGAGCGCGGCGGCGGAGTAATTTCCCGAAGGGTCCTCTCCAGAGGGAATCACTTGAGGGCGGCTTTCGAGCCGCCCTTTTTTTGCGCCTCCTTTCACGATGCGGCTGGTAGAGTGCCGCCCATGAGCGAACTTCACGAAGCGATTGCCGGCGACGTTCCCGGCCTTCCAGCGGGTCCATGGACCCTGCTTGGAGAAGGCGTTTGGGGCAGCGTCCACGATCTTCGCGACGGCAGCGTGCTGAAACTCGTGCGCCGCAATGGCGGGCTCGGCACGGGCGAGAGCAAGCATTACCGGGAAACGGCGGCCTTGCGTCTTCTCGACGGACTTGAAGGCGCCGTACCGCGACTTCTCAATTCCGGACGCTTCGAAAATGCCTATGGGTTTTCGGGACCGCCACTGGCGGGCTGGCTGCGGCTCGAGAGGCTTGAGGGTAAAGCGGTCGACGAAGGAAGGCTTTACGCACTGAAAACGGAAGAGCGCGAGCGGCTTGGCGAGGAGATCGGCGCGGCACTCGCGCATTTCCACGAACGGGCCAAGCTGCGCGCGAGCGAGGCGGAAAAGCTCGGCAGCCCGGGCCTTCGCAGCATCGCGGAGGCGATGACGAGGATCAGCGATCCCGGCCTTCGTGCGCGGCTCGAACGGCTGAAGGAAATGTGGGCCGCGGCGGACGCGCCGCGCGTGTTTCTTCACGGCGATATCAACCTGTCGAACGTGATCGCCGCGCGGGGCCTGCCCGTCGCATTCGTCGATTTGGCGGAAGCCGGCACCGGCTTTGCGGAAGAAGACTTCCGGCACTTCGACAATCCGGGTCCGATGCGAGATGCGATCTTCCGTTCCTATGCGGCGGTTTCGGGCCGCGCGATCGACATGCGCCGCTTCCGCATGGGCGTTGCCGTCAATGCGGCCGTCGGCCTCGCCATCGGCAGCAATGCGGGTCATCCGCGCGAGGGAATGCGCCGCGTGAGCTTTCTCGACGAGGCGTTGCGCCAGGCAGGGGTGGAAGCTTAGGCTTCGGAATGGCGAAAGACGATCTTCCAGACCTGCCCGACATGGAGACGGACGAGTTCCGCCTCTTCGACGGGCGGCAATCCGCGACGGCGGCAAGCGTGCAGCGCGGTGTCTGCCGCCTTCTCGCCCAGATGGGCTATGCGCCCGTCACCGAACTGACGCTTGCGACGGGACGGCGCGTCGATATTCTCGCGCTCGGGCCGAAGGGCGAGATCGCCGTGCTCGAAATCAAGTCGAGCCTCATCGACTACCGGACGGATGCGAAGTGGGAAGAGTATCTCGATTTCTGCGACCGCTTCTATTTCGCCGTGCCGCCCGAGTTCCCGCGCGAGATCATCCCCGAGACTGTCGGCCTTGTCGTCGCCGACCGCTACGGCGCGGAAATCCTGCGCGAAGGTCCCGTCACGCCGCTCGCGCCCGCACGGCGCAAGAAGCTCACGCTCCATGCCGCGCGCGTCTCGGCGCGGCGCGTGCACCGCTTTCTGGAACCGGAGTGACAAACTTGACGCTGTACGTATAACGTACTAATTTGCTCAGGTGATAGGGAGCTTCGCAGACAAGGACACTGAACGGCTCTGGGGACGTCAACCAGCGGCCCGCTTCCGTGCCTTCGAACGGATTGCCCTGCGCAAGCTCGCCCAGCTTGATGCCGCGACCTCGCTGGAAGACCTGAAACACCCGCCGGGAAACCGGCTGGAAGCGTTAAGGGGCAATAGAAAGGGCCAAATGTCCCTTCGCATCAACGACCAATGGCGTATCTGCTTTGAGTGGCGCGACGGCAGGCCCGAGCGCGTTGAGATCGTCGACTATCACTGATCTGGCACCGATCCGGCAAACACCTGGCGAGGTAACCGAGTATGGCAAAAATAGACCCTGTTCACCCCGGCGAAGTGCTGGCGGAAGATTTCATGAAGCCGCTCGGGCTCAGCGCAAATGCGCTGGCGCAGAAGCTTGGCGTCCCCGCGAACCGCATCAGTTCCATCGTCGGAGGACGGCGCGACATCTCACCCGATACCGCTCTGCGGCTTGAAAAGGCTTTCGGGTCGTCGGCGGAATTCTGGCTCAACCTGCAAGCCCGTTACGACCTGGAAACGGCGCGCGACCAGATCGGCAAGAAGGAACTCTCGTCGATCAAGGCGATCCGGGCAGCCTGAGGCTACCCTTACTTCGGGGCGCGCTTGGCGAGGATGCGTTGCAGCGTGCGGCGGTGCATGTTGAGACGGCGCGCGGTTTCCGAGACGTTGCGGTCGCACAGCTCGTAGACACGCTGAATATGTTCCCAGCGCACGCGATCCGCGGACATCGGGTTTTCCGGCGGGTCGGCCTTGTCGCCGCCGGTCGCCAGAAGCGCCGCCTCGATCGCATCGGCGTCGGAGGGCTTTGCGAGATAATCGACCGCGCCGAGCTTCACCGCCGTCACCGCGGTCGCGATGTTGCCATAGCCCGTCAGCACGACGATGCGCGCATCGGGGCGCACTTCCTCAAGGGTCGCCACGACGTCGAGGCCATTGCCGTCCTCAAGCCGCATGTCGACCACGGCAAAGCCCGGCTTCTTCGCGCGGGCAAGCTCCTTGCCGTCCTTCACGGTATTTGCCGTCGTCACCTCGAAGCCGCGACCCTCCATCGCGCGGGCCAGCCGCGTCAGGAACGGCACGTCGTCGTCCACAAGCAGGAGCGTGCGATCGTCGGGTATGACGGGGATTTCGGCCCCGGAGGCGTCTTCTGTCTTGGTCACGTGGTCCAGTCTCCTCGGATTTGCGGGAGTTTAGGCCGAAGGGGGTTCTAAAGCCAAGCTAGAGCAGATCATGATCTGCTCGTCGCTTACAGTTTTGACCGTTTTCCGAACCGGCAGGTGTTTCCACCTGCCTGGAAAACGGTCAGCGTCTCGATTATTCGGCCGGCGCGGGAAAGGCGGGCTCGGCCTCGATGGCGCGGCGCGGCCAGCGCATGGAAAGCCGCGCCCCCGCCCTGCCATCGGTGCGGTTGCCGATTTCGACCGCCGCGCCGGTGCGTTCAAGCAGCGTCTTGCCGATGAAGAAGCCGAGGCCCATGCCCTCATGCCCGGCTTCCGGGTCCGAGGTTGCGCGCTTGCTGCGCGGCCGCGTCGTCACATAGGGCTCGCCGAGCTTTTCGAGCACATCGGGCGCAAACCCCGGCCCGTCGTCGGTGATGATGACGGTGACATGGTCGCGATCGTAATGCGCGGCGAGGTGGACCTCCTCGAGGGCGAAGTCGGCCGCGTTCTCGATGAAATTGCCCAGGCCATAGAGCATTTCGGGGCGGCGCCAGATTTCGGGTTCGCTCGCTTCCCCGTCGTCGGCCACCACTTCGATGAGGAAGGCGACATCCATGTCCCGATGCGGCGCCACCACCTCGTCGAGCAGCGCATGAAGCGGCAGGCGCGAATAGATCGCGTCGGTGCCGTCCGGCCTTTTCGAGAGGCGCGAGAGAATGTCCTTGCAGCGTTCGGCCTGGCTGTTGAGCAGGGCCAGGTCTTCCTTCACTTCCTGCTCGCTCATCTTTCCTCGCATCAACTCCTTCGAGACGAGCGAAATGGTGCCGAGCGGCGTGCCGAGTTCATGGGCAGCGGCGGCGGCGAGGCCGTCGAGCGCGGAGAGGCGCTGCGCGCGGGCGAGCACGAGCTGCGTTGCCGCAAGCGCCGCCGACATGCGCCGCGATTCCTGCGACACGCGCCAGGCATAAGCCGCCATGAAGCCGAGGCCGAGCAGAAGGGCGAGCCAGTGGCCCGTCACATAGAGCGCGGGAAGTTGCGGCGTTTCGCCGGGCCGCCAGGGCAACGGCATGTGAAACCAGGCGAGCAAGGTCACATAGGTGAAGGCCTGCACCAGCAGGAGCGCGGTGCTCGCAAGCGAGAGCGTCGCCGCCGAGATCGTCACCGGCGCCATGAAAAGCAGCGCGAAGGGATTTTCGAGACCGCCGGTGAGAAAGATCAGCACCGCGAGCTGGGCGAGGTCGATCGCGAGATAGACCGCCGCCTGCCAATCGGGAAGGCGCGTGGCCGAACGGTAGCGGAGCGTCAGGAAGACATTGAGCCAGGCGGACGCCGCGATCACGGCGAGACAGAGACCGAGCGGCAACGGAAAGCCGAGGCCGAAATGCACGAGAAGCACAGCAGCAAGCTGGCCGACAATCGCCATCCAGCGCAGGATCACCAGCGTCTGCAGACGCACCTGCCCGCTCTGGTCGCCCGGCATGCGACCCGCCAGGAAATTCCGGCGCAGCCAGTGCATGGCCACCCGGTCGTCGCTCATGGTCATCAATCGTCTCCGCCTCAATCCGGAGCGGAGTTTAGTGCCTCACGCGCCCGCCGTCATGATCTCGATCAACGTCTTGTCAGGCGTTCGACGGCCAGACGCCCGCCAGTTTCCGGGTCTCGCCGATGCGCATGATCCAGGTGTTTTCGGGCGCGTAACCTTCTGCGTCCGCGGCCTTCAAGAAGCGCTCGGGCGGCTCGAAGGGCGGCTCGACGGTGAGCAGCACCGTGCCCCAATGCATGCCGACGACGCGACGCGCCTTGAGGTCGCGGCCCATCTGCACGGCTTCCTCAGGCGTCGCGTGGGAGGCCTTCATCATTTCGCGCGGCTCATAGGCGCCGATGCCGAGAAGTGCCGTGTCGAAAGGCCCGTAAGCCTCGCCGAGTTCGCGAAACACCGGCCCATAGCCGCTGTCGCCGCCGAAGAAGATATGATGACTGGCGCTCTTGAGCGCGAAGCCCGCCCAGAGCGTGCGGTTGGTGTCGAAGCCGGAGCGGCGCGACCAGTGCACGACGGGCAGCGCCGTGACGGAAACGCCCCTTATCTCGTGCCGCTCGTGCCAGTCGAGTTCGATCACGTTCGGAAAGCCGCGCTCGCGGAAGAAGCGTGCGAGGCGGAGCGGCACCACCACCGTCATGCGATGCTTGTTGGGCAGACGCGCGAGCGCCCGTTCGTCGAGATGATCGTAGTGATTGTGGCTCACGACCAGAAGATCGACCGGCGGCAGCGCCGAGATCGGAACGCCCGACTTCACGTAGCGGCGGGGGCCGAGACCGGCTGGACCGGCAAAGGTCGTGAGATAGGGATCTGTCAGGACGGTGAGGCCGCCAATGCGGATGAGGAAGGAGGCGTGACCGAGCCAGGTGATGAAGTCGTCGTCTTGCGCCGCGTGCTCGTGAAGATCGCGCACCGCCTGCGGGCGCGGCACGACATGACCTTCGGGCACCTCCACCTTGCGCGCGCCCATCTTGAGCATTTCAAGGAAGAAAGGGCCTGCATGCTTCATGCGGCCCTGGCCCCGGCTCGCGCAGCCCTGCGGATTGCGGAAGGTGCCGTCCGGCAGGTGATGCCAGGGACGGCGTTCGTCCCGCGCCTCGCCGCCAGGGCGATCCCGCTTCGATGATACGCGTCTCTTTGTCATTACGCCCCGGGCACGAGTGTCGATGTCCTAGAGATAGGGTGAATTCTCACGGCAGCAAGAGACGCCCCGCCAAACCGCGATCCGCTATTGCATTCCCGCGTTGCGCAGCAGTTCGGCAATTTCGCGCAGATGGTTCTCTTCGGCGAGATCGAGGGCGGAGCGGCCTGTAAAATCGGTCTCGTCCAGATCGGCACCGTGCTGGAGAAGCACCTCGACGACGGCGGGGCTGTTCGCACGCGTCGCGACGAGGAGCGGGACTTCGCGGTTCGACCCCGCCTTGTTCGGATTGGCGCCCGCTTCGAGCAAGGCCGCGACGATGTCGGCCCGGCCCGAAAGCGCCGCCATGGTGAGCGGCGTCGTGCCGTCGGGCGCGCGGCGGTCGGGATCGGCGCCGTATTCGAGCAGGAGCTTCACCGTCGAGAGGTGGCCATTGCCGACGGCCAGAATCATCATCGGAATTCGGTCGCGGCCGCTTTCGTTCGGCGAAATTCCCTTCACGAGGTCCACCTTCAACGTCTCGTTGTCGCCCGTGCGGGCGGCGTGAACCGTGGCGTTGTCGATGATGTAGTTCGTGGGGCCGCCCGGCTGGACCGCCGCGACGGGCGAAATGGCGGCAAGAACGGCCCCGGCAAACAGGGCGAGAGCCGCGAGGGTCGTCGCGCGGCGCGATTTACGTGTCATAGTGTCGCCGCGCAGGGGGCCGCTTGATCGAAGCATTTTCTCCAGGCTCTTTTGACGGTAGACAGGCGGAGGGTCCGGCTTCCGGGCCGGCGCCCCCAGTGCCGGGGCACTATAGAGCAAGGATTGGCCCACGTCCGCTTTCGAAGGCGGGGGGCCGGAGCAGGGGCGGAACCCTGCGGAAACAGGGAGAATGAAATGACACGCAACGGCAAGATCGCCCTCGCGGCCGGTGTTCTGATCGCCATTGCGGCGGGGCTATGGCTCTCCGAACTCATGATCGGCGGTGCCGGCGGGCCGGGTGTTGTCTCCTCGTCCGGCAAGGCGCAGGTCGGCGGCCCCTTCACCCTCGCCGACGAGACCGGCGCGACGGTGACGGAGGAAACCTTCCGCGGCCGCTACATGCTGATCTATTTCGGCTTCACCTTCTGCCCCGACGTCTGCCCGACGGAGCTCGGCATCGTATCGGCGGCGCTCGACCAGCTCGGCGACAAGGCAGAGAAGGTGCAGCCCCTCTTCGTCACCATCGACCCCGAACGCGACACGCCGGAGGTGATGGCGCGTTATGTGACGCTCTTCCATCCGCGGCTCAAGGGGCTCACAGGCACGCCCGAACAGATCGCGCGCATCGCGAAGGCCTATCATGTCTTCTACCGCAAGGCGGAGGACGAAAGCTCGTCGGACTACACGATGGACCATTCCTCCATCGTCTTCCTGATGGGACCGGACGGCGAATATCTGAAACTCTTCGCGCCCGGCACAAGCCCGGACAAAATGGCCGAAGACATCGCGGCGTTTTTGTGAGGCGGGCCGTCTAGCCGCCCTTCATCATCTTCTGGATGTCCTGGATGTTCGGGGCGGTTCGCTCCGGATAATCCGGTACCTCGAAGGCCGAGGCGGGGCCGCCGTCGCCACGGCGCACATCGGTCGCCGTTTCCGACAGGCGCATGCCCATCATGTTCGAGACGATGTTGAGCACCAGGCCGTCATCTGTCGCGCAGAGCTCCTGCGCGAATTGCGCGTTGCTCCAGACCTCGCAGGTTTCCCCGGCGAAGCTGCCTTCGCGTCCGGTCGGCTTGTGGCCCAGCGCGATCATGAATTCACGCCCGACCTCTTCCGGGTCCTTGCCTTCGAGGTTCTTCACTACATCATCGTAAAGCGGGTTGACCGACCGCGTGACGGTTTTCGCCTGTTCGTCGATGGTCGTAACGTCCGCGCCTTCGACGATGACGCGTTTCTTTTCCGACCGCGTCACGCCCATCATCGACAATGTCGTTTCCTCGATCGTTACGTAACGATTGCCCCAATCGCGGACATGCGTCGTCTTGGTGCCCTTGTTGACGCCGTCAAGCACCGAGACGATCGTGAACTCCTTGAGCGGATAGAAACGGATGCCCGCGGCGTCCGAGCTTTCGCCGCAGGCGGTCATGGCGACCGCGAGCGTCAGTGCGGCAATGGAACTGCGAAATTTCATTTTTCCGGCTCCTCTTCCGTTCAACGCGCGCAGCTGGGTGCGGCTGGCGAGTATGGTGTGGCGTGGGTCGTTCCCGTCCACAGCAGATCCGGGGTGACATTGAAGGCGACGCCGGCCGAAAAAGTTTCGGCGCCTTCAAGCGTGAAGGCGGGCCCGCCGCCCGCAACGCGTGTATCCATGTCACCGGTGCTCGCATACTGAACATAGGGGCCGACGCCGATACCTTTGCAGATCACATAGAGAAGGGCCGCCCGGACGCGCCATGCGAAAACCGTTTCGTTGTCGTCGACGATGGTGCCGCCGCCCGGGCCCCGGAGCAGCAGCGAGGTGCGGTTGAAGCCGGCGCCGAGCGTCAACTCGCCGTCGATGCGGTCCGCCACCGGAACCTCGACGCCGCCGGTCAGCATCAGCGAAAGCTGATCGTAGTCGCCCGAGACGTCGAGACTGCCGGGCACGAGCTGGTTGGTAATGCGCGACGGCGTCGCCGTCTGGTAGCCGCCTTCGATACCGGCCCGCAGGCTTGCCGGGCCGACCTTGCCGAAAGGCATCGAGATGCCGAGAGCGAGGTCCCAGCCCGGATCGACGTCGAGATTCTGGTTGAAGCCCTTCAGCTCGGGATCGTTGGTGACGGTGCCGTAGCCGGCACGGCCGGTGAAACGCAGTCGCTCGCCGATATGGCGGTGAGCGCGGACGGTGCCGTAGCCGGCACGGCCGGTGAAACGCTGCTTATCCATGTGCGAAAAAAAATTGGACACATAGATGGGCTCGGCGTCATCGAGCCCGTCGAGATCTGCGGCGCTTAGGTCGTAGACCTGCCGCGAACCGTCGGGAACGGCGCGCGGATCGCCTGGCACCAGTTCGCCCTTTTCCGGATCGAAGACAAAGGGGCTCTTGGGCGCCGGCACCGGGACTTTGTCGGCGCCTGGAAATGCCGATGTCAGGCCGGCAAGTTCATCGCCGCGCGCCTTCGCCTCGCCGACGCCTTTTGTGGCGCCGTCAGCCGCTTTCCGGAGTTCCTCGTCGTCGGGCCAATCGTTGAACCACGTCCCCGGCCCGCCCGGCAGCGGCGGCGTTTCGGGAACCGGGTCGGGGACCGGATCGTAGGCGGCCCGCCGGTCGAGTTCGACCTGTGCGCCGGTGCAATAGCGTCGGACGATTTCGATTTTCGTTCTCAGATAGAAGACACGCCGGTTGGCGTCGTCGAGATGCTTGGCGAACCGCTTCCAGAGATTGCCGGTGTCTCGATACGCTTGCGATCCGTCGAAGAGGACGTGACCGCCGGGGTAGTAGACCATCTTGCCGCCGCCCGCCTTTTCGGCTGCGGCGAACCGGGCCGAAACGAGGTCGTGATTGAGCTGGACCAGCGAAAGTTCGCCCTCGGCCTCGACCAGCTCGGTACGATAGATGGTCACCTGCTTGCATTCCTCAATGACCATCCTTTCGAGGTTCGCGGTGTCGAACTGCGAAAAGTCGACATAGGGAAACGCGGCCATCGGCCATGCGAGCAGTACGCCGACAAGCGATGCCGCCGTGAAAACCGGATACCTCATCTGGGAACCCCCCATGGAGCTGGAATATGGGAAAAACCATGATCCCGGGGCCGGGCAACCGTCAACCGGATTCTTCAGGACCGGAGGAGGCCCACCGCAATTATCCGTATCTTGACGGTTTTCGGACATCCGCCTATGTTCCGCGCATGGATCGCGATGCGCATATCGATTTCGGCCGCAAGCTTGGCCTTGAGCTCGCTCTTCGGGGCGCGCTTCTCTGCGCTTGAGCGCAGAAAACAGATCCACCTCACCCATAGATACCTGAATTTCCCTTTGCGCCGCGCGAGCGACATGCCGACATTGGCCTGTGCGCTCCCGCGTTGAAGATGCGAGAAAACCGATGTTGAAGAACCCCGCCATCAAATACCGAGCCTTCAAGCCGGTCGACCTGCCCGACCGGCAATGGCCGTCGAAAACAATCGAAAAACCGCCGATCTGGATGAGCACCGATCTCCGGGACGGCAACCAGGCGCTATTCGAGCCGATGAACGCGGAACGCAAGCTCCGCATGTTCGAGATGCTCGTGAGGATCGGCTTCAAGGAAATCGAAGCAGGCTTCCCTTCCGCCTCCGACACCGACTTCGGTTTCATCCGCAAGCTCGTGGAAGGCGGCTATGCGCCCGACGACGTGAAGATCGAAGTGCTGACGCAGGCGCGGCCCGAACTCATTGCGCGCACGATGGAAAGCCTGAAGGGCGCCAAGAATGCGATCGTCCATGTCTACAACGCGACGGCGCCGAACTTCCGCGAAGTCGTGTTTCAGCAAGGCAAGCAGGGCGTGAAGGCGATCGCGACGGAGAGCGCACACCAGATCAGGGAAATCGCCTCGACGATGCCGGAGACGAACTGGACGTTCCAGTACAGTCCGGAAGTCTTTTCGGGAACGGAACTCGACTTCGCAAAGGAAGTCGTCGACGCGGTGACCGAAATCTGGGAAGCGGGACCGGATCGCAAGAGAACATCTATGCCGACCAGATCGAATGGATGCACCGCAATCTCGAACGGCGCGACGGCATCATTCTGTCCGTACACCCGCATAACGACCGGGGCACGGCGGTGGCGGCGGCGGAGCTTGCCGTGATGGCGGGCGCCGATCGCGTCGAAGGCTGTCTGTTCGGCAATGGCGAGCGCACGGGCAATGTCGATCTCGTGACGCTGGCGCTCAATCTCTACAGCCAGGGCATCGATCCGGGGCTCGATTTCTCGCAGATCAACGAAGTCGCGCGCACGGCGGAGTACTGCACGCAACTGCCGATCCATCCGCGTCATCCTTATGTCGGCGACCTCGTGTTCACGGCCTTTTCGGGTTCGCATCAGGATGCGATCAAGAAGGGGCTCGCAGCCTACAAGGACGGCGACATCTGGCAGGTGCCCTATCTGCCGCTCGATCCGAAAGATCTCGGACGCAGCTACGAATCGATCATTCGCGTGAACAGCCAGTCCGGCAAGGGCGGCGTCTCCTATCTTCTCGAAACGGAGTACGACCTCCGCCTGCCGCGGAGATTGCAGGTCGAATTCAGCCAGGCCGTCCAGCGCGTGACGGATGACAGCGGCAAGGAAGTGCGCGCCGCCGATATCTGGGCGATTTTCGAGAAGGAATATATTTCCCGGAAAGAGCCCATCGAATACGTCTCGCATACGCTGTTCGACGAGGGCGGCAAGCAGGGCGTTAAAATCCGTGTACGGCGCTTCGGCAAGGAAGAACAGCTCGAAGGCTTCGGCAACGGTCCGATCGACGCGGCCATGAGCGCGCTGAAGCTCGGCGTCGAGCTTCGTCACTTCGAGGAGCATTCGATCGGCTCGGGCACCGACGCGAAGGCCGTCGCCTTCATGGAAGTGGCGGACCCGGCGCATCCGGGCGACCTCTTCGGCGTCGGGATCGACCCGAACATCATCACCGCTTCGTTCAAGGCGATGATCTCGGGCGCGAACCGCGCGGCGGCCAAACGGCCGCGCGAGGAATGGGCGCGGCTCTGCGGCGGTGAGGGATAAGTCGCCCGTTTTCCGGCCGACTGTCATCGAAATGTCACCGAAACGTCACGAAGGGGATTTCCCTTCGTGACGTTTCGCAGCCGTCCTGTGAAATTTTCCGTAACCATATCCAGAGAAATCTCTTGGTGCAGCGGCAGGCGCCGCCTACATTCCATGTTGCGCCGCAACATGAAGAGCGCGGGGCGGGATCGGGTCTCGGCCACCTGGCGAGGCCCTCGAGCGAAGCGAGGTAAAGCGTGCTGTATCATTTCTACGAGCTGAACCATGCCGCCGTGGCGCCCTTCAGGGCCGCCGCGGAAATGAGCCTCTGGGCGCTTCGCCATCCGCTCAACCCCTTTGCCGAGACGACCGTGCACAAGACGCTCGCTGCCGCCATCGATGTTTTCGAGACGACGACGCGACGCTACGGCAAGCCGGCTTTCGGACTTCACGAGACGACCGTGGATGGCAAGCCCGTGCCGGTCACGGAGAAGATCGTCTGGGAACGTCCTTTCTGCCGGATCGTCCATTTCGAGCGCGAGCCGGCCGCGATGAAGGACGTCGCGCCGCAACAGAAGCTGCTCATCGTTGCGCCGCTGTCCGGCCATTATGCGACGCTGCTTCGCGGCACGGTCGAAGCCATGCTGCCCCATAACGAGGTCTACATCACCGACTGGGAGGACGCGCGCAAGGTTCCGTTCACGGAAGGCACTTTCGACCTCGACGACTACATCGACTATGTGATCGACATGTGCCACGAGCTTGGCCCCGACGTGCACCTGCTCGCCGTCTGCCAGCCTTCGGTGCCGGTCTTCGCGGCCGTTGCCGCAATGCACGACAATGACGATGCTTACGTGCCGCTCAGCATGACGCTGATGGGCGGGCCGATCGACACGCGCGAAAGCCCGACCGAAGTGAACCGGCTTGCGACCGAACGCGGCACCGAATGGTACGAGCGCAACGTCCTCACGACCGTGCCCTGGCCGCATCCGGGCTTCATGCGCCGCGTCTATCCGGGATTCGTGCAGCTTTCGGGCTTCATGGCGATGAACCTCGACCGGCACATGGACGCGCACTGGAACTATTTCGATCACATGGTGGACGGCGACGGCGACAGCGCGGAGAAGCATCGCGAGTTCTACGACGAGTATCTCTCGGTCATGGACATGACGGCGGAGTTCTACCTGCAGACGGTGGACGAGGTCTTCGTGAAGCATTCGCTGCCCAAAGGCGAGTTCACCCATCGCGGCAAGCCGGTGCGGCCGGAGGCGATCACGAAGACGGCGCTGATGACCGTCGAGGGCGAGAAGGACGATATTTCCGGCGTCGGCCAGACGAAGGCCGCGCACAAGCTCTGCACCAAGCTGCCCGAGGCGATGAAGACGCATTGGGAACAGACTGGCGTCGGCCATTACGGCGTCTTCAACGGGTCGCGCTGGAACAGCGAGATCGCGCCGCGCGTGCGGGCGTTCATGAGCCGGCACGCCAAGCGCTGAGGCCGCTCACTTCGCGAAGATCTGCGCCTCGTCCTGGAAGGCCTTGAATTCAAGCGCGTTGCCGGACGGGTCGCGGAAGAACATGGTCGCCTGCTCGCCGGGTTTTCCCTTGAAGCGGATATGCGGCTCGATGACGAAGCGGATGCCGCCGGCCTTGAGGCGCGCGGCCAGTTCATGCCACGCCTCCCAGCCGAGGATCAGGCCGAAATGAGGAACGGGAACCTCGTCGCCATCGACGGGGTTGGCGATTTCCGCCGCCGGGACATCGGCCCCCTCGCGCCGGGGCGCGAGATGGGCGACGATCTGGTGGCCATGGAAATCGAACGCGAAAGCGAAATGAAATCGTGGCATCCTTGACATGATTCGACCCTATCTCTTTTGCCTTCGGACAGGAATGACCAGACCGTCGTCATCCCCCATCGGGCCGCAGCCGGAACCGGCGGCTGCCCAAGGGGCGTTGGGCTCGACCGCAGCATGAACAAACACGTGAAACCCGCCTCGCTCCATCTCGACTACATGCAGATCGACGGACGGACGGTGCCCGTTACAGTGAAGCATAATCCGCGCGCCAAGCGCATGATCGTCCGCGTCGATCTGGCGGCGGGCTCGGTGCTTGTCACGACACCATCGCGGCGGAACCTCGGCAAGGCGCTCCTTTTCGCGCGCGAGCAGCGCGAATGGATCGCGGAGCGGCTGCACCAGGTGCCGGCGCCCGTTCCCTTCAAGAACGGCGCGCGTATTCCCTATCGCGGCAAGGAACATGTGGTGCGCTATGCCGGCGTGCGGCGCGAGGACGCGGTGATGAAGGGTCCGGTCTGGCGGGTGCGGGGCGCGGAGACGGGCGGGTTTCCGGAGATCCGGGTGACCGGGCATCCCGATTTCGTGCAGCGGCGGGTGACGGAC
This sequence comes from Alphaproteobacteria bacterium HGW-Alphaproteobacteria-3, assembly GCA_002842875.1. Classification (GTDB taxonomy): domain Bacteria; phylum Pseudomonadota; class Alphaproteobacteria; order Parvibaculales; family Parvibaculaceae; genus Parvibaculum. Next base: position 23,106 of record PHEF01000056.1, on the reverse strand, counting down.
TGGCTGAAGGGGAAGGCGCGCGACGAACTCAACGACCGGGTGCTCTTCTATGCCGAACTCTTCGGCGTGCGTCCCTCGCGCATCACCGTGCGCGACACGACAACGCGCTGGGGATCGTGCTCGCCGACGCGGGCGCTGTCGTTCTCGTGGCGGCTCATCCTCGCGCCCTCCTATGTGCTCGACTATGTGGCGGCGCATGAAGTGGCGCATCTGCGGCACATGAATCACGGACCGCGCTTCTGGGGGCTGGTCGAGGACGCGATCCCGAACTACGAGCCCGCCAAGCGCTGGCTCGAAATCAACGGGCCGGGCCTGCACCGTTTCGGCGCCGACCCTGTCGGACTTTTCGCGGGCGGCCGCGGAAACTCCGCGGGCAGATGAAACTCACGCCCGGCACGGCGGCTTTCACCGTGTTCCTGGCGTCGCTGACGGCGGTCGGTCCCTTGTCGACCGACATGTATCTGCCGTCGCTGCCCGACATCGCGCGCGATTTCAGCGCCGATGCGGGCACGGTGCAGATCACGCTGAGCGCCCATCTCATCGCCTTTGCCGGATCGCAGCTCTTCTACGGGCCGCTGGCCGACCGCCATGGGCGCAGGCCCGTGCTGATCGGCGGCTTCCTGCTCTACATGGCGGGATGCTTCGCCTCGCTCTTCGTGGCGACCATCGACCAGCTCATTCTCGCGCGCATCCTGCAGGCGGTGGGCGGCGGCGCTTCCGTGGTTCTCGCGCGCGCCATCGTGCGCGACCTCTATGAAGGCGCGGATGCCGGCCAGATGCTCGCCCGGATGGCGGCTATCATGGGGCTCGTGCCCGCACTCGCGCCGATGCTTGGCGGCGTGGTGCAGGATGTCTATGGCTGGAAGGCGAACTTCATCGCGATGGGCGCCTTCGGCGCGGTGCTCACCTTCATGGTGGCGGTGAACCTCAACGAGACGCTGCCGGCCGCGCGGCGGCAGAGCGCGGCGCCGCTCGCCATTCTCCGCGCCTATCGCCGGCTGATCGCCGACCGGCGCTTCCTCAAATATCTCGCCATCGCGAGCGCCGCCTTTTGCGGGCTCTTCGCCTTCGTCTCCGGTTCGTCCTTCGTGCTGCAGGGGCTCTACGGCTATTCGCCTATTGCCTACGGGCTTTGCTTCGGCGCGATGGCGGGCGGCTATGTCGCGGGTTCGCTGACGGGCGGAAGGCTCGTGCGCCGCTTAGGCATCGACGCGACGCTGCGCTTTGGCGGTTTCTGCGCGGCGCTGGGCGGGCTTCTCATGCTGACGGGGCTTCTCACCACGCCATCCGCGCTCGGCATCGTGGCTCCGATCGTGATTTACGGTTTTGCGATGGGCGCGACCATGCCGCAGGCGATGGCGGGCGCGCTGACGCCGTTTCCCGATATTGCGGGCACGGCCTCGTCGCTGCTCGGCTTCCTGCAATCGGTCGCGGGGGCGCTTGCCGGGCTTTATGTGGGGCATGGCGCCGATGCGAGCGCGATGCCGATGGTCGGCACCATCGCGGCGATGGGCGTGACGACGTTTGCAATCGCGATGAGCGGAAGGAAGAGGCAGGGACTCACATAGAGCCCCCGCCCCGAAAAATTCATGGAATTTTTCGACCCTCCCCTCGGGGAGGGTGGGAAGCGCGCCAGGCGCCGCCTTACCGCCGGCCGCCGACGCGGAGGGCGGGTTCGCCGCCGGTGCCGAAAAGCCGCTGGAAGAAGCCGGGCTGTTCCCACTCATATTCGTCCGGCGCGGCGGGGCGCGCGGGATCGGCCGCCGAGGCCGTCGCGACGGGCGCGGCGTCGGGCAGGTCGGCAATGGCGACGCCTGCCTGCGTGCGCTCCATGAAGGCCTGCCAGATGCGCGCGGGTAGCGTGCCGCCGGTGACCTTTTTCATCGGCGCGCCATTGTCGTTGCCAACCCAGACGCCGACGACGAGATCGGCCGTGTAGCCGACGAACCAGGCATCGCGGAAGTCCTGGCTGGTGCCCGTCTTGCCCGCACTCGGGCGCGCACCAAGCGCGGCGTTGCGGCCGGTGCCGTAGACCATCACGGCTTTCAGCATGTTGTTCATTTCGGCGACGACGAGAGGATCGACGACGCGGCCTATCCCCGAGCCCTGGCGGCGGTAGAGCTCCTCGCCGCTGCCGGCGCGGACCTCCTCGATGCCATGGGGCAAGACGCCATAGCCGCCATTCGCAAATGTCGCATAGGCCGCGGTGAGTTCCAGCAGGTTCACGCTGCCCGAGCCGAGCGCGAGCGAAAGATTGGCGGGGAGATCGTCCTGAAGGCCGAGGCGGCGCGCGGCGGCGACGACATTGCGGATGCCGGCTTCGCGCGCGACCTGCACGGCGACGGTGTTCACGGATTTGGCGAGCGCGGTGCGCAGCGTCATGTCGCCATCGAAGCGGCCGGAATAATTCTCCGGCGCCCAGCCGCCGTAATTCACCGGGCGATCGGTGCGCACCGTGTCGGGGGTGAGGCCCTTTTCCATCGCCGCCAGATAGACGATGGGCTTGAAGGCGGAACCGGGCTGGCGCCTGGCCTGCACGGCGCGGTTGAACTGGCTCTGCACATAAGAGCGGCCGCCCACCATGGCGCGCACCGCGCCGTCCGGCGTCATGGCGACGAGGGCGGCCTGGCTGGCATTCACGGCGCCGCCCTCGACCTGGAGAACCTCGGCGAGGATCCGTTCCGCTTCGCTCTGGAGCGCGGGGTCGATGGTGGTGATGACGCTGACATCGGTGTCGGGCTTGCCCGCATAGTCGGGAAGCGCTTCGGCCACCCAGTCGACGAAATAATTGATGGAACCGCGCGCCGTGTAGCCCTCGAGCGAGGCGGGCGCGACATTGGCAATGTGCGCATCCTGCGGCGAGATGTAGCCCGCATTGACCATGTTCTGCAGAACGACGCCCGCACGCCGGCGCGCGAGGTCGATGTCGTTGGTGGGCGAATAGCGCGACGGCGCCTTCAGCAGGCCGGCGAGCATGGCCGCTTCGGGCAGCGTGAGGGCGCGGGCGGGCTTCCGGAAGAAACGCTCGGAAGCCGCTTCGAGACCATAGGCGCCGCCGCCGAAATAGACGCGGTTGAGGTACAGCGTCAGGATCTCTTCCTTGGTGAAGCGAAGCTCGAGCCAGACGGCGAGCACCATTTCCTCGATCTTGCGCGAGATCGTGCGGTCGGGCTGAAGGAAGATGTTCTTGGCGAGCTGCTGGGTGATGGTGGAGCCACCCTGCACATAGGCACCGGCCCTGTAGTTCACGACGACGGCGCGGGCGAGGCCGATGGGGTCGATGCCGAAATGCCAGTAGAAGCGCTGGTCCTCCGTGGCGAGGACGGCCTGCGGCACGTAAGGCGGCAGATCGCCGAGCGAGGCGTAGCTGCCCTTGAGATCGCCGCGATGGCTCAACGCCTCGCCATTGATGGCGACGATGGAGACGGAGGGCGTGTGCTTGACGTTGTAGAGGCCCGAAGTGTCGGGCAGGTTCAACCCGTACCAGAAGAGGAGACCGCCAAAGGCGATGAGACCCCAGAGCGCGAGAACGGCGGCACCGTAGGCAACGTTGCCGAGAAGCGAGCGTCCGGATTTGCGCGACGCGGCAGCGCCGCGAGAACGGGACGCGGATTTTCGCGACGATGTTTTGGGGCGATAGCCGCGCGGCGGCACGGGACGGTCATCGGCCGAGGGCGCGTGAAGGCCTGTTGATTTTTTCGGGGCCGATTTTTTCGAGGCGGATTTTTTCGGGGGTTTTTTGGGTGCGGGTTTGCGCGTGCCGCTCTTGCCGAAAGTCGGCTCGATGCGGCGCGGCTCGTCGTGATCGTCGTCCCAGCGTCCCATGTCGCCGCCGTCTTCCTGTTCCGGCTCTTCCGGCTCATCCTCGGGCGCGTTCGCGCCGACGCGAATGCGTACCGGCCCGAGGCCCGGACGGCGGACGACCGTCCAGCCATCCTCCGCTTGCGGGGGCTCGCGCCTTCCAGACCCCGATCCTGTCCTGCGGGATGACATTGACCCCGACGCCTCGCGCTCTGCCCTTTCGGGGCCGTTTGGGCTCCCCCGTGCCGAAGCTAGACAGCGATGGTTAACGCGTTGTTAACGATTTTCTTTCGAACGATCGCTCACACGTCGAGATTGGCCACCGAAAGCGCGTTGTCGCGAATGAAATCGCGGCGCGGTTCCACGACATCGCCCATGAGCTTCACGAAAAGATCGTCGGCCTCGTCGAGCTCGCGGATCTTCACCTGGAGGAGCGAGCGGGCGTCGCGGTCGAGCGTGGTCTCCCAGAGCTGTCCGGGGTTCATTTCGCCGAGACCCTTGTAGCGCTGGACCGTGTTGCCCTTGCTGCCCGCCGCCAGGACGGCTTCGAGGAGTTGCGAGGGCGAGCGGATCGCATGGCTCTCGTCCTTGCGGCGCAGGGTTGCCGCCTTCACATAGATTTCCTGGAGGTGCTGCGTGTAGCTGTCGAGGCGGCGCGCATCGGCGCTCGCGATCAGCGGGCCGTCGATCAGCACTTCCTCGCGGACGCCACGCACTTCGCGCGCGAAGCGCAGGCCGCCGTCATCCGTCGTCTCGCCAACCCAGCCGCGCTCGGTTTCCTCGGAGAGGAGGTCGAGGCGGCGCGCGACATAGGCCGCGGCCTCGCGCGCCTGTTCGGGCTCGGCAAGCGCCTTCGGATTGAGCGCGCCGGCAATCGCCGCCTGCTCGACGACGAAATGCGAATATTTGCCGGGAAGACCTTCGAGCACGGCGCACACGGCACGCGCCTTCGTCACGATGTCCTGAAGATCGGGACCGGCGCGCTGCGCGCCGTCATGCAGCGTCAGCACCATGTCCTCAAGGCCTGTCGCGATGAGATGGTCGCCGAGCGCCTTCTCGTTTTTCAGATAGGTTTCGGACGTGCCGCGGCGCACCTTGTAGAGCGGCGGCTGCGCGATGTAGAGATGGCCGCGCTCGATCACCTCCGGCATCTGCCGGAAGAAGAAGGTGAGAAGGAGCGTGCGGATATGGGCGCCGTCGACGTCGGCGTCGGTCATGATGATGATCTTGTGGTAGCGCAGCTTGTCGATGTTGAAGTCGTCGCGGCCAATGCCCGCGCCAAGCGCCGTGATCAGCGTGCCGATTTCATTGGACGAAAGCATCTTGTCGAAGCGCGCGCGTTCGACATTGAGGATCTTGCCGCGAAGCGGAAGCACGGCCTGATTGGAACGGTCGCGCGCCTGCTTCGCCGAGCCACCGGCCGAATCGCCCTCGACGATGAAGAGTTCGGATTTTGCGGGATCGCGCTCCTGGCAATCGGCGAGCTTGCCGGGCAGGCTCGAGATGTCGAGCGCGCCCTTGCGGCGCGTCAACTCGCGCGCCTTGCGGGCGGCCTCGCGCGCGGCGGCGGCCTCGACCACCTTGGTCACGATCTGGCGCGCTTCGGCGGGATGTTCCTCAAGCCATGTGGAAAGCGCATCGTTGACGAGGCTTTCGACGACGGGGCGCACTTCGGAAGAGACGAGCTTGTCCTTGGTCTGCGAGGAGAATTTCGGATCCGGCACCTTCACGGAGAGAACGCAGGTCAGCCCCTCGCGCGCATCGTCGCCGGTGAGGCTTACCTTTTCCTTCTTCGCGATGCCGCTTTCGTTCGCATAGGAATTGATGACGCGGGTGAGCGCGCCGCGATAGCCCGCCAGATGCGTGCCGCCGTCGCGCTGGGGGATGTTGTTGGTGAAGCAGAGCACGTTCTCGTGGTAGCTGTCGTTCCACCACATCGCGACTTCGACCGTGATGCCGTCGCGCTCCGCGCCGATGGCGATGGGCGCCTGGATAAGCGGCGTCTTGGTGCGGTCGAGAAAGCGCACGAAGGCTTCGAGACCGCCTTCATACATGAGGTTCACGACCTTCGGCTCGACGCCGCGCTGATCCACGAGATTGATCTTCACGCCGGAATTGAGGAAAGCGAGTTCGCGCAGACGGTGTTCGAGGGTCGCGAAATCGAAATCCGTGTGCGTGAAGGTTCCGGACGAGGGATGGAAGGTGATCTCGGTGCCGGTGACGGGCTTGCCGTTCTCGCCGATGGGCGCCTCGCCGACGGCGGCGAGCGGCGCATCCGGCACGCCATGCTGGAAGCGGATCGCGTGTTCCTTGCCCGCGCGCCATGATGACTTCGGCGGCGGAGACGCCCTCGCCCTTGTGGATTTCGACCGGGATGCCGCGGCCATTGTCCATGACGGTGACGGAGCCGTCCGGATTGAGGCGCACATTGACGGCGTCGCAATAGCCGGCGAGCGCTTCGTCGATCGAGTTGTCGACGACTTCGTAGACCATGTGATGAAGACCGGAGCCGTCATCGGTGTCGCCGATATACATGCCGGGACGCTTGCGCACGGCATCGAGGCCCTTCAGGACCTTGATCGATTCCGCACCATATTCTTCAGGTGTTTCGCCAGCGGGATTGGACATGTTTCTTTCCTTGCGTTCCTCGAAGTGCGCCGTCTCGCTCAGACGATCTCGGCGGCGGAGCGGATGATCTTGCCGACGACGCCGTATTCCTTCGCCTCTACCGCGTTCATCCAGTGATCGCGGTTCGTATCCTTGACGATCCGGTCGAGCGGCTGGCCGGTTGCGTCGGCGAATATCTTGTTGAGGCGTTCGCGCATCTTCAGCACTTCGCGGGCCTGGATGTCGATTTCGGTGGCCGAACCGCCGACGCCGCCGCGCGGTTCGTGCAGCAGGAAGCGCGTGTTGGGCAGGCAGTAGCGATCCTCGCGCTCGGCGGAAACATAGATGAGCGCGCCCGCGCTCGCGACCCAGCCGGTGCCGAGCACGCGCACACGCGGTTTGATGAACTTGATCATGTCGTGGATCATGTCGCCCGATTCCACATGGCCGCCCGGCGAGGAGACGATGACGGTGATCGGATCGTCGCTCTCACCCGACATGGCGAGAAGGCGCTCGGAGACGGCACGCGCCTGGCGGTCGTTGATCTCGCCGGTGACGAGCACGGTGCGCGCCTTGAAGAGGCCCTGATCGACCAGAGGCATGAACTGGTCCTTGAGGGCTTCGACGTCCGGCGTTTCGTTGTCGTTTTTCATCGCAGCTTTCCTTTTCCTATTCGCATTCCTGGAGCCGTCCACCGTTTCATGGAATCGGTGAACCGCTCTGAGTTATTGTTTTGTCGCGTTTCCGGACGGCCAACCGGCTTCCACTTGGCCTGGAAACGCTCTATGCGGGCGGCCCGGTCCGGCTTATCTCGCCTCGCGCAACCTCGAGGCTCTGCGCCCTTCCGCCCAGCGATTCAAACAGCGACGGGTCTGTGCCCGTCATGAAGGCCTGAAGGTTCAGGCCCACGATTTCGTCGAACAGCGCCGCACGCCGTTCCTCGTCGAGATGCGCGGCGATCTCGTCGAGCAACAGCAAGGGCGGGCGCCCCCTGGCGGCGAGAAGCCGCGCATTGGCGAGCACCATGCCGATCAGCAGCGCCTTCTGTTCGCCCGTCGAACATTGGCGCGCCTCGCGATCCTTCGCGGCGTGGCGCACAAGGAGATCGCTCCTGTGCGGCCCGTCGAGCGCGCGGCCGGCCGCCGCGTCGCGCCCGCGCATTTCCCTGAGGCGCGCGCGAAACGCATCCTCGACATCGACGGCCGCCGCATCGGCAATGGCCGCTTCGAGCGTGCCCTCGACCCTGACGAGAGCGCGCGGGAAAGGGCCTTCGCACGCGGCGTCGAGAGCGCCGCGCAACCGCGCCAGCGTTTCGACGCGCGCGGCGGCAAGTGCGACACCATGTTCGGCCATCTGGCCTTCGAGCCCGGTGAGCCAGGCATCGTCGAAAACATCGTCGGCGAGCAGCCTGTTGCGCTCGCGCAGGGCCCGGTCATAGGCGCCGGCGCGCGTGCCATGCGCGGGATCGAAACCCATCACCAGCCGGTCGAGAAAGCGGCGCCGCTCGCCTGCCGCCTCCACGAAAAGCCTGTCCATGGCAGGCGTGAGCCAGACCAGGGAGACGAGTTCGGCGAGCGCGGAAGGCCCCGCCTGTTCGCCATCGACGCGCACCTGACGGCTGCGCGCGCTTTCGACGCCGGGTTCGATCCCCGTTCCGATGCGGACCGGCCCCTCCGGCGTTTCGAGCGTCGCGGCGACCGCCCATCCGCCCGCGCCATTGTCGCGCGCGATCTCCGCATAGGGCACACCGCGCAGACCGCGCCCCGGCGAGAGAAGCGAGATGGCCTCGAGCAGGTTTGTCTTGCCCGCGCCGTTCTCGCCCGTGAACACGACGGGGCGTCCATCGAGCGCCAGTTCGGCACGCGCATAGGACCGGAAGTCGGTGACGACGAGACGGCTGAGCCGCGCGCGCGGTCCCGCCAGAGGTGCCGTCACGACGGCACCGCCTTCATCCGGCGTTTCCAATTGCCGGCCGGCCGCGAGCAACTCACCCGTTCGAGGCACTCCCTATCCTCTGCTTCCGCTTTCAGCGCAGGCTCAAACCCGCATCGGCATCAGCACGTAGATCGCCATGGCGTCCTCGCTGTCGCGAACGAGCGTGGGCGATCCGGAATCGGCGAAGGCGAAGGTCGCCTCCGCGCCGTCGAGCTGGCCCGTGATGTCGAGCAGGTAGCGGGCGTTGAAGCCGATTTCGAGCGCCGGGCTCGAATAGGAAACCGAAAGCTCTTCCGTGGCGCTTCCCGAATCCGGATTGGTGACGGAGAGCGTGAGCTTGCCCTCGTCGAGATTGAGCTTCACCGCGCGCGACTTCTCGGTGGAGATGGTCGAGACGCGGTCGACGGCCTCGGCGAAGCGCTTGCCGTCGACTTCCATGATCTTGTCGTTGCCGGAAGGAATGACGCGGCCATAATCGGGGAAGGTGCCGTCGATCAGCTTCGAGGTGAGGACGATGCCGCCGAACTCGAAACGGATCTTCGTTTCCGAAACGCCGACCGAGAGCGTGCCCCCATCGCCTTCGAGAAGCTTCTGCAGTTCGAGCACCGTCTTGCGGGGCACGATGACACCCGGCATGCCGGAGGCGCCGTCCGGCAGGTCGTGATCGACCTGGGCGAGGCGGTGACCGTCGGTGGCGACGGCGCGAAGCGCGTTGTGCTTGCCGCCCTCGACGGCGTGGACATAGATGCCGTTCAGATAATAGCGCGTCTCTTCGGTGGAGATCGCGAAGCGCGTCTTGTCGATCAGGCGGCGCATGGCCTCGGCGGGAAGCTCGAAGCGGTGCGGGAGCGAGCCCGCCGCCATGACCGGGAAATCCTCCTGCGGCAGCGCCTGCAACGCAAAGCGCGAGCGCCCGGCGGTGAGCTGGAGGCGGCCTTCGTCGGTGCCGGTCGAGAGTTCCACCTGCGCGCCTTCGGGCAGCTTGCGCACAATGTCGTAGAGCGTGTGCGCAGAGGCCGTGGTGGCGCCCGCCTGCGCGACATCGGCGTCGATCGCCTCGATCACCTCGATGTCGAACTGCACATGGTTGAGAGACTTGAGCAGGGCGCCCCGTTCGATCGTGATCTTCATGGTCTCTCTTCAGTCCCCCCGTTTGGGCTCTCTGGTGACGTCGCAGGCGCGCGCGAATGCCCGCTTTCCCACGATTTCCGGTGCGAGTTCGCGGTGTGGAAATTGCCCTCCCGAGCCCGTGTTCCAGAGTGTCCGGGAGCATCGCGCGGCTTGTCAGACGCGCCGTTCTCATGGACCGCTGCGAACAGGGGGGCCGGAGCGCCGCGCCAGACGCGGGACCCGGAATCCGCCGATCCAGGGGCCCGTACAGACGCGTTCCGGCATGGGCCGGATTTCCGCAGAATTCGCAAGGCGGAGTATACCAGATCGTGTGGCCGATGCACGTTTTTCAGCCAAAACCGGGGCGAATCCGGGGGCGCTCAAAAGGCCAATAACCCCCTGATTCGCAAGGCTTCTCCCGAAGGCGCCGGGCCGGTGCAGCGGGCGGGCGGGCTCAGTTGGGGGCGTGGCCGCCCTCAAGCATGCGTCGCAGCAGATCGACGTCTTCCTCGATGCCGGAATCGGCCTGTCTGAGTTCGTCGATCTTGCGGACCGCGTGGATGACCGTGGTGTGGTCGCGGCCGCCGAATTTCCGCCCGATCTCGGGCAGCGACCGGGTGGTGAGCTGCTTCGACAGATACATGGCGACCTGGCGGGGCCGGGCGACCGCCCGGGCGCGGCGCGCCGAAAGCATGTCGGCGAGGCGGACGTTGTAGTATTCGGCGACGCGGCGCTGGATCTCCTCGATGGTGATCTTGCGGTCGTTGGAGCGCAGGAGGTCGCGCAGCACTTCCTGCGTCATCTCCGGCGTGATCGGACGGCCGACAAGCGAGGCATAGGCGACGACGCGCTTCAGGGCGCCTTCAAGCTCGCGGACATTCGAGACGATGCGGTGGGCGAGAAATTCGAGCACGCCGGCCGGGATCGCGACCGGACCGTTGCGCTGCATCATCTCCTCGGCCTTGGCCTGAAGGATGCCCAGACGCAGCTCGTAGTCGGTCGGATGAATGTCGGCGGCAAGGCCCCAGCCGAGGCGCGAACGGATGCGCTCCTCGATGCCGTCGAGATCGGAGGGCGAGCGGTCGGCGGAAATGATGACCTGGCGATTGTGGTCGATCAGCGCGTTGAAGGTGTGGAAGAACTCTTCCTGCGTCGATTCCTTGCCCGAAATGAACTGCACGTCGTCGATCATCAGCACATCCACCGAGCGGAACTGCTGCTTGAAGGCCATGGTGTCCTTGAAGCGGAGCGCGCGGACGAACTGGTACATGAACTTTTCGGCCGAGAGGTACAGCACCTTGCGCTCGGGATGACGCGTGCGGATTTCCCAGGCGATGGCGTGCATGAGATGCGTCTTGCCGAGGCCGACGCCGCCATAGAGGAAGAGCGGGTTGAAGGTGACATCGGTCGCTTCGGCGACGCGGCGCGCGGCGGCATGCGCCAGTTCGTTCGACTTGCCGACAACAAAGGCATCGAAAGTGAAACGCGGATCGAGCGGCGCGCCGACGCCCGCATCCTCGAAGCCCTGCGGCAGGCCGAAAGGCGCCGCCGGCTGGAATGCGCGCGGCTCCGGCGCGGTGGCGGCATCGCAAGCAGGCGCCACCTCTTCAAGGCTCGCGGCCGCGGGCTTGCGCAGGGCGCCGGCATCGGTGCTCACCGACACGTCGACGCGCACATAAGCGGCATCCTCGTCCGCCCAGAGCTCGGCAAGGCGGTCGGCATAGTGGGAGACAATCCAGTTGCGGATGAAACGCGTCGGCACGGAGAGCATGACACGGCCATCCCCGGCGCCGGCGAGCTCGATCTGCTTGAACCAGCTGTTGAACGTCGCCTCGCCCAGCTCCGCCTGAAGACGCGAGCGCACGCGACGCCAGCGATCGGCCAGGATCGAGGACGGCGACTGCCCGTCCTTCCCGTTCCGGCTCTCGCTTCCGGTGCCCCCGGAAAAGGACGTCAGATCGCGCGTGTCCCGCATGCGTCTCTCTGCAGGGGATTGCGCCATGTTTTCCTCGTCCAAAACGTCATGCCTCATTTTACTCCGGCCCATAAGAGGCACCGGAATTAGCCCATGCCGACGGGAACCCGCCCTTCCCGTCCGCTCCGCCGCCGGGGCGCACCCCGCGCGTGCCCCGCTCATTCTTCCAATCCCGTTCGCGTTTCCGGACGAAACGCTCAGGCTTCCAATCCCGTTCGCGTTTCCGGACGAAACGCTCAGGCTTCCAATCCCGTTCGCGTTTCCGGACGAAACGCTCAGGATTGAACCCAGGGAAGGTCCGCCACCTTCCAGCCATTACGGTCGCCACGGTGACGGCCGTCATCGAGATCGCCTTCAAATCCGCCAGCCACGTTGAAGCAACGGGCAAAGCCCGCCTTCGACATGGCGATCGCCGCCGCCTTGCTGCGCGCGCCCGAACGGCACAGGAAGAAGACCGGCACATCGCGCCGCGCCGGCCCGAGCGCCGCCGCGAGATCGGCGGCAAAGTCCACGTTCTGCGCCATGGACGGGAATTGCTGCCATTCGAGGAATACCGGCTCCCCGCCCGCGCCGGAGAGATCCGGCACGCCGACATAGGACCACTCCGCCCGCGTGCGCACATCGACGAGAACGGCTTGCGGATCGGCGCGCAGGACGCGCCACGCCTCCTGCGGCGTCACATCGCCCGCATAATCTTCCGGACGATCGCCCATGATCGCCGGCGCCGCATCGCTTTTCGAATTCCCCGACATGGATGTCCCGCCGCTTGAAACCACCCGCACCCCGCCAGGCTCCCCAGCCCGGCCTCCAGACACGCCTGTCCGACGGGGGTCATAACGGAATTACCCCGGCTCGTCACTCACGTTCTGTCTGGATACTTGTTTTTTACCCAATTCGGTGAAGAGAAATACTGTATTCGATAAATTTTTATTCGAAAAACACAGTATTCAGCACCACCGCTGAGGTTGTTAAACATACTGTCTGGGGCGGACCTAGGCAAGCGGAAGAATCGTTTGCGTGACAGTTTTTTGTCCGGTGTGACGCATGCCGCGCACCGCAAGATGCTGTGCCGATTGCAACGCACACACCCATGCGAGCCCGCAAGTCATTTTGACAAATGCATTTTCCAAATCGCATCACGCAGGCGCGGCATCCCGTATTCAAACGCAACGCGCGACACGCAATGCGTGCAGCGAAACGCGCGCAGCAAAAAGCCCGCGATGTTCGAGCGCGGGCTTTCATGCATTTGGTATCGCGTTTGTGCCGCCGGGGTCCGGCGTCACGAGAAGTGCCTGTCAGGCAAGCGCTTTCACGCGCTGTGCAAAACGGGACACTTTGCGCGAGGCGGTGTTCTTGTGGATCACGCCCTTCTGCGCGGCGCGCATGATTTCGGGCTGTGCGGCGCGAAGGGTCCTTGTTGACTGCCGTCTTCTTCGCAATCACGCGGATTGCCTTCTTTGCGGACTTCGTGTTCGCCATCGATCGGACCTTCGTATCAACGCGGCGTCCGGAAATCCGGGCGGCCTGCGGAAAATCTCTATTTAAAGAAAGGCGGCAGCCGCTTCTCGCGTCCGCTGTCCCTTTGAAGCCGGGGTTTATACGCGCCCCTCCGGCTTTCGTCAACCGGCTGAAACAGCACGAAAACCGCGGCAAAATTGCCCCGTTTGCCGCGGTTTTTCAGCGGTTGCGGAACTGCGGTTTCCGCTTCTCGACAAAGGCCGCCATGCCTTCGGTCTGATCCTCGGTCGCGAACATCGAATGGAACAGGCGGCGCTCGAAACGCACCCCTTCCGACAAGGTGGTTTCGTAAGCCCTGTTGACGCTTTCCTTGGTCATCATGGCGATGGGGAGCGACATTTCCGCGACGGCCTGCGCCGTCTTCAGCACTTCGTCCATGAGCTCGCCGAGCGGCACGATGCGGCTGACGAGGCCGGAGCGCTCGGCCTCGTCAGCATCCATCATGCGGCCGGTGAGCGACATTTCCATCGCCTTCGACTTGCCGACGAAACGGGTGAGGCGCTGCGTGCCGCCCGCACCCGGCATGACGCCGAGCTTGATTTCGGGCTGGCCGAATTTCGCATTGTCGGCAGCGATGATGAAGTCGCACATCATGGCGAGCTCGCAACCGCCGCCCAGCGCGTAGCCCGCGACGGCGGCGATGACCGGTTTGCGGCAGCGCGAGGCGCGCTCCCAGTTCGCGGTTATGAAGTCTTCCTTGTAGACGTCCATATAGGATTTCGGCTGCATCTCCTTGATGTCCGCGCCGGCCGCGAAGGCCTTCTGCGAACCGGTGATGACGATGCAATGGATGTTCTCGTCGGCCTCGTAAGCATCGAGCGCAGCGGTCAGCTCGTCCATCAGCGCCTTGTTGAGCGCGTTCAGCGCATCCGGGCGATTGAGCGTGACGATGCCGACCGCGCCTTTCGTTTCGACCAGAATGTTCTGATAGGCCATTCGTTTCTCCTCCTGCATGCCGATTGTTGTTCCCCTCGAGCTTGCCTCCGCGCGGCCCTTCAAGGGCCTCGCGCAAGGGAACTACAGGGGGGTGATGGAAAAGCGGATTTCGGTGTGTGTTGGCGAGACGGCGACAATCTGGATTTCCAGTTGCTCGCCCTCGCGGCGGAAAATGAGAAGCCCGTCGATAAGTTCGTAGGCGCTGGCCCGCGTCCAGCCGAGCTGGGGCAAGGTTTCCACATAAAAGGCGCGGACGGCGCCGGGCGCGACATCGCCCTCCGCGACGCTGCGCACGATGCGGCCGGCAGGCTTGTCGAAGACGATGCCGCCGTCACCCGTTTCGGCAAGACCTTCCATCAGGGGCATGTCCTCGACGGCGTCGAGATAGCCGCCTTCGGCGCGCGCGGCATGAGGCGCCGCCAGAAGCAAGGCGGCGAGCGCGAGCGCCATGCCCGCTCCGCGAAGCGAATTTCTTCTTACCGTCATCTGCTTCCTCGGGCTTCCTCGTCAGCGCTGGCATCGGGAGCAGTAAAAGGTGGAACGCCCCGATTGCACGATACGCTTCACGGTACCGCCACAGCCGGGCTTTGAACAGGCTTCACCGTCCCGGTCATAGACGGCAAAGGCATGCTGAAAATAACCGAGTTCGCCATCCGTATGCGCGTAGTCGCGCACGCTGCGGTTCGGCGAAATGCCGGCGCGCCAGAGCGCCTCGCAGACATAGATATTGCCGAGACCCGCCACCGTGCGCTGGTCGAGAAGCGCCGCCTTGACGGGTGCGCGCCGGCCCTTCAGGCGTTCGGAGAGGATCGCGGCGGCGAACTCATTGCCAAGCGGCTCCGGCCCGAGGCCTGCGAGATGCGCGCATGTTTCGAGATCGGTCGCGGCCACGAGATCCATGAAGCCGAAACGGCGGTGATCGGCATAGACGATGCGCGTGCCGTCCTCCATGTCGAAGACGATGTGGTCGTGGCGCTTCGCCCCCGGCATGCCGTGGTGAAAGAGGCCGGGCAAGCGCTTCCCCTCCGGCCCGTGGATGGTGAAGCGGCCCGACATGCCCAGATGCATGATGAGGACTTCCTCGCCGGCCGCCCCCTGAGGCTCGATGCGGGCGAGGATGTATTTCGCCCGCCGGTCGAGGCGGGAAATGCGGCGGCCGGTCAGCCGCGCGGCAAAGCGCGGCGGCAGCGGGAAGCGCAGGTCCGGTCTTCGCTGCGTCACATGCGCGATCCGCCTGCCTTCAAGTACGGGCGCAAGGCCGCGGCGGACCGTTTCGACTTCAGGCAGTTCAGGCATGGTTTCCCGTTCGCTGAGAGGAAGATGAAAGTAGCGCCCCCGGCGGCGGCGCGCCACGCGCCAATCCCGATCAGGGACCGGTTCCGCCTGCCTGGAAAACGGTCTATGGTCCCGCGCATGAACGCAGATGCGAAAAACGAGGGGACCGCCCCCGAAAACGGCGAGACGCATTTCGGCTTCCGGACGGTCCGGGAGAACGAGAAGGCGGGGCTCGTTCATAATGTGTTCGAGCAGGTGGCGGGCCGTTACGACCTGATGAACGACCTGATGTCGGGCGGACTTCACCGCGCCTGGAAGCAGGCCATGATCGACTGGCTGAACCCGCCGCGCGGCGAGCGCCCCTTCCACCTGATCGATGTGGCGGGCGGGACCGGCGACATCGCCTTCCGGTTTCTGGAACGTGCGGGGCCGAACGCGCAGGTGACGGTGTGCGACATCAATTCGCACATGCTCGGCGTCGGACAGGCGCGCGCCGAGGCGAAGGCGTTCGAGGGGCGCGTCGAGTTTGCCTGCGGGGACGCGGAGACGCTGCCCTTTCCCGACCGCTCGTTCGATGCCTATACGATCGCCTTCGGTATCCGGAACGTGACGCATGTCGACCGGGCGCTGAAAGATGCCTTCCGCGTGCTGAAGCCGGGCGGGCGTTTTCTCTGCCTCGAATTCAGCCATGTCGCCGTGCCGCTCATCGACCAAGTCTATGACAAGTATTCCTTCGCCGCGATTCCGGCGATGGGCAAATGGGTGACGGGGGACGCCGCGCCCTATCAATATCTCGTCGAAAGCATTCGCCGCTTTCCGCCGCAGGAAGACTTCAAGCGCATGATCGCGCAGGCGGGCTTCGGCAATGTGAGCTACCGCAACCTCACGGGCGGCGTGGCGGCGCTTCATTCAGGCTGGCGGCTCTGACATGCTGCGCGCCGTTCGTTCCCTTGCGCGGCTGACGCGCGCGGCCCGCGTGCTCGGGCGGCACGATGCGCTGTTTCCGCTGGAGCTGCGCGAGGAGATGCCCGCGATCCTTCTCGCGCTGATGCCGCTGGCGAAGCTGAGGCTGCCTTGGGAAGGCACGAGGGAAGACGCAAACGGCGATGCGGGCGCCAATGCGGGCGAGAGACTTGCGAGCGCGCTCGCCGCGCTCGGCCCCGCCTATATCAAGCTCGGACAGTTTCTGGCGACGCGGCCCGACATCATCGGCCCCGAACTCGCGAGCGATCTCACCTCGCTGCAGGACAAATTGCCACCCTTTCCGATGCCAGAGGCGCGGCAGTTAATCGAGGAGGGGCTTGGCAAACCCGTCGACGAGATATTCAGTTTTCTCAGCGAACCGATCGCGGCGGCCTCGATTGCGCAGGTGCATCGCGCGAAGACGCGGGCCAGCGAAAGCCATCCGGAAGAACGCGATGTCGCCGTGAAAGTGCTCCGGCCCGGCATCGAGAAACGCTTCGGCGACGATCTCGAGAGTTTCTTCTGGGCGGCGGAATTCATCGAGCGCAACCATGCGCCGGCGCGACGGCTCCGGCCCGTCGAGATCGTGCAGACGCTTGCCGACAGCGTGAAGCTCGAAATGGATCTCCGCCTCGAAGCGGCGGCGATGTCGGAGATGGCGGAGAACACGGCGAAAGACGCCGGTTTCCGCGTGCCGCAGATCGACTGGGAGCGGACGTCCAAGCGCGTCATGACGATGGAGTGGATCGAGGGCATTCCCGCTTCCGACCGCGCCGCCCTCGCACGCCGTCGATTTCGGCATCATGGGACGGATCGGGCCGAACGAGCGGCGCTTCATGGCCGAAATTCTCTACGGGCTCATCATGCGCGACTATGTGCGCGTCGCCGAAATTCATTTCGAGGCGGGCTATGTGCCGGGGTCGAAGAGCAAATATGCCTTCGCGCAGGCGCTGCGTTCCGTCGCCGAACCGATTTTCGGGCGGCCGGCGCGCGAGGTCTCGATGGGCAAGCTGCTCGCGCAGCTCTTCCAGGTGACAGAGCAGTTCGACATGCGCACGCGGCCCGAACTCATTCTGCTGCAGAAGACGATGGTGGTGGTGGAGGGCGTGGCGCGCGACTTCGACCCCGATCACAATATCTGGGAGAGCGCCGAGCCTGTGCTGAAGGCCTGGATGGTGGAGCGGATGGCGCCGGAAGCGCGCATCGAGGAGGCGGCGGCAGGCGCCCTGCAGCTTGGCCGCATGATGAGCCACCTGCCGGAGGTGCTCGACCGGGCGGAGCGCACGGCGCGACTTCTTGCCGAAAATGTGGATGAGGACGGGGTGCGCATTCACCCGAGTTCCGCCGAGCGGATTGCCGAGGCGCAGGAGCGGCGCGAGCGGCGGTCGCCGCTTGTCTGGCTCGCCATCGGCGCGCTGGGAGCCCTCCTCCTCGCCAACCTGCTGTAATCAAACAGTTTTTTCTTCTTATTTCCTTTGTTTCCCCGACGTGCGATTTGATCTACAAATTGCCTGCGTGAATATTTATATTTGCACCCGAATTGCGGAAAACCTTTCGGTGCCGCGTCCTGCATGGGAGATGGAGATTGGCGGAGAGCATCCTGAACGGACGGCGCGTGCTGCTGATCGTGGGCGGCGGGATCGCGGCCTATAAATGTCTCGAGCTGATCCGCCGCTTGCGAGAGCGCGGCGCCTCCGTGCGCGCGATCCTGACGGAGGCCGCGCAGCAATTCGTGACGCCGCTCTCGGTCTCGAGCCTCACCGGCGAGAAGGCCTATACCGATCTCTTCAGCCTCACCGACGAGGCGGAGATGGGGCATATCGAACTGTCGCGCGATGCGGACCTCCTTGTCGTCGCGCCCGCGACCGCCGACCTGATGGCGAAGATGGCGAACGGGCTCGCGAACGATCTTGCGAGCACGGCGCTGCTTGCGACCGACAAGAAGGTGCTGATCGCGCCGGCGATGAATGTGCGGATGTGGACGCATGCCGCCACGCAACGGAACTTCGAAACGCTGATGGCGGACGGCGTCGATTTCGTCGGGCCGAACGAAGGCGACATGGCCTGCGGCGAATACGGGCCGGGGCGCATGGCGGAACCTTCGGAAATTCTCGCCGCCATCGAGGCGCATTTCGCGGAGCTTGCCTATCCGGGCGGCGGGCCTCTCAAAGGCAAGCGCGTGCTCATTACGTCGGGGCCGACGCATGAGCCGATAGACCCGGTGCGCTATCTCGCGAACCGCTCTTCCGGCAAGCAGGGTTACGCAATTGCGCAGGCCGTGGCGCGGCTCGGCGCGGAGACGGTTCTCGTGTCGGGACCGACGAACCTGCCCGACCCGCCCGGCGTGACCGTGCGGCGCGTCGAGACGGCGCGCGAGATGCTCGCCGCCTGCGAGGGGGCACTGCCCGCCGACATCGCGATCTGTGCGGCCGCCGTCGCCGACTGGCGCGTGGCGAGCGATGCGGAACAGAAGCTGAAGAAAACGCCGGGCGAGCAGGCGCCCGCGCTGATGCTGGTCGAGAACCCCGACATCCTCGCGACGATCTCCCAGATGAAGGAGAAGCGCCCTGCCCTTGTTATCGGTTTCGCCGCGGAGACCGAGAAGGTGATCCAGCACGCCGTCGCCAAACGCCAGCGCAAGGGCTGCGACTGGATCGTCGCAAACGACGTCTCGCCCGCGACGGGCGTGATGGGCGGCGATCTCAACACGGTGCATCTCATCACGCGCGAGGGACAGGAGGACTGGCCGCTGCTGCCCAAGCAAGCCGTTGCCGAACGTCTCGCGCGGCGCATCGCCGATCATTTCTCCACTGCAGAGGCCGCCGAATGAACCCGCCTGTCGATGTGAACGTGCAGCGATTGCCGCATGCGCAAGGACTGCCGCTTCCCCGCTACGAGACGGAAGGAGCGGCCGGCATGGACCTCACCGCCGCGCTCGCCGACGGCGAGACGCTGGTGCTCGCGCCGGGGGCGCGCGCGATGGTGCCGACGGGACTGGCCATCGCGCTGCCACAGGGCTTCGAGGCGCAGGTGCGCCCGCGCTCCGGGCTTGCGGCGAAGAACGGCGTCACCGTGCTCAATTCGCCCGGCACCGTCGATTGCGACTATCGCGGCGAGGTGAAAGTCATCCTCATCAATTTCGGTCAGGACGCCTTCACCATCGAGCGGGGAACGCGCATCGCGCAGATGATCATTGCACCGGTGACGCAGGCAAGGCTCCGCGAAGTCGAGACACTCGACGAAACGGCAAGAGGCGCTGGCGGCTTCGGCTCGACCGGAACGAAGGGGTGAGCGAGAGATGCTGAGACTTTCCAAGAAAACCTGGCTCGCGCTTGAAGCGGTGGTCGATGTCGCGATCAATGCGCGGCCCGATCCCGTGCAGTCGAAGGAGATCACGAAGCGTCAGGGCATTCCGCAGCGCTATCTGGAACAGGTGATGCAGCAGCTCGTGCATGCGGGCATCCTGAAAGGCGTGCGGGGCCCGCGCGGCGGCTATACGCTGGCGCGCGAGCGGCGGCGCATCGCGGTGGGCGAAGTCGTGCGCGTGGTCGGCGCGATGGAGGCGTCCGACGAACCCGGCGCGCAACCCTCGGAACTCGGCGCGCGTGTGATCGCGCCGCTCTGGGAAGACGTGCAGCACGAGATCATGGCGAAGCTCGACGGCATCACCATCGAGGATCTCTGCCGCAAGGCGGATGAGGCGGGCGTCGGCAACTCGAAACCGACAGCCGATTTCATTATCTGAATCTGATAGTCTCGCCCGAAGGCGGGCGAGAGCCTTACACAATGGTTCGGGAGGCCGATATGACAGAGAACAAGAAGCCGGGTCGCGGGCGCGTCTATGACAGCATCACGCAGACCATCGGCGATACGCCGCTGGTGCGGCTCAACCGCATGGCGAAGGAAGCGGGCGCCGTTGCCGACGTTCTGCTCAAGCTCGAATTCTTCAATCCGCTGGCGAGCGTGAAGGACCGTATCGGCGTCTCCATGATCGAAGCGCTGGAGAGCCAGGGCAAGATTACCGCCAACACCGTCATCATCGAGCCGACATCTGGCAATACGGGTATCGCGCTTGCCTTCGTCTGCGCGTCGAAGGGCTACCGGCTGATCCTGTGCATGCCGGAGAGCATGTCGATCGAACGGCGCAAGATGCTGGCACTGCTCGGCGCGGAACTCGAACTGACGCCGAAGGAAAAGGGCATGAAGGGCGCGATCGCGCGGGCCGAGGAACTGCTGACGCAGCATCCCAATTCCGTCATGCCGCAACAATTCGACAATCCGGCGAACCCGGAAATCCATCGCCGGACAACGGCGGAAGAAATCTGGAACGATACGGACGGCAAGGTCGATGCGGTGATTTCCGGCATCGGAACGGCAGGCACTTTCACCGGCGTCGGCTCGGTGCTGAAGGCGCGCAAGCCGGGCCTGAGGATCGGACCGCACATGATCCAGGGCATCGGCGCGGGCTTCGCGCCGGGCAATCTCGACAAGTCGCTGATCGACGAGATCGTCACCATCGGCAACGAGACGGCGTTCGAACATGCGCGCAAGGCCGCGCGCATGGAGGGCATTCCCTGCGGTATCTCTTCGGGCGCGGCGATTGCCGTTGCACTCGAAGTCGGGTGCCGGCCGGAGATGAAGGGCAAGACGATCGTCGCGATCATCCCGTCCTTTGCAGAGCGTTATCTCTCGACGGCGCTGTTCGACGGATTGTGATTTTGTACGGTCGCGTTTCCGGACAGCGAACCGGCTTTCCACTTCGCCTGGCAACGCTCTGAGCTATTTCGAAGGATTGCCTTTCGCCGTTGCGGCGGGAGGCAGTTCGCCGCCCTTCGCGCCGGGGCCGATTTCGACCGTCATGTCGCGGGCACCGAGCACCTCGCCGCATTCCGAGCAGGTGTGCACGGCATGGGCGACATGGCCGCAGGCCTTGTGACGCCGCAGCACGGGCGGGCCTTCCGGCTCCGCCATCCATTTGTCGCCCCAGTCCAGCAGCGAGAGCATGACGGGGTAGAGATCGAGCCCCTTTTCCGTAAGCCTGTATTCCTCGCGGCGGGGACGCTCCCGGTACGGAACTTTTTCGAGTACGCCCGCATCGGTCAGCTTCTTCAGGCGGTCAGCGAGGACATGGCGCGCGATGCCGAGACGCTGCTCGAATTCCTCGAAACGGCGCACACGGAGGAAACATTCGCGCAGCACGAGGAGGGTCCATCTGTCGCCGACAATGGACAGCGACCTGGCAAGCGAACAAGGTTGGCGGTCGAGTTCTTCCCAGCGCATGAAAGCTCCTTTTCGGGCAGTATAGCTTGACAAGTTCTCTTTCGGAACCCATTGTATTTTCCATTGGTTCTAAAACGGAACTGACGTGACTGTCATCGAAATGTCATAAAACTGTCACGAATGGAACAGGCCCCGGACCGGCGCGAAAAACCGGGGATAAAGGAGCGCAGCATGAGCACGAAAAAGGCGGCCGTCATCATCGGCGCGGGCGACGCGACGGGCGGCGCCATCGCCAAACGCTTCGCCAGGGGCGGATATACCGCCTGCGTGACCCGGCGCTCGGAAGAAAAACTTGTCCCCCTGCTCGAAGAGATCCGGTCGGCGGGCGGCGAGGCCCGCGGCTTCGGCTCGGATGCACGCAAGGAAGAAGAGGTCGCGACGCTTTTCGAGACGGTGGAGCGCGAGGTCGGACCCGTCGAGGTCTTCGTCTTCAATATCGGCGCGAATGTGAATTTCCCGATTACCGAGATGACCGAGCGCGTCTACCGGAAGGTCTGGGAGATGGCGGCGCTGGCGGGGTTTCTCACCGGACGGGAGGCGGCGCGCGTCATGAGCCCACGCGGGCGGGGCACGATGATCTTCACCGGCGCGACGGCGAGCCTTCGCGGCGGCTCCGGATTTGCCGCCTTTGCGGGCGCGAAGTTCGCGCTCCGGGCGCTCGCGCAGAGCATGGTGCGCGAACTTGGACCCAAAGGCATCCATGTCGCGCATCCGATCGTCGACGGTGCCATCGACACCGCCTTCATCCGCGACAATTTTCCCGAGCGCTACAAGCTCAAGGAAAAGGACGGCATTCTCAATCCCGAGCACATCGCCGAGGCCTATTGGCAGCTTCATGCGCAGCCGCGCGACGCCTGGACGCATGAACTCGACCTGCGCCCGTGGATGGAAACCTTCTGAGCAACCGAGAGAAAATGACGATGACGAAGAAGGTGGAATTCCTGTTCGATTTCGGCAGCCCGAACGCCTATCTCGCGAGCAAGGCGCTGCCCGCCATCGAGAAGCGCACGGGCGCAACATTCAAATATGTGCCGGTGCTGCTCGGCGGCATCTTCAAGGCGACGGGCAATGTGTCGCCCGCGATCTCGGAAGCGGGGATCAAGAACAAACCCGAATACGGACGGCTCGAAATCGCGCGCTTCATCAGGAAGCACGGGCTGACGAAATTCAAATTCAATTCGCATTTCCCGGTGAACACGCTGCAGATCATGCGCGGCGCCGTGGCGGCCGAGATGGACGGCGTGCTGCCGAAATATTTCGAGGCCGTGGTTTCGGCGATGTGGGAACAGTCGCTGAAGATGGACGAGCCGGAGGTTATCAAGGCCGCACTCGATGCGGGCGGCATCGACGGCGCGCATATTCTCGCGCGCATCCAGGACGCGGAGGTGAAGGCGAAGCTGATCGCCAATACGGAAGACGCGGTCGCGCGCGGTGCCTTTGGCATTCCGACCTTCTTCGTCGATGGCGAGATTTATTTCGGCAAGGACCGGCTGCGCGAGGTCGAAGAAGCGATCGCGGGATAGCCAGCAAAGGATCAACGCGCCGATTGTGCGAGACCTAAACCCGCGCCCCCGCCCCAAGCCGCCTTCGGCAGCTTGACCCCCCCCGAGGATTTCTCTGCAAAAGAGGGTGGCAGAAGGCGTTGATTGATGATTCCCTGTTTTTGTCATCAGGGAGGTTTCGATGAAGCAGATGGGTCTTGCTGA
>PHEF01000055.1:15240-16171 GCA_002842875.1 Alphaproteobacteria bacterium HGW-Alphaproteobacteria-3 | reverse complement strand
GTAGTCGAGGTCTTCGGGCCAGGTCTGCGGATGGACGATCTTGCCCTTGAACTTGTCCATGTCCGGCCACTCGGGCGTGTAGCCCTCGGAGTGGCGGTAATAGCCCTGGCACATCCACAGGAAGTTCGCGGTGAAGCGGCGCTCTTCGCCCGTCTTCTTGTCGGTCGCGTAGACCGTCCAGAGATTGTCCTTGCTCGACCACTTCGCCGTGGAGATGCGGTGGTTGTAGCGGATGTGGCGATCGAGGTCGTTCTCCTCGATCACCTCTTTCATGTAATTGAGGATTTCATCCGCCGTGGCGATGGGCGTGCCCGTCCAGGGCTTGAAACGATAGCCGAAGGTATAAAGATCGCTGTCCGAGCGGATGCCGGGATAGCGGTGCATGTGCCAGGTGCCGCCGAAGCTGTCGAGGGCTTCGAGCGCGACGAACGTCTTCTCCGGGCACTGCTGCTGCAGATGATAGGCGGCACCGACGCCCGAGATGCCCGCTCCGACGATCAAGACGTCGAAATGTTCGGTCTTCTGGGCGGATGCCGGCTTCGTAAGCGTTTCTGTTCCTGACATGTCCTCTACCTTCCTCGCTCGGCGCTTCTTTGGGTCGCCGGATTTCCGTTGAGGTTATCTTGAAGTCCTGAAATCTAGGGTCAATACCCTAAATTTGTCCCAGACAGACCAAATTGACGCAGGGACGCGATGCCTCGTCCTCCGGACGGTGCCCTCTGCTGCACGCCAATTTCATCAGCAGACTGAATAGTTCTGAAAAACCGCCCGGTTTCCGGCGGCGTTTGTCCGCCGGCCGGCACAACGGAGGTTCGCGCGGCGGGCGGCGTAGTCTGGCTGGGGCGGGAGGGTTCGAACCTCCGAATGGCGGGATCAAAACCCGCTGCCTTACCACTTGGCTACGCCCCAGCAGGGTTCGGGGCCGTATGGA
>PHEF01000055.1:0-15199 GCA_002842875.1 Alphaproteobacteria bacterium HGW-Alphaproteobacteria-3 | reverse complement strand
CTCGAATTGGCGACGGAGTGTGGCGCAGTCTGGTAGCGCACCTCGTTCGGGACGAGGGGGTCGGAGGTTCGAATCCTCTCACTCCGACCAATCGAAAATAAAGGCTCCCGGCGCTTATCGGCGCGGGAGCCTTTGTTCTTCCGGCGCTGCCCGTCCGGCAGACCTGCCGAAACGGTTTCGTGACAAGACACCCCCTGCAGCCGTTGAGTAACATTCGCCAAAACAGGCACGAGCGGGCCATCCCCGGTGCCGCCAACGAAGAACAATGCGAGGAATCCCATGACCGTCACGCTTTACGACTTCACCCTGGCACCGAGCCCGCGCCGGGCGCGCATCCTGCTCGCGGAAAAGGGGATCGCGCATGAGACCGTGCAGGTCGATCTCGCCACGCGGGAGCAGCTCGGCGAGGCCTATCGCAAGATCAACCCGTCCTGCACGGTGCCGGCGCTGAAGCTCGAGGACGGCACGATCCTGACCGAGAATATCGGCATCGCCGCCTGGGCCGAGGAAGTCGCGCCCACGCCCGCGCTGCTCGGCAACACGCCTGCCGAGAAGGGCCTCGTCTTCGGCTGGAATGCACGAATCGAATTCGATGGCTTCATGCCGGTCGCCGAAGTCCTTCGCAACACCTCGAAAGGCATGGCGGGCCGCGCCCTGCCCGGCCCTCTCGATCTTCCGCAGATCCCGGCGCTGGCCGAACGGGGGGCGCAGCGCCTCACCCGCTTCTTCGAGATGCTGAACGAACGGCTCAAGGGACGCGACTACATTGCCATCGACAGCTTCTCGCTTGCCGACATCACGGCCCTTGTCTGCGTCGATTTCGCGAAATGGGTGAAGCACGAGCCGAAGCCGGAACATGCCGACCTCCTGCGCTGGCATGCGGCCGTTTCCGCGCGGCCGAGCGCCAAGGCCTGAAACGGCGAGTTTGACAGAGGCTCCCGTCTCCCTATGATGCCGCCACTCGATGGTTCCAAGGGGGTCCGCAAGGGCGTCCCGAGGAGGCAAGAGGGAACAGGGTGAGGCCCGCAAGGCCAATGCCCTGGATCCCGGGAAGACGGAACGGCGCCGACGACCCGCGAGCCAGGAGACCTGCCACCGGGTTCGTCATCTGCCGTGGCCGGGGGTCTGCCAGGGGGACGTCGGCCCTTCGGCTTGTCTATCGCCTTTCGGGCTTCCGTTTTCCGTCTCTCTCCCGCGCACCGGCGCCATGCGGCCGGGGTGGCCGTGCAAAGAGAGACAGGATATCCGTTCCATGACCATCAAAGGCTGGGGGGCCGTTGCTGCCCTGATACCGGCGGCATTTGCCGCCTTTCCCGCACATGCGCAAGAAGCGATCGTAACGGAGGAGCTGCTCGTTTCGGGCGGCGTCGAGCCCATTCCCACGAAGGAAGTGGCAAGCTCCTACACGATCGTCACCGCCGAAGAGATCGAGACGTTTCAGTACCAGGACATCACCGACGCATTGCGCTCGGTTCCCGGGCTCCATGTCGTGCCGTCGGGTTCGCGCGGCACCGTCACTTCCGTTTTCACGCGCGGCGCGAATTCCAACCAGACGCTCGTCCTCGTGAACGGCATGCCGATCAACGACCCGTCCTCGCCGGGCGGCGCGGCCAACCTTGCCGGCATCCCGCTCGACAATGTCGGGCGGATCGAGGTGGTGCGCGGGCCGCAATCCTCGCTCTATGGCAGCCAGGCGCTTGGCGGCGTCATCAACATCATCACGAAGTCCGGCGCCAGCGATCCGCGCAGTACGCTCCGCATCGAGGGCGGCACGCTCGGCACGCTCAACACCTATGCGAGCACGGGCGGAAGCTTCGGTGCGACCGACTACTTCTTCTCGCTCTCGCGCGAGGACACCGACGGCAACGACATCACGCCCACGCGTCTTCGCGATGCGCGCGGGGAAGAAGAGGACGGCACCGAAACGCTTTCGGCGTCGGCCCGCCTCGCCACGACCTTCAACGAACATGTGAGCGGATCGGTCTTCCTGCAATACACGGACGCCGAAGCGGACACGGATGCCGACGGCTCGACCGCCGGTTTCGTCAGCGTCTTTCAGAACTTCGACAGTATTTTCGAGTCGCAACGCTTCTTCGCGTCGGGCGATCTCTCCGGCCGCTTCCTCGACGGAAAGTGGCGGCCGAGACTGTCCGCGGGCTATTCGGCGCAGAAGTCCGACTCGAGCGACAATCCCGATCCCGGCGGTTCGATCTTTGTCGACCGCGCCGGTAACGAGGGCACGACTCTTCGGCTCGCGTTCGACAATGCCTTCGACCTCACGCCCCAGCACCTCGTCACCTTCGGCGGCAGCTACACGAGGGACGAGTTCGAATCCGACGGCTTCCGCGATCTCGGCGGCTTCATCATCGACCTGAATTCCGACGCGGACACAGATGCGTCCGCCGTTTATGCGGGCGATCACATGACCTTTGGCGAGCGCTTCTTCGCCACGCTGAGCGCGCGCTACGACATGCCGGAAGACATCGAGGACCGTTTCACCTTCACGGTCGCCCCCGGCTACTACCACCCGGAAACGGATACGCGCGTCACATTCTCCTACGGCACCGGCTTCAAGACGCCGTCGCTCTTCCAGCGTTTCGGTTTTGACGTGAACACGTTCGGCGGCTTCCCCTCCGGCGTCTATACCGGCAATCCGGACCTCAAGCCCGAAAAGAGCAAGGGCTGGGAAGCCGGCATCGAGCAAGGGTTTCTCGACGGCAAGGCGACGGCCGGGGCGACATGGTTCGATACGGAGATCGAAGACGCCATTTCCATCGTCTTCACCGGCGGCGGCAACTCTACAGCCGTCAATATCGACGAGTTCGACACGAAGGGTCTCGAAACCTTCGTCGAATTCAATCCGGTCGCGGAACTCACGACCCGCATCGACTACACGTTGACGATCCTCAACGCGGACAGCTTCACGACCACGATGATCCGCCGTCCGAGGCACAGGGTCGGCCTCACGACGAGCTGGGAATTCCTGCCAGGCACCGTTCTTTCCGCCAATGCGGAGTGGATCGACATCCATCGGGACATCCCGCGCGATTCGTTCGGCTTCTACCTCGATCCGGGTCCCTACACGCTCGTGAACGTCGCCGCGTCCCATCGCCTCACGGAAAGCGTGAAGCTCACGGCGCGGGTGAACAATCTGCTCGACACGCGCTACGAGCCGGCCAACGGCTTCGAGGCGCCGGGCATCGAGGCTCTGGCAGGCGTGACCTTCACGTTCTGAAGTACATCGCAATGAAATGAGAGAGGCGCGGGAGAAATCCCGCGCCCCTTTCGTTTTGCCGATCGTCCGGCGGGCGGTCACTGCCCCGTGAAATTCGCCGCGCGCTTCTCCACAAAATGCGCGACGCCTTCCTTGAAGTCCGCGCTCGCGAAGCTTTTCTGCATCTCGCTGTCGCCCACTGCCAGCGCTTCGTCGAAATTCTGGAAAAGCGCCTTCCATATCTGTGCCTTCATCACGGCCATGGAGCGCGGTGACACCGTTTCGGCGAGCATCCGTGCATAATCCATGACATTGGCCATGAAGTTCTCCTGCGGGAAGACGCGGTTCACGAGGCCCATGCTCGCGGCCTCGTCCGCCATCACCTTGCGCGCCGACATCAGAAGGTCGAGCGACCGGGCGGGGCCGACGAGATGCGGCAGCAGCCATGAAACACCGTGCTCGGCGATGAGACCGCGGCTTGCGAAGGAGGTCGTGAACTTCGCCTCGGAGCCCGCGAAACGCATGTCGGCGTATAGCGCGAAGACGAGGCCAAGCCCTGCCGCCGGGCCGTTGATCGCGGCAATGATCGGCTTCTTCACCTGCATCAGATAACCGAAGCGGCCGCCATAATGCGGGCTCACATCGGGGCCGAGGCCGCTTGCGAAATCGACCTTCTCTTCGCGCGACGCCGTTGCGAGATCGCGGTCCTCCCAGTTTCCCGGCTTGATCGATTGGAGCAGGTTCATGTCGGCGCCCGCGCAGAAGCCGCGCCCGGCGCCCGTCACCACGATGACCCGGACGGTTTCGTCCGCGACCGCTGCCGCCATCGCCCGCTTCACGCTTTTTTCCATCGCTGCCGTCCAGGCATTGAGCTTGTCGGGACGGTTGAGCGTCAGCAGGGCAACGCGGTCCTTCACCTCGTATGCGAGGTCTTCATATGTGCTCATCTTCTCCTCCCTGTATTCCGGCTTCCAATCCGGCTGTTCCTCCGCCGTTGCGGGGAGTATAGGCGCAACCGGGGCCCATGCGACAAACTGCGCTTTACGAGGGCATGGCGCTCCGGTTCCGCCCGGCGTATGGTTTTTTCATGGGGAAGACAAAAGCATATGGTCAGGGGCCGCTCGCTCGCCTTGGCGCCGTTCAGGCGCTGGCCCTCATTGCGATGCTTTTTCATATCGTCTCGCCCCTCGCGCTCCAGCTCGCAAGACCGGCGGCGGACGGCCTCTTCCAGACCATCATCTGTTCGGGCGGCGTCTGGAAAACCGTCTCTATCGACGAAGAGGGCAACCCCGTCGAGGAGCCGGCGGCTCCCGGTTCCGCCTCGCATGACTGCAGTATCTGCATTCATCATTGCGGCGCGGCGGCGCTCTCCGCGTTCCTTGCCCTTCCCTCGCCGCAATGGGCGCTTCCCGCTCCGCTGCGTGTTGCCTTTGCCGGCCTCTCCGGCGTTGTCCTCTCCGACAGCCATCCCCGCGCACCGCCCGCCTGACGCGGTGCGTCCTTCCATCCTCCCTTCATAACGACGCCTGCAGCGGTGCGAACCCGCGTGCGGGTGCGAATTTTCGAGTCGGGCAACATGAAATATTTCAGCCGCTTTGGGGGCGTGGCTTTGGCCGCGCTTGTCTGCACTATCGCCATTCCCGCTTTCGCCGCCGAGGGTGACAGCGTCGAACTTCCCGAGATCGTCGTTCAGGGTGAGTCGGAAAATACGGTCAACCCGCTTTCCGGTCTCGGCTCCCCCGTCTTTCCATCAGGCACGCTCACGGTTCCCGGCGTGGCGCAGGCGCAGGAAGAGCTTTCGTTGTTCCCCGGCGCCGTTTCCATCGTTCCGGCGACGAAGTACCAGGACGTCTATGCGCATAATTTCGAGGACGTGATGGATTTCACGCCCGGTGTCTTTGCGCGCAAACGCTTCGGCGCCGAGGTCCGGCTTTCCATTCGCGGTTCCGGCCTTTCCCGGTCCTTCCACATGCGGGGTCTCGACCTGCTTCAAGACGGCGTGCCCTACAACCTTGCCGACGGCGCGGCCGACTTCCAGGAGATCGATCCGCTCATTGCGCAGCACATCGAGGTCTACAAGGGCGGTAACGGTTTGCGCTTCGGCGCGACCACGCTCGGCGGCGCGATCAATTTCGTCACACCGACCGGCCATACGGCGGAGGCCGAAAATCTCGTCCGCCTCGAAGGCGGCAGCTACGGCACGGCGCGCATTCACACCGAGACCGCGCGCGTTCTCGGGGCAACCGATTTCTTCGCCGCCATGAGCGCCAACCATGTCGATGGCTTCCGCCAGCAGGAGGCCGAGGAGAGCATTCGATTCGCGGCGAATGTCGGCCACCGTTTCAACGATACGGCGGAAACCCGCTTCTACCTCACCTCCAACATCGTCGATCAGGAGCTGCCGGGCACACTCACGCTTGCCCAGGCGGAGAACAGTCCGAAACTCGCCAACCCCGGCAACGTCGCGCTCAACCAGCAGCGCAACGTCCGTTCCGTCCGGGTTGCGAACAAGACGACGCTTGTCGTCGATGATGGCGCGACGCTCGATTTCGGCGGCTATGCCGGATACAAGCGCCTCTATCATCCGATCTTCCGCGTGCTCGATCAGCGCGGGCCTCTGGCCGGTCTGTTCGCGCGCTACAATCTGGAAGGTGCGCTGGCCGGTCACCGCAACGTGCTGACGGTCGGCGGCGACCTTGCCTGGGGCGAAGTCGAGGCGAAGCAGTACACAAACCTCTCCGGCTCGCGCGGCGCGCTGCAGGCGAGCGGCACGCAGACCTCGACGAATGTCAGGCTCTATGCCGAAAACCATTTCTATGTCGTCGATAATGTCGCGCTGGTGGGCGGGCTGCAGGCGATCCATTCCTACCGCAAGTTCACGAACGACCTTTCGCCCGCGCAGAGCGATGCGACCGATTTCAGTTCACTGAGCCCCAAGGCGGGCGTTCTCTGGGACGTCACCGATGCGGCGCAGGTCTATGGCAACGTGACGCGGAGCTACGAGCCGCCCACCTTCTCGGAGCTTGTGCAGGCAAGCGTCTTCCAGTTCGTGCCGCTCGATCCGCAGCGCGCCGTCACGGCGGAAATCGGCACCCGCGGCACATCGGGCACCGTTGCCTGGGACGTTGCGCTTTACCGCGCATGGGTGAGAGACGAACTCATCAACTTCACGGTCAGCCCGAGCATCCCGGCATCCACCTTCAATGCCGGCGAGACGATCCATCAAGGCATCGAGGCTGCCCTCACGCTCGACGTCGGCGCCCTGGCGCTCGGTGACGTTCTGCCGGAGGGAGGCCGCGTGCTCTTCGAACAGGCCTACACCTACAGCGATTTTTACTTCGACGGCGATCCCGTCTATGGCGACAACAAGCTCGCGGGCATGCCGCCCCATGTCTATGTCGCCGCGCTTCGCTACAAGTCTCCGGCGCCGAACGGCCTTGGGTGGGACATCGCGCCGAAAGTCGAGTGGGTGCCGGATGGCGGCTATGTCGATTATGCGAACCGTCTCAAGGCGCCCGGCTACGCGACGCTCGGACTCGAAGGCGGCGTCGATCTCGCCAAGGGCCTGCGCCTCTTCGTCGATGCCCGCAACCTGACGGACAAAAACTACATCTCGACCTACAACAACATCACCGATGCCGCGACGGCCGCAACCAACGTCTTCTATCCAGGCGAAGGGCGTAGCGTGTTCGCCGGTCTCAAGGTCTCGTTTTAATCCGTCATCGAAGGAATGACCGTTCCGGCCTCGCGGGAACGGTCCGGCGAAGCGATCCACACCCTCTGACCCAGCCCCCGTGGGTCGCTTCGCCAACTTTTCAACGCCGCATGGAACAGTGAAGGGAACTGGTCATGAAACATCTCGGAACAGGCGCGCTCCTCGGCGCCCTCCTCGCCCTCGCCTCGCCCGCCGCCGCGCATGTCGTGCTCGACCGGCCGATGGCCGATGCCGGCGCCTACTACAAGGCCACCTTCCGCGTGCCGCATGGTTGCGACGGCTCGGCCACCACCGCCGTCACGGTCCGCATTCCCGAAGGCGTCATCTCGGTGAAGCCGCAGCCGAAACCCGGCTGGAGCGTGAAGACGGAAGCCGCTCCCTATGCCCGGACCTATGAAATCCACGGCAAATCCGTCTCGGAGGGTGTCGTCAGCGTCACCTGGGAAGGCGGCCCGCTGCCCGACGACATGTTCGACGAGTTCGCGCTGACGATGAAACTGCCGGGCGACAAGGACGTCATGATGCTCTTCTTCCCCGTCGAACAGGCGTGCGAGAAGGGTGCCGTCGCCTGGGACGAGGTCGCCGCACCCGGCACCGACCCGCATTCGCTCGCCCATCCGGCACCGAGCCTCATGCTCCACCATGACGGGGGCCACGAACACCAGCATTGATGCGTCCCCGCGCCCATCTGCTAGTCTGCCTCCAATCGACTGACAGGAGGACAGGATGGGCGTGACGCTGCCGAAACAGGGCACCGATTGGGGCAAGCTGAAAACCGAGATGGAGACGCGTGGCTCGCACGACGTCAAATGGCGCGAGGGCAAGACCGCCGTCTACGTCTTCAATGCCGGTCCCGATGTCGCGGAGGTCCAGAAACAGGCCTACACGATGTTCATGTCGGAGAACGGCCTTGGACCCATGGCCTTTCCGAGCCTGAAGCAGATGGAAGACGAAGTCGTCTCCATGGGCCTCGGCCTTCTCCACGGACCGGAGGGTTCCGCCGGCAACATCACGTCGGGCGGCACGGATTCGATCACCATGGCGGTGAAGACCGCGCGCGACTATGCCCGCAAGGAAAAGGGCGTCGCGGGTCAATGCAACATCGTCGCGCCCTGGTCGGCGCATCCCGCCTTCGACAAGGCGGCGAAGATGATGGAGATCGAGATGCGCCGCATCCCCTGCGCGGACCTTCTCGCCGATCCGAAGGCGATGGAAGAAGCGGCCGACGGCAACACCATCATGATGGTCGGCTCCGCGCCCTGCTTTCCCTATGGCCTCATCGACCCCATCGAAAAGCTCGGCGCGCTCGCCGAGAAGAAGAAGCTCTGGCTCCATGTGGATGCCTGCGTCGGCGGCTACATCGCGCCCTTCGTGCGCATGAATGGCGGCGACGTTCCGCCCTTCGATTTCGAGGTGCCGGGCGTGATGTCGATGTCGGCCGATCTCCACAAATACGGCTACTGCGCCAAGGGCGCCTCCACCGTCCTCTTCCGTTCGGAAGAACTGCGCGCGCATATGATCTTCGACTGCGCGGACTGGCCGGGCGGGCGCATGGTCACGCCGACGCTTGCGGGCACGCGGCCGGGCGGCGCCATCGCGGCGGCCTGGGCGGTGATGAATTTTCTCGGCGAGGAAGGCTACCGCGCGAAGCACAAACAGGTGACGAACGCGCGTGAAGCGATCGAGGCGGGCATCGCGAAGCTCGGCTTCCGGGTGCTTGGGCGCCCGCAGCTCGGCATCGTCGCCTTCACCCATGACGAGGTCGACCCCTTCGCCGTCTGGGGCAAGCTCTTCGAGCGCGGCTGGTTCACGAGCCTCACCACCGAGCCCAAGGGCCTCCACCTCATGCTCTCGCCCTTCCACGAGAGCGTGGCGGACACGTACCTCGCGGATATCGAATGGGCGCTCGGCGAAGTGAAGGCGGGCAACGAAGGCAAGAAGCGCGAGGCGCGGTACAGCTGAGTCTTGACATTACACCATTATGGTGCCATATAAGGCCAGCGATTGGAAAAGCGCAAGCCGCATCACGACCTGGACGTCTTCAAGGAGGCCGTGTCTTCGCCGGATCGCCTGACGGTGACGACGGTGGCCCTGCGGAATGCCCTGGCGCTCGGTTTCGGCCGGGAAGAAATGACCTCTGCGCTTCTCGAGCTTGAGCGCGGTCACTTCTACAAGTCGATGACGTCCTACGCGGATCATCGTCAGTGGCAGGACGTTTATCACCTGCCCTTCGATGGGCTGGTGCTCTATGTGAAGTTCACGGCGGATACCGTCACCGATTTCACGCTGCTTTCCTTCAAGGAGAAGGACGATGGCTGAAACACGCATCCATCCCGAAACGGGCGAGACGCTTCGCCGCGACACTCGCCCCTTTACTGTCGAGTATCGGGGCCGCTGCCGCACCGTTGCTCTCCCCGGCTGGTATCCGGCAGGCGACGGAGATGCTCTTCACGCGGGGAGCGACAGGAAAGCAGCGGATGCGGCATTGGCCGAACTCAAGGCAGAAGCGCGCGCTGCCAACGCCGCCTATGTTGCTTCCGTCAGAAAGAAGCTCGGCCTCTCCCAGCGGCGGGCGGGCGATCTGATAGGCGGCGGTCCCCGCGCCTTTCAAAAATACGAGTCCGGCGAAATCGAGCCGAGCGAAGCGATGCTGAATCTCCTGCGTCTGCTCGACAACGACCCTTCCCGTCTTTCGGAGCTTCAGGCCGCCTGACGCAGGGGGAGCCGTCGCGCGCCTGCCGATTGCGGTGTGTGGAGCCTCGATTGGCGTTTTCCGCGCTCGCGCTGCTGCTACACTTCCGGCAACAACACAGTCACCTGGGGAGGAGACGATGGGAGCAGCGACAATCACTTCGGGCGCGCGGGTCGCGGAGATCGCCGCCCTGCAGGAGCGGGCGGCACGGGCGGCAAGCGGCTTCAGGAGCATCGGCATCGGGCCGGGCGATGTCGTCGCGGTCTATCTCCGCAACGATTTTCCCTTCATGGAGGCGTCGACGGCGGCAGGTCTCGCCGGCGCCTATTCGACG
This sequence comes from Alphaproteobacteria bacterium HGW-Alphaproteobacteria-3, assembly GCA_002842875.1. GTDB lineage: Bacteria > Pseudomonadota > Alphaproteobacteria > Parvibaculales > Parvibaculaceae > Parvibaculum. The sequence goes on along the minus strand of PHEF01000055.1, from coordinate 5,244 downwards.
CCCGTCAACTGGCACAATTCGCCGGACGAGGCGCGCTACATCTTCGAGAATTCCGGTGCGAAGGCGATCGTCATTCATGCCGATCTGCTGCTCGGTGTCGAAAATTCCGTCCCGAAGGACGTGCCCGTCTTCGTCGTCGAGACGCCGCCCGAAATTATCTCTGCCTACGGATTATCTGCCGCCGATGCGAAGCTCCCCGCGGGCGCGCGGAATTGGGACACATGGCTCGCGCAGTTCCCGCCCATCGAGGCAGGCCCGGCCGAGGCGCCGGGATCGATGATCTATACATCCGGCACGACCGGCCATCCGAAGGGCGTGCGCCGCGCGCCGCCCACGGCGGAACAGGCCGTCGCCTGGGCCGGGATCATCGGCAAGGTGATGGGCTTCAATGCCACCTATGGCGATCCGAAGGACATGGTCACCGTCGTCACCGGCCCGATGTATCACTCCGCGCCCAATGCCTACGGGCTCTATGCCTTCCGCGTCGGCGCGAACATCATCCTGCAGCCGCGCTTCGACGCGGAAGAGCTCCTGCAGATGATCGAACGCCACAAGGTAACGCATCTCCACATGGTGCCGACCATGTTCGTGCGTCTGCTGAAACTGCCGGAGGATGTGAAGAAGAAATACGACCTTTCCTCGCTGCGCTTCGTCGTTCACGCGGCGGCGCCCTGCCCCGTTCACGTCAAGCAGGCAATGATCGAGTGGTGGGGCCCCGTCATCAACGAGTATTATGGCGGCACGGAAACGGGCGCTGTCGTCTTCTGCAATTCGGAAGAATACCTCGCCCACCCGGGCACCGTCGGCAAGGCGGTCGAGAATGCGAAGGTTCTCGTGCTCGACGACAATGGCAACGAGCTCGCACGCGGCGCGACCGGCGAGATCGTCTGCCGCACCGCCACCATCCCCGACTTCACCTATCACGGCGACGACGAAAAGCGCCGCAAGTCGGAGAAGGCCGGGCTCATCGCACTCGGCGATGTCGGCTATCTCGACGAGGATGGCTTCCTCTATCTCTGCGACCGCGCGAAGGACATGGTCATCTCCGGCGGCGTGAACATCTACCCCGCCGAGATCGAGGCCGAACTTCACAAGATGCCGGGCGTGGGCGACTGCGCTGTCTTCGGCATTCCCGACGACGAGTTCGGCGAATCCCTCTGCGCGGTGGTCCAGCCCCAGCCCGGTGCGACGCTCACGGAGACGGATGTCCGTTCTTTCCTGCGCGAGCGGGTCGCGGGCTACAAGGTGCCGAAGAAGGTCGAGTTCCGTTCGGACCTGCCGCGCGAGGATTCCGGGAAAATATTCAAGCGCAAGCTCCGTGAACCCTATTGGGAAGGCGCCGGGCGAACCATCTGAGCCGGTTCGGTCCGAATGAGGAAAAGGGGCAGAAAACTGCCCCTTTTTTCATGGGTGCGGTGCGGCGGAATGTCTCGCTGCGTTGCAATAATTTTATCGACTGACATCTTGTCAGTTTGTGCAACGCAACATATCTTGAGCTTAACAAAACAAGAAAGCCGCCTCGGGCGGTGACCCCTTCAGGGGGCGGAAACGATCGGGCCGGACTGAGTGTCACTTGAAGTAACGAGGTAAGCCCATGAATTCCGCACAGCATCTCGCCTCCTACGCCGCGGCCCATACGAAGTCCCTTGGCGCCGACATCGCAGTCCGGGCGGTGCATCTCCGCGACGCCGGCAAGTCCCTGCTCGCCAGGGCCAGCCACGGTTTCAATGCGTCCGAGGCCCTCACGGCGGGCGGCTACACGCTGCTCTCGCTCTACACGGCGGGTTTCGTCGCCTATATCGCCGCCGCTTACTGACCCCCCTCCCGCAAACAAGGCCGGGCGCGGCCTTCCCGCCGCGCCCTTGTGCCATTCACCCCTGTTGGCCGCTCCCCGGTGCCCTCGCTTGCGCCGCGTAAAGACTTACCCATATAATAAGCATTCCTTATTAAGGGGCAGGCACACTACCAATCTGGCGAGGTGAATCCATGAGCGCAAACCAGAATCCGGACCGCAGCACGGGCTTTCTCCTGAGGGACAATTCCCGTTTCGTGAAGGCCGCCTTCAATGAGCGGGTCAGCGGCCTCACCCAGGCGCAATGGGGCGCCCTCGCCCAGCTTTCGCGGCATCAGGGGCTCAACCAGGTCGGCCTCGCCGATCTTCTTGAAGTCCAGCCCATCACGGTGGCCCGGCTCATCGACAAACTGGTGTCGCTCGGCATGGTGGAGCGCAGGGCCGACCCCAACGACCGGCGCGCGCAGCAACTCTTCCTGACGGACAAGGCGCAGCCGCTGCTCGACCAGATGTGGGAGGCCGCGGACGAAATCCTCGACGAAGCCTATGCGGGCTTCAGCGATGAAGAACGGGCAGCCTTCATCGACATGCTGGTCCGGATGCGCAGCAATCTCGCGCGTCTCGCCCAGGGTGGCGTCCGCAGCCGCCCCGCATTCCGAAAGGCGGGCTGACGGCGCCATTGCGATCCTCCGCCGGACAGTCCAATCTGCCGCCAAACCCGGAGGAGAGATGGCCGTTCAGATTCCCTACGTTCGCGAGATCGAGTTCGAGTATGGCGCCTGCGAGCGGGTCTCCCCGCTGATCCGCCGCGTCGTCGCGAACAATCCTTCCGCCTTCACCTACAAGGGCACCGGCACCTACATCATCGGCGAGGGCGACGTTGCCGTCATCGATCCAGGTCCCCTGCTCGATGCGCATCTCGATGCGCTGTTGCGGGCGCTTGAAGGCGAGACGGTGAGCCTCATCCTCATCACCCATACGCATAGCGACCACTCACCCGCCGCAAAGCCCCTGAAGGCGCTCACCGGCGCGCAGACCTGCGGCTTCGGCCCGCATGGCTCCGGCCAGAACCGTGCTTCGGACGACGTGCAAGTCGAGGAAGACGGCGACATGGATTTCGTGCCGGACGTCGAGCTGCGTCACGGCGACATTGTCGAAGGCGACGGCTGGACCGTCGAATGCGTCTACACGCCGGGCCATACCTCGAACCATATGTGCTTTGCGCTGAAGGAAGAGAAGGCGCTCTTCACCGGCGATCACGTCATGGGCTGGTCGACAAGCATCGTCAGTCCGCCCGACGGAAACATGGAGCAGTACATGGCCTCGCTGCGCCTGCTGCTCACGCGCGACGACGAAATCTACTGGCCGACGCATGGGCCCGCGATCACCGAGCCGAAGCCTTTCGTGCGTTCCTTCATCGAGCATCGCGAGGATCGCGAACGGCAGATCGTTGAACAGCTCGCGGCGGGCCGCACGCGCATTCAGGACATGGTGCCCATCATGTATGCCGCCGTCGACAAGCGGCTCTATCCCGCCGCCGCGCGCTCCGTTCTCGCCCATATGGAGCATCTCGTCGCGCGCGGTGCCGTGCGCACGGAAGGCCGGCCGACGCTCGGCAGCGAGTACAGGCTGGCTTAACCGCCCCCTCTCCCGTCATGGCCCGCTTCATGCGGGCCATCCACGTCTTGCTGCTAACATGAAAGGAAGACGTGGATGACCCGGACAAGCCGGGTCATGACGTTTTTGAGGGAAACTCTGCTCCCCTACCCCGCCTCGCCGAGATTCACCTTCAGCGCATGAAGATAAGTGCGGATGCGGTTCGCATTCGCGCCCATGTCGCTGATGCCGACGCGCGACACCGAGCGGACATCCACCGCCGCGCCTTCGCCGCGTTCGACGACGCGGATCGCGATATCGTCCTTGAAGTTCATCACGCGCGTCGTCGCCGTCGCCTCGATGAGGCCATTTTCGGGATGCGACGCAACGATCTCCCAGCCCATGCCGCGGGCGGTTTCGAGCGCCGCCTCATAGACCTTGCCGGGCTGCGCCTCGAGCTCGAGCGTCTTGAGATCGGGATAGGCCTGTGCCTGGAGTCCGGCGAGGTCGGCGGGTTCGGCCCGGTCGAGCGGGTTCGACGTTTCGCCGCGCAGCGCCACCGCCGCATCGAACGCGGGCGGATTGGCGAGGTCGGTCGCGATGTCGTGGATACGCGGCACTTTCGAGCCGGCGATCATCGCCTGGCCGACAGGCGCGGCCACGAGGAGGCCAACCACGAGACCGGCGATTGCCGTGCGCACGCCGCTTCTCGACGAAGCAAGGCTCATGACGAGGGCAATCGCCGAGACGATGGCGCCGATCACGCCGATGGCGGCACCGCCGGCAAGGCCGAGCAGCGCCGGACGGAAATCCAGCACGCCGAAGCGATGGCCGAGTATGCCGAGCGCCAGCACGGCGAGACCCAGAATGGCGAGCCTCAATCCCCACGCGGCAAGCCGCGACTTGTCACCATTCATGGTGTTCTGCTCTCCTTTTGCGGCAGACGAAATGCCCGCCGGGATGTGGTTTGCCTTGCCCGGCGCGCTTGCCTACTCGGCGGCGTTCGCCGTCGGCAAGGTGTAGTCCTTGAACTTCTCGCGCAGCGCGAGCTTCTGGATCTTGCCCGTTGCCGTATGCGGAATTTCTTCCACGAAGACAACGTCGTCAGGCATCCACCATTTGGCGATCTTGCCTTCCATGTAGCGCAGGATTTCGTCCTTCGAAGGGTTCTCGCCTTCCTTCGCCACGACGATCAGCAGCGGGCGCTCATCCCATTTGGGATGCACGATGCCGATGACGGCGGCTTCGGTCACCTTCGGATGGCCAACCGCAAGGTTTTCGATCTCGATGGAGGAAATCCATTCGCCGCCGGACTTGATGACGTCCTTCGCGCGGTCGGTGATCTGCATGTAGCCCTGGGCGTCGATGGTCGCGACGTCGCCCGTGTCGAACCAGCCGTCCTTGTCGAGGATGTTGCCGCCCTCGCCCTTGAGATAGGCGCCGGCAATCGCGGGGCCGCGCACCATCAGATGGCCGAAGGCCTTGCCGTCGGAGGGGAGTTCGTTGCCGTCGTCGTCGGTGATCTTCATTTCGACGGTGTAGATCGCGCGGCCCTGCTTCACCTTCACGTCGATCTGCTTTTCGAGCGGAAGTTCGTCCATCCCGGCCTTCAGCGCGCCGAGCGTGCCCATGGGCGACATTTCCGTCATGCCCCAGGCGTGGAACACCTTCACGTCGTACTTTTCCTCGAAGACCTCGATCATGGAGCGCGGCGCGGCCGAGCCGCCGATCACCACGCGGTCGAGTTTCGGCAGTTGGGCGCCGGTCTTTTCGAGATATTGCAGCAGCATCAGCCAGACGGTCGGCACGGCCGCCGTCACCGTCACCTGCTCCTTGTCGAGCAGTTCGTAGATGCT
>PHEF01000160.1 GCA_002842875.1 Alphaproteobacteria bacterium HGW-Alphaproteobacteria-3 | reverse complement strand
GGGCACCTTCCATCACCTGTACTTCGCCGGCACCACCACCGGCGTGGTCGCGCTCGGCGCCAGCTTCTCGGCGCTGGAAGTGGTGCCGCTGGCACTGATTGGCATGGAAGCCTACGAGACCTGGAGCCACAGCAAGGCGACGCCGTGGATGGCGCGCTATCGCTGGCCGATCATGTTCTTCATCGCGGTATCGTTCTGGAACCTGGTCGGCGCCGGCTTGTTCGGCTTCCTGATCAACACGCCGCTGGCGCTGTACTACATGCAGGGGCTCAACCTGACCGCGCTGCATGGCCACACCGCGTTGTTCGGGGTGTACGGCATGCTCGGCATTGGCCTGATGCTGTTCTGCCTGCGCGGGTTGAAGCCTGAGGCGATGTGGAACGAGACCCTGCTGCGCAACAGCTTCTGGACCTTCAACATCGGGCTCAGCCTGATGGCCGCGCTCACCCTGTTGCCGCTGGGTCTGCTGCAACTCAATGCGGCGCTGGAGAACGGCTACTGGTTCGCGCGCTCTGCCGAGTTCATGGGTCAGCCGATCATCGATCTGCTGGTGTGGCTGCGGGTGCCGGGCGACACCATCTTCTCGGTCGGCGCGCTGCTACTGGCCTGGGTGGTGATGCGGATGTGGATTGCGCCGCGCGACAAGGTGGTAGTTGGTATCGCGGAGCCAGTTTCGCTCAAGTAAAGCATCGTTTTGATGCATGGATAACCCCGCCGAGCGGTTAGCGGCGGGGTTTTTGTTTGCTGCCTGGGGAATGGCAATTGCGGTCTTCCGGTCGCCCACAGGGTGGGCTCTCACCAAACATCCGCCAAGTCTTTGATTTTGCTTTTGCGCATCATGCTGCTTTCGGCACTCCCTCGCGGGCATCACGCACCAATGCAAACACGGTCTTGGGCCCAGCGCTCGTTGCTTTCATATCCCCATTTCCGCCACAGCGCATCAGCTCGCCCCATGTTTGATGCGCGAATAAGCGCACCGAACCGGGGCGACCTGGACTCCTACAGGGCACAACACCGCTCTGTGTGGGAGCGCGCCCCAGATCAAGTCTGGGGCAGGCTCTGCGCGCGAAGCGCTTTCGCCTGTTCGTTCGCCGGCAGGCCGGCTCCCACAAAGGCACGCACTGGCACCAGCGGGCAACACGGTTGCTCCTGCAAAGTGCAGTTGCGCGCACCTGTGGGAGCCCACCCTGTGGGCGACCTGCCTGCCGGCAGGCAGGCCGAGCGAAGTGTTGGCGGATTTGGCGAAGCCAGTGTTGTGAAGCGCCGGTGGTCATCAGGATCGGGCGCAGACGCAGCGCAGCGGCTTCGGCTACCGCCTGCAGCTTGGCTTCGCCACGTTCGCGCAGTTGGTTGGCAAACTCCACGATCAGGATGCCGTGCTTGGCAATCAAGCCGATCAGGGTGATCACGCCGATCTGGCTGTAGATGTTCCAACTGCCGTGGCTGAGCTTGAGCGCAACAAACGCGCCAAAAAAAGCCGGCAACACCGAGAACAGAATGATGAACGGGTCGATGAAGCTCTCGAATTGCGCGGCCAGTACCAGGTAGATGAAGATCACCGACAGCAGCAACAACGTGGCGAAACTGCTTGATGAGGCGCGGAACTCGCGTGCCTGGCCAGACAGGTCGTACAGCGCCTCCGGCGCCACTTCAGCCAATGCCGCCTCCATCCACTCCAATGCGTCGCCCATTGCGTAGTCCGGGCCAAGGCCGGCGCTGATGGTGGCCGAACGCAGCTTGTTGAAGTGGTTGAGCTCCTTGGCGGCAACCGTCTCGGTGACGGTGGCGAGATTGGCCAATTGCACCATCTCATCGTTGTTGCCACGCACGTAAATGCTGCTCAGATCGCTTGGCGTTTGCCGCGCCTTGTCCTCGACCTGCACGATTACATCGTATTGCTCGGAGCCCTGCTTGAAGCGGGTGACGTTGCGGCCACCCATCATCGTTTCCACGGTGCGGCCTACTTCGGCCACGGAGCTGCCGACCATGCTGATTTTTTCGCGGTTGACCTCGACGCGCAGCTCAGGTTTGTTGAGCTTGAGATCACTGTCGGGGTTGGTCAGCAGCGGGTTGTCACGCATCCTGGACAGCATGCGCTGCACAATATCGTCCAGTTCTTCCCAAGTGCCGGTGGTTTGCACCACAAACTGCACCGGCTGGCCAAAGCCTTGCTGGCCCAGTGCCGGCGGCGTGATCGGAAATGCCATCACCCCGGCCAGGCCCATGAATTGCGGAAACAGCGAGCCGACGATTTGGGCAGAGCTGCGGTCACGCTCCGACCAATCCTTGAAACGGACGAAATTGATGCCCTGGGTCACCACCGGAAAACCGGTGATCTGGAAATACTTCTCCACCTCCGGCAGATCTTTGTAGAACTCGGCCATCTTCTGCACATAGCCGTCGGTGTATTCCATGGTTGCACCTTCCGGCGCGACGGCAATGCCGATCATCAGGCCCTGGTCTTCTTCCGGTGCCAGTTCCTGCGGCAGGGTGGTAAACAACCACAGCATCGCCACCGTCATCGCTGCTGCACCGCCGAGCATCGCCCAGCGCCAGCCCAGCACGTGGCGAAGTGCGCTGCGGTAGCCGCGATCCAGCGCCGCCAGCCAGCCTTCGATCCGCTGGTACATCGCCCCATGTCGGGTTTCATGGCGCAGCAGCCGCGCGCACATCATCGGCGACAGGGTGAGAGCGGTGAACCCCGACACCAGCACTGCGCCGGCCAGGGTGAGCGCGAACTCGGTGAACAATTTTCCGGTGCGGCCAGTCTGGAACGCCATCGGCGCGTACACCGCCGCCAGGGTCAGGGTCATTGCAATGATCGCGAACGCAATCTCGCCGCTGCCCTTGAACGCCGCTTCACGCGGTTTCATGCCCTGCTCGATATAGCGGTAGATGTTTTCCAGCATCACGATGGCATCGTCCACCACCAAGCCGATTGCCAGCACCAGCGCCAGCAAGGTAAGGGTGTTGATGCTGAAGCCCAGTGCCGCCATCAACGCGAAGGTGCCGATCAACGACACCGGAATGGTGACCAGCGGAATCAACACAGCACGGCCACTGCGCAGGAAGAAGAAGATCACCAGCACCACCAGCACGACGGCTTCGGCGATGGTGGTGTAGACCTCCTTGATCGAGGAGCGGATGAATACGGTGGTGTCGTAGGCGATCTCCACCTTCATGCCTTCAGGCAAGGTGCGTTCGATTTGCGGCAGCATCGTCTGCAGCGCGTCAGAGATTTCCAGCGGGTTGGCGACGGCCTGTTTGACGATGCCCAGCGGCACGGCGGTGCGGCCATTGAAGCGGGCACTGAAGCGGCTTTGATCCTCGCCCAGTTCAACCCGCGCGACATCACGCAG
>PHEF01000054.1 GCA_002842875.1 Alphaproteobacteria bacterium HGW-Alphaproteobacteria-3 | reverse complement strand
CATGAAGTTCCTCGACGAGGCGAAAATCCATATCCGCTCGGGCAATGGCGGCGCGGGCTGCGTGAGCTTCCGCCGCGAGAAGTTCATCGAGTTCGGCGGACCGGACGGCGGCGACGGCGGCCGGGGCGGCGATGTCGTTGTCGAATGCGTCGAGGGCCTCAACACGCTCATCGACTACCGTTTCCAGCAGCACTTCAGGGCCAAGACCGGCATGCACGGCATGGGCAAGAACCGCTCCGGCGCGAACGGCGCCGATGTCGTGCTGAAGGTGCCTGTCGGCACGCAGATTTTCGAGGAAGACGAGGAAACGCTGATTGCCGACATGATCGAACCCGGCCAGCGCCTCGTGCTCGCCAAGGGCGGCAATGGCGGCTTCGGCAATACCTATTTCAAGAGCTCGACCAATCAGGCGCCGCGGCGCGCCAATCCGGGCCTCGAAGGCGAGGAGAAGACGGTGGTGCTGCGCCTGAAGCTCATCGCCGATGCGGGGCTGGTGGGTCTGCCCAATGCGGGCAAGTCGACCTTCCTCGCGGCGGTGAGCGCGGCGAAACCGAAGATCGCCGACTATCCCTTCACCACGCTGACGCCGGGGCTCGGCGTCGTCACCGTCGATACGCGCAGCTTCGTCATCGCCGACATTCCGGGCCTCATCGAAGGCGCGCATGAAGGCGCCGGCCTCGGCGACAGGTTTCTCGGGCATCTGGAGCGCTGCCGCATCCTGATCCATCTCGTCGACGGCACGTCGGACGATGTGGGCGAGGCCTATGGCATCATCCGCGGCGAGATCGAGGCTTATGGCGCCGGGCTCGAGGACAAGCCCGAAATCCTCTGCCTCAACAAGGCGGACGCACTGACGCCGGAAGAGCGCGAGGAGAAGAAGGCGATCCTCGCGGCGGAAAGCGGCGGCGAGGTGTATGTGATTTCCGGCGTGTCCGGCGAGGGCATCATCGGCATATTGCGCCTCGCGGCGGACGAAATCGGCATACGGCGCGCGGAGGAACGCGCCGAGGAAGCGGATGAGGAAGAGGGCTGGCAGCCTTGAGCATGCAACTTGAAAAAGCGCAGCGCGTCGTCGTGAAGATCGGCTCGGCACTGCTGACCGACCCGGAGACGGGCAAGCTCAACCGCACCTGGCTGCAGGCGATGGTCGAGGATGTGGCGCGGATGCGTGCGCGCGGGCAGGAAATGCTGATCGTCTCGTCGGGCGCGATCTCGCTCGGGCGCCGCGCGCTGAAGCTCGCACCCGGCACGCTCAAGCTCGAGGAAAGCCAGGCCGCCGCCGCCGTCGGCCAGATCGGCCTCGCCCACGCCTTTCAGGAAATCCTTTCGGCTTACGGTTTCTCCTGCGCGCAGATCCTGCTGACGCTTGAGGACACGGAGGAACGCCGCCGCTACCTCAATGCACGTTCGACGATCCAGACACTGCTCAAGCTTGGCGCCGTGCCGGTCATCAACGAGAACGACACGGTGGCGACGACCGAAATCCGCTACGGCGACAACGACCGCCTCGCCGCCCGCGTCGCCAGCATGGTGTCGGCGGACTGCCTCGTGCTCCTGTCGGATGTCGACGGCCTCTACACCGCGCCGCCGCATCTGCCCGGCGCGAAACATCTTGCCGAAGTGGCCGAGATCACGCCCGAGATCGAAGCGATGGCGGGCGATGCGGCAAGCATCTATTCGCGCGGCGGCATGAAGACGAAGATCGCGGCGGCGCGCATCGCAACCGAAGGCGGCGCACGCATGGCAATCGCGAACGGGAGCGCGCTGCACCCGCTGAAAGCGATCGAGGAAGGCGCGCGCTGCACCTGGTTCGCGGCGCATTCAACCCCCTTCGCCGCGCGCAAGAGATGGATTTCGGGTTCGCTGAAAAGCCTCGGCGCGATCACCATCGACGATGGCGCCGTGAAGGCACTGGCCCAGGGCCGCAGCCTCCTGCCCGCTGGCGTGACCGCCGTCGAGGGCGAGTTCGGACGCGGCGATGCCGTGACCGTGCGCGATGGTGCGGGCCACGAGATCGCACGCGGTCTCAGCGCCTATGCAAGCGAGGATGCGCGCGCGATCATGGGCCATCCGAGCCAGGAGATCGAGGAATTGCTCGGCTTTTCGGGGCGCGCGGAAATGATCCATCGCGACGATCTGGTGCTGAAAAAGCCGTGAAATGCGCAAGGCCCGGGCCCATATGACGGTGGGTCCTGCGGCATTGAAAGACGTGAGGCTGCCTGAAATACTCTTGCGGCCCATCGACGAGGACAGGTGACGGCCGTGAGCATCGTGAAACTGAATACCGGCGAGACGAACATCGCGGACCTGATGGCCGAAATCGGCGAGAAGGCACGCAAGGCCGCGTCGGCGCTGGCGATGACGGCGACGAAGCAGAAGGACGCGGCGCTGCTTGCCGCCGCCATGTGCGTGCGCGCCAATGCGGACGATATCCTGAAGGCGAACGCGCAGGACGTGGCCGATGCCCTGGAGAGCGGTCTCGCACCTTCCATGATCGACCGGCTGACGCTCGACGGCAAGCGCGTGGAAGCGATTGCAAAGGCGCTGGAGGAAATAGCCGCGCTGCCCGATCCCGTGGGCTCGAAGATGGCCGAATGGGACCGCCCGAACGGTCTTCACATCGAGCGCGTGCGCGTGCCCCTGGGCGTCATCGGCATCGTTTACGAGAGCCGCCCGAACGTGACGGCGGATGCCGGCGCGCTCTGCCTCAAGGCCGGCAATGCCGCCGTGCTGCGCGGCGGCTCGGAAGCCTCGCGCTCGAACAAGGCGATCCATGCCTCGCTCATCGAGGGTATTCTCGCCGCGAACCTGCCCGAAGCTGCGATCCAGCTCGTGCCCGTGACGGACCGGGCCGCAGTCGGCGAAATGCTTAAGGGCCTCAACGGCAATATCGACGTCATCGTGCCGCGCGGTGGCAAGAGCCTCGTCGCCCGCGTGCAGGAAGAAGCGCGCGTGCCGGTCTTCGCGCATCTCGAAGGCGTCTGCCATGTCTATGTGGATGGCGAGGCCGATCTCGACATGGCGCGCAACATCGTGCTGAACGCAAAGCTTCGCCGGACCGGCGTCTGCGGTTCGGCCGAAACGCTGCTGGTGGACGACGCCTGCGCGGCAACGCATCTCGCCCCGCTCGTCCAGGCGCTGCTCGCGGAAGGCTGCGAGGTACGCGGCGACGAGGCAACGCGGAAAACGGACGCGCGCGTGAAGCCCGCCACGGAAGAAGACTGGTACACGGAATATCTGGACGCGATCATCGCGGTGCGCGTGGTGAAAGGCGTCGGCGGCGCCATCGCCCATATCGGCAAATACGGCTCCAGCCACACCGAGTGCATCGTGACCGCCAACGGCAGGACGGCAGACCGCTTCTTCGCCGAAGTGGACAGCGCGATCCTGCTGCACAATGCCTCGACGCAATTCGCCGATGGCGGCGAGTTCGGCATGGGCGCGGAAATCGGCATCGCGACCGGCAAGTTCCATGCGCGCGGTCCCGTCGGCGTCGAGCAGCTCACGAGCTTCAAATATCTGGTGCGCGGCAGCGGCCAGGTCCGTCCCTGACATGCGCCACGAAATGCTGACGCCGGGACTGAAGGTGGGCCTCCTCGGTGGCTCCTTCAATCCCGCGCATGAAGGCCACCTGCATCTGACACGCATGTGCCTGAAATCGCTCGGGCTCGACCGCGTCTGGTGGCTCGTCTCGCCCGGCAATCCGCTGAAGCCCGAAAAGGACATGGCGCCCTATGCCAGGCGCTTCGCCTCGGCGCAGAAGATGGCGCGCGACCCGCGCATCGCGGTGAGCGGCATCGAGGCTGAGCTCGGCACGCGCTATACCGCCGACACGCTGGCCGAACTGACGGCGCGCTTTGCCGAAACCCGCTTTGTCTGGCTGATGGGGGCCGACAACATGCTGCAGTTCCCGAAATGGCGGAACTGGCGGGAAATCGCCGCAACCGTGCCGATCGCGGTCTATCCGCGCCCCGGCTACACGCTCAAGGCGCGCCTCTCCCCGGTCGCCGCCATACTGCGGGCATGGACGCTCGATACGAGCGATGCCGCCCTGCTGCCGCTGATGGCGCCGCCTGCCCTCGTCTTTCTCGGCGGACCGGAAAACCCCGCTTCGGCGACCGCAATCCGCACGGCCGGCGGCAAGACCTGAGCGGTTCGGGCCGGACGGCGCCCCCGTCGGCATCCTGTCATTGAATTGACGCCTTGCGAGGCTTATTCTTCAGGTGCCGCGGGCGTTTCGCCGTCCGCCGCTCAAGTCGGTAAATATGTTTGCGAAATAGAGGAGTGTGTTCCTGAGCAGACAATCACCGGACCTCAAGGTCCAGCAAGAGCCCGGCGCGGCAAAGTCCGCCGGAGCGGCAAGGAAGGCCCCGGCCTCCCGCAAGGGAGCGGCGGCCGAAACCGGCAAGTCTTCGAATATGCTCGCTCTCGTGCTCGAGAGCCTGGATGACGACAAGGCCGAAGACGTGGTTTCCATCGATCTGACCGGAAAGACACCCATCGCCGATCACATGGTGGTCGCGAGCGGGCGGTCGCAGCGCCATGTCGGCGCCATGGCCGACCATCTCGTGCGCCGCCTGAAGGAGGCCGGGTTCGGCACGTCGCATGTCGAGGGAATGAAACAGGGCGACTGGGTGCTCATCGATGGCGGCGACGTGGTGGTCCATGTCTTCCGCCCCGAAGTGCGCGAATTCTACAGGCTGGAGAAGATGTGGTCCGCCGATATTCCGGCAGACCAGATGGCTGTTTGAGGCGACAGACCCCTCGAACCTCGCCGGATGCTTCTCTCCGCGTCCGCCAATGGCCGGCACCCTGCCGGACGGGGATTTATGCGTGTCCAGATATGTGCCGTGGGGCGGCTGAAGACCGGCCCCGAAAAACTCCTTCTCGACGATTACCTGTCGCGCTTCGACGCGGCGGGACGCGGCATCGGCATTACGGCGCTGCCCATCGCCGAAGTGGAGGAGAAACGCCGCAGCGACGCGGCCGAACTCATGGAGCGCGAAGCGGCGCTCCTCGCCGCCGCCATGCCGAAAGGGGCCCTCATCGTCGCACTCGACGAACGCGGCCGCGTCGAGACGAGCGAAGCTTTCGCAAAACGGCTGGGCAAGTGGCGCGACACCGGAACCGCCGATATCGCCTTTGTGATCGGCGGCGCGAACGGACTTGCCCCGTCGCTCCGCGATGGCGCCGCTCACATCATGGCGTTCGGTGCGATGACCTGGCCGCACATGCTCGCCCGCGCGATGCTGGCCGAACAGCTCTACCGCGCCGTTACGATACTTTCGGGCCATCCCTATCACCGCGCCTGACGCCGTTGCACGCGCCAAGTGGACAGTTTTCCGCGCTTGCACTAGGTTCGGATGGCTGCGGGTGACGCGGCGATTCGAACCTCGCGGTTCGCCAAATTTCATATTTTTCGGGATTGTAATGAGCGGCGTTCGACCAATTGTCCTTGCCTTGCTGGATGGCTGGGGCGTCCGGGCGGAGCGCGAAGGAAACGCGATCGCACTGGCGCGGACGCCGATCTACGACCGGTTGGCCGCAACGTCATCGCGCACGCTGCTCGACGCGTCGGGAGCGGCTGTCGGCCTCGCACCCGGCAAGCCCGGCCACGCCCAGGCCGCCTATGCGACGCTCGGCGCGGGCCGGCCCGTGGAACCGCCGCTCGCCCGGATCAACCGCGCCTTCCAGACAGACGGCCCCGGCGGCATCGCCTCACATCCCGTTCTCAAGCAGATCGTTTCGCGCGTGCGGCCGCTCGGCGGCGCGGTGCACCTGATCGGCGCGATGACGCCGTCGGGCATTGCCGGACACCAGAACCATCTGGCCGTGCTGGCCGCCCTTTTGAGCCATGAAGGCGTGAAAGTCCGGGTCCATGCCGTCATGGACGGCATCGACACCGATCCGCAGGGCGGCATCGAGCATTTGCGCGAGTTCCTCGACGACATCGCGGGCGCGGAGAACGCCGAACTCGGCAGCGTCTTCGGCCGGAGCTTCGGTTTCGACGAACTGGCGGACCCCGCCGCGACGGCAAAAGTCTGGCGCGCGCTCACCGAAGCCGATGCACCGTATACGGAATATCCAACCGCCTATCTCGACGAATGCTACCGCAAGGGGATCGACGACGATCGCATTCCGCCCGCCCTCGTCTCCTCGTTCCGCGGCATCCGCCCGGACGACGCCCTGCTTCTCGTCAACCTTCAGCCCGATCACGGGCATGCGCTGCTCGGCGCCCTCGCCGACCCGGTGGCCGCCGGGCTCTCGCAGAAAGCATTGCCGCTGAGCGGTGTCTATTCGCTCGTCCGCCTGACCCCGCCGCTCGGCGGCGTTGTCGAACCGCTGTTCGAGACCCTGGATTTCCGGCCAAGCCTCGCCGAAGCGCTTTCGCGCGCGGGGCTCCGCCAGCTCACTCTCACCGAGAGCGTCGCGGAGGCAAACCTCTGGACCTTCGCGCGCGGCGGGGCAAAGGCGCTCTTTCCCGGCGAGAACGTCCTCGTGACCGACACACCGCCGCTCGCACAGGCCGAGAAGCGACCGGAGCTTGCCGCGGCGGCTCTTGCCTCCGAACTCCTCTCCGCCCTCAAGACCGGCGAGCACGATCTCATTACGGCGAGCTTCTGCAACGCCGCCGTGCTCGGCCGGACCGGCAATCTGCGCGCGACCGTGGGCGCGATCGAGGCGATCGACAAATATCTCGGCAAGATCGCCGCGCAGATCGGCAAGCGCGGCGGCACGCTCATTCTGTGCGGAACCTATGGCAAGGCGGAGCGGATGCTCGACCCGGAAACGGGCGCGGCCTGCCGCCGGACCACGGCGGCCCCGGTGCCCTTCGTTGTCGCCGGCGGCGCGCAGGCGAGCCTTGCGGGCGGCACGCTCGCCGATGTCGCGCCGACGATCCTGGACCTGCTGGGCGTCGAGGCGCCGGACGAGATGACGGGCCGCTCGCTCACCGCCGAACGGGCCGACAGGGTCAGTGCGTGAGACCCTGCATAGGGCGCTCGCCCGGCTGCTTCTTGCGGCGGCGCTGACCGCGCCGTCGGCCCTGCCGCTCCTTGCCGAAACCGCGGAGCCGGGCGAACTCGAAAAACTGCAAAAGGAAATCGGCACGAGCCTCGAACGGCAGAAGGAACTGCAGGCCCAGGCCGAAACCGCGCGCGCGGAAGCCGAGGCGATCCGCGCGAGGCTCATCGAGACGGCGGCGCGCGTGCAGACGCATGAAGCGGACGTCACGGCCTCGGAGGACAGGCTGCAGGGCCTGAAAGGGGCCGAGGCGGTGCTGACTGCCCGGCTTGAAAGCCGGCGGGACGACATGGCGGAACTGCTGGCCGCGCTCACTCGCCTCGACCGGCATCCGCCGCCCGCCCTCGCCGTCCGGCCCGACGACGCCCTCGCCTCGATCCGCAGCGCCCTCCTCCTCGGCACACTGGTGCCCGAGCTTCAGGCCGAGGCCACCGAATTACGCGACCGGCTGGAACAGCTCGCCGCGCTTCGCCGCGAAATCGGTGAGGAACGGGAGGTGCTCGCCGATGCCGAGGCCTCGCTCGACAAGGAACGCATCGAACTCCAGGCGCTGTTCGACCGCAAACTCGCCACGCAGCAGAAATTTGCCGCGGCCGCCGAAAGCGAGGAAGCGAGAGCCGAACGTCTTTCCCGCCAGGCGACCGGCCTTTCGGACCTGATATCGAGGCTGGAGAACCAGGCGGCCGAGCGTCTGCCCGCGACGCGGCCGGAACTCCGTCCCGAGCCTCAGCCCGAAACGCCGGCACGCGCCACTGGCGCCGGCGAGCCGCCGCGCCAGGTCGCTGTCCTGCGCCCGCCGGCCTCTCCCCCGTCCATGCCCTCCTCCAGGCGCTTCTCGGATGCCAGGGGCCTCATCCGGCCGCCAGTGACGGGAACCCTCATTCGCGAGTATGGCAGCCGGGAGGGTGGCGCCAGGACGCAGGGGATAACCATTTCGACACGTTCCGATGCTCAGATTGTTGCGCCGTTCGACGGCAAGGTCTCTTATGCGGGGCCATTCCGGCACTACGGCCAACTCTTGATCATTTCGGTCGGAGAGGGCTACCATGTATTGTTGGCGGGCATGGCGAGAATTGACTGCTCGGTGGGTCAAAACATCCTTGCCGGCGAGCCGGTCGGCACGATGGGCCCGCCGCCTGCCGGAGACGATCCGGCCGCACAAGACGGGTTGGCAACGCGGGGCGAGACGGGCCGCGGACCGGCGCTCTATATCGAGTTCCGGAAGGATGGCGATCCCATCGACCCGGGGCCCTGGCTGCTTATGAGTGACAAGAAGGCAAGTGGTTAAATGAACAAATCCGTCTTCGCCGGTTTCGCGGTCGGTACGCTCCTGTCCTTCGCCGCCATTGTTGGCGTGAAGCAGGGCCTCCTCGATACGCCCGCTTATGCGACCGAATCCAACACCTATCGGCAGCTCAATCTCTTCGGCGACGTTTTCGAACGTGTACGCGCGGATTATGTCGAGCCGACGGACGACGCGAAGCTTGTCGAGAATGCCATCAACGGCATGCTGACCTCGCTCGATCCGCATTCGAGCTACATGACGCCGAAAACCTTCCGCGACATGCAGGTGCAGACGCGCGGCGAGTTCGGCGGCCTCGGTATCGAGGTGACGATGGAGAACGGCGTTGTGAAGGTGGTGACACCGATAGACGATACGCCGGCGAGCCGGGCAGGACTTCGCCCCAACGACTACATCACACATATCGACGGAACGCAGATCCTCGGCCTGACGCTCAGCGACGCCGTCGACAAGATGCGCGGCGCGGTCGATACCGAAGTCGTGTTGACGGTGGTGCGCAAGGGCACGGACGAACCCTTCGAGGTGACGCTGAAGCGCGACATCATCACCATCAAGTCGGTGAGGTACAATCGCGAGGGCGATATCGGCTATATCCGCATCACCTCCTTCAACGAGCAGACGACGGACCTTCTGGAAGACGCGATCGGCGCTCTTTCGAAGCAGATCGGAGCCGGCAGACTGAAGGGCTACATTGTCGATCTTCGCAACAATCCGGGCGGCCTGCTCGACCAGGCGATTGCGGTCAGCGACGACTTCATCGACGGCGGCGAGATCGTCTCGACGCGCGGTCGCCATCCCGAGGACACGCAGCGCTATAATGCACGCGGCGGCGATGTCACCGGGGGCCGGCCGATCATCGTGCTTTTGAACGGCGGCTCGGCCAGCGCGTCCGAAATCGTCGCCGGCGCACTGCAGGACCATCGCCGCGCGACCATCCTCGGCACGCGCTCCTTCGGCAAGGGCTCGGTCCAGACCATCATCCCGCTCGGGTCGGACGGTGCGTTGCGCCTGACGACCGCGCGCTACTACACGCCCGCCGGCCGCTCGATCCAGGCGAAGGGCATCGATCCCGACATCGTCGTCACCCAGACGGCGCCCGAAGAGAAGAAGCAGATCAACCGGACGGGCGAATCCGCGCTTCCCGGCCATCTGGCTGCCGAAGAAGGCGACGAAATGGCCGGTTCCGACAGCTTCGTGCCGAAGGACAAGAGCGAAGACAAGCAGCTTCTCTATGCGATCGACCTGCTGAACGGTGCACGCAAGGATTCGGCCTTCCTCGGCGCCGGCAGCACCTCGAGCGCCATGGCCAACTGAGACGCTGCGCGGAAAAAGCCCGCCGGAGATGAATTGCGAGCATGGTGGCGAAGACAGCGGCGAGCGGCACTTCCGCTTCGATTGACGGCGGACCCGCGGACAATAGCGGGCGCCGCCTTCGTGCGCTTCCCATAACGGCCGCACTGGTCGCCGCCGTTTATGGCAGCACCATCGCCTGGCTTCTCCTGTCGGACAGCCGCTTCGCGGGGGAACCCGTCATTCACGTCGCGCTCGCGCCCGAAGCCGCTATTTCTTCCGCACCCGAAGACGCAACCGGAGGGGAGGCGCCTTCCGGCGATGGAATCGCAGCCACGACGCCCGAAATGCCGGCCATAAGCCCTCCCGGTCCAGGCGCCCTGAGCGCGGAGGAACGCGCGCTTTTCGAAGCGGCGCAAAACCTCGACAAGGGCGTCGACGAGGACGTCGCCTCCGAGGTGCGCATCGTCGGCGCCGAAACCGTATCCGGCGACGAAGCGGCGAGCGGGAACGGCGATATCCGCTCCGCCATCCTGTTGCCGCCGGTTCCCGATCCGGCGCTGATCGAGACATCCGAAGACGGCCCTTTGCCGAAAATCGGTCGCGACGGACGCAGACCGTCCGACGTCTATGCGAGGCCGGTGCCACCCGGCACGCAAGCCGACCGGCGCATCGCGCTCGTTGTCAGCGGCATGGGCATCTCGGAGAGCGCCACCGCGCATGCGATCGAGGTTTTGCCTCCGGAAGTCACGCTCTCCTTTGCACCCTACGGTTCCGATCTACAGAAATGGATCGAACGCGCGCGCGACGCCGGGCACGAAGTGCTGCTCGAACTGCCGATGGAGCCCTTCGGCTATCCCCAGAACGATCCCGGCCCCCACACGCTGCTGACGAGCTCCGGGGCGGCGGAAAACATCTCGCGCCTCGAATGGCTGATGAGCCGCTTCACGGGCTATGCCGGCGTCATGAACTATCAGGGCGCGCGCTTCACGACCTCGCCCACATCTCTGAAACCCGTGCTCGAGACGATAGCGGCGCGCGGGCTTCTTTATGTCGACAATGGCGCTTCGGTGCGCAGCATCGCGCCATCGCTTGCCCGCGAGATCGGCCTTCCCGTCGCTCAGGCAAACCGCATCGTCGACCCGGTGCAGAACCCCGAAGTCATCGCAACGTCGCTCGACATGTTGAAAGAAGCGTCGCAACAATCGGGAGTGGCACTCGGTGTCGCGTCCGGCTTCCCGGTGACGGTCGATGCGCTTGCGCAATGGGCGGTCTCGCTCGAGAAACAAGGCTATGTGCTGGTGCCCGCAACGGCGCTGACGCGCGACTGACGGGCAGACGCCCAACCGCAATCAGGATGGAATTCAGTGAACCCGGAAACGCTTCCCTACCGGCCTTGCGTCGGCATCATGCTCATCAATCGCGACGGGCTCATCTGGGTCGGCAACCGCATACAGGAAGTCGATACCGGAAGCGCGCTCACCTGGCAGATGCCGCAAGGCGGCATCGACGATGGCGAGAGCGCCGAGGAAGCGGCCATGCGCGAATTGCTGGAGGAAACGGGCATCGCGAAAGCACGGATCGTCGGCGAGACATCGGACTGGCTCACCTACGATCTGCCGCCCCATCTTGTCGGCGTCGCACTCAAGGGCAAATATCGTGGCCAGAAGCAGAAATGGTTCGCCATGCGCTTCACCGGCGAGGACAATGACATCGACATCGCCGCCGACGACCACCAGGAATTCAGCGAATGGACCTGGGTACCCGTCGAGGAACTCCTCGAACTGATCGTACCCTTCAAGCGCGGGGTTTACGAACGGATCGTCCGCGAACTCGGACCGCTTGCCGTTCCGGGCGAATAAACTCTAGCGCGGCCGCCCGCGTCCCGTTCAAATCGCGTCGCGTGCAAGCTGCCAATTGCGAAACTGCCAGTAACGCCAGGCGAGCGACGTGACGCCCCGCATGACAAGCCCGTGCGGCCTGAGCCCCGCCGCCTTGCCGACCATGGAAATCAGCCGCTCGACATGCTGGCGGCGGTAGAGGCCGAGCGCTCGCTTCTCATAGGCCTTCGCAAAGGTCGCGCGCCTGTAGGGCACGCTTCCATCGACGGGCGTGTTCGCCGCGTAATAGGCGCAGGCAAGTTCGTCGTCATCCGCCTCGGATACGCGTCCGACCGCGACGCGAACACGGTCGAGGATCGAGGGCGGTGTTTCGCCGAGATCGTTGAACTGGTCGTAGAAGAGCTTGTAGTGGCGAAACTCGTCCGCTGCGATATTCGATGCGATCTGCTTCAGCACGGGCTCGTCCGTCGCATCCTTGATGGCCGTGTAATAGGACGAGGTGCCGCTCTCGACGACACAGCGCGCGATGAGCTCGCCGCCGCGGCTGCCGCGCACGCTCACGATGGCGTCCGTCGGAATGGCATAGCCGTCGCGGAAGCGCTGGAAGGCCCTGTCGAAACTGAAACCCGGATCGGCAAGCTCCGCCCAGCGCGCCAGCGCCTGGCCGTGCTGGACCTCCTCGTCGCCCCATTGGTAGACCGCTTCCTTGACGTCCGGCCGGTCCGAGAAGACGTTACAGAGATAGGTCACATAATCCGGCGCATTGAACTCGACCATCGCCGCAGCCTTCACGGCGCGCAGGATGTCGGGATCGACCTTCGACGCGTCGAAGTCCGCCCATTTGATGTCGTCGAGTGTCCAGTGACGGCTCATCGAACCCTACCTCATGCCGCGCCGGCCGCCTGGCCGCCCAGCGATATATGACAACAGCAATATAGCGGCCACGGCCTCCCGGTTTAAGAGCCAGGACAAGGCCGATTGCCGCAGCTTGCCGCCCGGGACGTTTGTTCATTCCGGAAACGAAAAGGCGGCACTCCGGGTTCCGGAGGGCCGCCCATCGGCATTTTTGGCGGTATTTGTCCCGAAAGCCTCAGAGCGCCTGACGAAGTTGCGTCAGATAATCGAGCTTTTCCTGCGCAATCCGGCGCTTTTCGTCGGTTTTTGCGTCCGCCACATCTTCCTGCGCATCGGCGATTTCGCGCTCGAGCGCCGCCGAATCGAGTTCCGCGAGCGGAACCGTATGCTCGGCGAGCACCGTAAGCCCCGCAAGCGTCACCTCGACGAAACCGCCGCGCACGAAATAACGCCGTTCGGGCTGTCCTTCCGTCTCGACGCCGATGACGCCGGGCCGAAGCGTCGCCATGACCGGCGCATGGCCGCCCATGATGCCCATATCGCCATCCGCACCCGGCACCGTCACCATATCGACCTGCTCGGAGAGGAGCAGCCGTTCGGGCGATACGAGGTCGAAATTCAGCTTCTCAGCCATCCGCTTTCACCTTGTCCGGTCAGACGCCTCAGGCGGCTTCCTTCGCGAGACGCTCGGCCTTCGCGATCGCATCCTCGATGGTCCCGACCATGTAGAAGGCCGCTTCCGGCAGATGGTCGTAATCGCCGTTGCACAGACCCTTGAAGCCCTTGATCGTGTCCTTGATGTCGACAAGGACGCCCGGCGTGCCGGTGAAGACTTCGGCGACGAAGAAGGGCTGGCTCAGGAAGCGCTCGATCTTGCGCGCGCGGGCGACGACGAGCTTGTCTTCTTCCGAAAGCTCGTCCATGCCCAGGATCGCGATGATGTCCTGGAGCGACTTGTAGCGCTGCAGGATTTCCTGCACGCGGCGCGCCGTGTCGTAATGCTCCTGACCGACGACGCGAGGCTCGAGAATGCGGCTCGTCGAGTCGAGCGGGTCCACGGCCGGATAGATGCCCTTTTCCGAGATCGCACGGTTGAGAACCGTGGTCGCGTCAAGGTGAGCGAAGGAGGTCGCGGGCGCCGGGTCGGTCAAGTCGTCGGCGGGCACGTAAATCGCCTGCACCGACGTGATCGAGCCCTTGGTCGTCGTCGTGATGCGCTCCTGCAGCGTGCCCATGTCGGTCGCGAGCGTCGGCTGATAGCCCACGGCGGAAGGAATACGGCCGAGAAGGGCCGACACTTCCGAACCCGCCTGCGTGAAGCGGAAGATGTTGTCCACGAAGAAGAGCACGTCCTGGCCCTTGTCGCGGAAATGCTCGGCGACGGTGAGACCCGTCAGCGCGACGCGCGCGCGGGCCCCCGGAGGCTCGTTCATCTGCCCGAACACCAGGGCGCATTTCGAACCGGTCGTGTCGCCATTGTTCTCGCGCGGGTCCTTGTTCACGCCCGACTCGATCATCTCGTGATAGAGATCGTTGCCTTCGCGTGTGCGCTCGCCGACGCCGGCGAACACCGAGTAACCGCCATGCGCCTTGGCGATGTTGTTGATGAGTTCCTGGATGAGAACCGTCTTGCCGACGCCGGCGCCGCCGAACAGGCCGATCTTGCCGCCGCGCGCGTATGGCGCGAGCAGATCGACAACCTTGATGCCCGTAACGAGCATCTGCGCTTCCGTCGACTGCTCGACAAAGGACGGCGCGTCCTGGTGGATTTCACGGGTGCCCTCGGCCTTGACCGGGCCCGCTTCGTCCACCGGCTCGCCGATGACGTTGATGATGCGGCCGAGCGTACCCTCACCCACCGGCACCGAAATCGCCGCGCCCGTGTCGCGGACTTCATGGCCACGGGTCAGACCCTCGGTCGTATCCATCGCGATGGTACGGACCGTGTTCTCGCCCAGATGCTGCGCGACTTCGAGGATAAGACGGTTGCCGCCATTATCCGTTTCCAGCGCGTTCAGGATGGCGGGCAAATGGTCGGTGAACTCCACGTCCACGACAGCGCCAATAACCTGAGCGATCTTTCCGACTGCGTTGCTCATGTTCGTTCCTTCATCTTCCCGTGCGGGACGTTCGATTTCTGTCTTGCCGCATTTTCCGAGCCATCCGGCCAATCCACCGGACTTGAAAATGCTCTAGAGCGCGACCGGTTGTAGGTGATGTTCAGCTTCTTGATCATGTCGCCCGCATTGCGCGTGGCATTGTCCATGGCCGACATCTTCGCACCGAACTCGCCCGCCACGTTTTCAAGCAGCGCGCGGAAAATCTGCACGGCGAGGTTGCGCGGCAAAAGCTCCTTCAGAATCTCGCCTTCGTCAGGCTCGTATTCATAGATGGCGCCGCCAAGGTCGGCGCCCTCCGCGTCCAAGGCAGCGACACTCGCCGGAACGAGCTGCTGTGTGGTCGGGATCTGGCTGACCACATTCACGAACTTCGAATAGAAGAGCGTAGCGACGTCGAACTCGCCTGCCTCGAACATGTCGAGGACAGTCCTGGCGATCTCTTCCGCCTGAGCGAAGCCGATCTGGCGAATGCCGGTGAACTCGAAGGACTTCACAATGCGATCGCCAAAGTCGCGCTTCAGCGTGTCGCGCCCCTTGCGGCCGACCGTCACGATCTTCACGGTCTTGCCTTCGCCGATCAGCTTGACGATGCGCTGACGCGCCAGACGCGCGATCGACGAATTGAAACCGCCGCAAAGGCCACGATCGGCCGTGGCGACGATCACGAGATGCACCTGGTCGCTGCCCGTGCCGGCAAGAAGAGCCGGCGCATCGTCGCGCCCGGCCATGCCGGTCGACAGGTTCGCCAGCACCCGGTCCATGCGTTCCGCATAGGGCCGGGCGGCTTCCGCCGCATCCTGCGCACGGCGCAGTTTCGCTGCGGCGACCATCTGCATCGCCTTCGTGATCTTCTGCGTCGCCTTCACGCTGGCGATGCGGTTTCTAAGGTCCTTGAGGCTAGCCATGCGCCTTTACCTTTTCGCCGGTTCAGGCGAACGCTTTGGAGAAACTCTCGACCGCCGCCTTGAGCTTGGCTTCCGTATCGGAGGAAAGCTGCTTCTCGGTGCGAACCGCCTCGAGGATGTCCTCGTGTTTCGTCCGGATATTACGGAGCAGTTCCTCTTCGAAGCGGCGTACATCGCCGACCGGCAGCTTGTCGAGATAGCCGTTCACGCCGGCATAGATCACGACGACCTGCTCTTCCACCTTGAGCGGCGAGAATTGTCCCTGCTTCAGGAGTTCCGTGAGGCGCGCCCCGCGATTGAGAAGGCGCTGCGTTGCCGCGTCGAGGTCGGAACCGAACTGCGCGAAGGCCGCCATTTCGCGATACTGGGCAAGCTCGCCCTTGATCTTGCCCGCGACCTGCTTCATCGCCTTGATCTGCGCCGCAGATCCGACGCGCGACACCGAGAGACCGACGTTCACCGCCGGACGGATGCCCTGGTAGAAGAGGTCCGTCTCGAGGAATATCTGGCCGTCCGTGATCGAAATGACGTTTGTCGGAATATAGGCCGACACGTCGTTCGCCTGGGTCTCGATGATGGGCAGCGCGGTCAGCGAACCGTTGCCGTTGTCATCGTTGAGCTTCGCCGCGCGTTCGAGCAGGCGGGAATGGAGATAGAAGACGTCGCCCGGATAGGCTTCGCGTCCCGGCGGGCGGCGAAGAAGGAGGGACATCTGACGATAGGCAACGGCCTGCTTGGAAAGATCGTCATAGACGACGAGGCCGTGCATGCCGTTGTCGCGGAAGAATTCGCCCATGGTGCAGCCGGCGAAGGGCGCCAGGAACTGCAGCGGCGCCGGATCGGACGCCGTGGCGGCGACGATGATCGTGTATTCGAGCGCACCGTTTTCTTCGAGCGTCTTCGCGATCTGCGCGACCGTCGAGCGCTTCTGGCCGATGGCGACGTAGATGCAGTAGAGCTTCTGGCTCTCGTCGTCGCCCTGGTTGAGCGGCTTCTGGTTCAGGATCGCGTCGATGGCGATGGCGGTCTTGCCGGTCTGGCGGTCGCCGATGATCAGCTCGCGCTGGCCGCGGCCGATCGGGATCAGCGCGTCGATGGCCTTGAGGCCCGTCTGCATCGGCTCATGCACCGATTTCCGGGGAATGATGCCCGGCGCCTTCACGTCCACGCGGCGGCGTTCCGAACCCACGATCGGTCCCTTGCCGTCGATCGGATTGCCCAGCGGGTCGACCACGCGGCCGAGCAGGCCCTTGCCGACGGGAACGTCCACGATGGCGCCCGTGCGCTTGACCGTGTCGCCTTCCTTGATGTTCCGGTCGGAACCGAAAATCACGACGCCGACATTGTCGGCCTCGAGGTTCAGGGCCATGCCGCGGACACCGCCCGGGAACTCGACCATTTCACCGGCCTCGACATTGTCGAGACCGTAGACGCGGGCGATACCGTCACCGACGGAAAGCACCTGGCCGATCTCGGAAACCTAATCCTTGATCTGCTGCTTGAGGATGGCGGAGATTTCCGCAGCCTGAATGTCCATCAGGAAGCCTCTTTCATGGCGATCTTGAGAGAATTGAGTTTGGTCCGCAGCGAGGAATCGATCATCCGGCTGCCGACCTTGACGACGAGCCCACCGAGGAGCGCGGCATCGACCTTGGTATCGATATTGACGTCACGGCCCGTGGCGACCTTGAGTGCGGCCTTCAGGCTTTCGACCTGCGCCTGCCCGAGCGGATGCGCGGAGGTCACGTCGGCCGTCATTTCGCCGCGCTTCACCGCCAGGATC
Organism: Alphaproteobacteria bacterium HGW-Alphaproteobacteria-3; assembly: GCA_002842875.1. Classification (GTDB taxonomy): domain Bacteria; phylum Pseudomonadota; class Alphaproteobacteria; order Parvibaculales; family Parvibaculaceae; genus Parvibaculum. Next base: position 12,852 of record PHEF01000054.1, on the reverse strand, counting down.
TCCTTGTAGGCCCGGATCATGTCGGGAAGAACAAAGAGACGGCGGTTCTTGATGACGAGGCCCACGAAATTCTTCACGAGGCCCGCAGCGCCAGCCTTGTCGAGGATCGCGGCAAAGGCGCGGCCCTGTTCCTCGGCGCTGTAGATCGGGCTGCGAACGAGACGAAGGAGGTCCCCGCTCTCGTTCATCATGGTACGGATACCGTCGAGATCGGCAGCCACGGCGTCGAGCGCATTCTGCGCCTCAGCCAACTCGAAGAGGGCTGTCGCATAACGGCCGGCTACACCAGAAACGGGATGATCGGATGACACGTGCGGCGCTCGCCTGTGCTTTTCGTGAAAATCGGCGCGGTAACCGTGAGCGACCGCACCAATTATTTGAAATCATTAGCTAATTTTGGCCTCAAGAGGAACGGGAAGAGACCCGCCCCCGAGGCCGCGCGTTAGGTAACACATGGTCTTGCCATGCGCAACATGCTGGCCGCGAAATGGGCGTGCCTGCGGCATTTTGGGCCTTCCGGGGCCACGCAGGAGACCGCTGCCCCTGCGTCAGCAGGCATTCGCCCGCGACTCCCCGCTACATGAAACTATAGGGGTCCACATCGACCGAGACGCGCACGGCGTTCGGGATTTTCATGTCTTCGAGCCAGGCGCGGACAAAGCTCTGGATATTGACGCTCCGCCCGGCCTTCACGAGGAAGCGAAGCCGGGTGCGGCCCCTGAGCAGCGCCAGCGGCGCGGGCGCGGGCCCGAGCACCGAGACGTCTTCCGTTCGCGGCACCCGGCGGGACATCTCGCGGGCGACTTTCTGGGCAAGGGCGGCATCCGGCGCCGAAACGACCACACCGACCAGCCGGCCGAAGGGGGGAAGACCCACCCGCTCCCGCGCCGCCGCCTCCCGGGCAAGGAACTCGTCCCGGCGGCCCGAGACGAGCGCCCGCATCACCCCGTGCTCCGGCATGAAGGATTGCAGGAAGACCCGGCCCGGCCGCTCGGCGCGCCCTGCACGGCCCGCCACCTGCTGCAGGAGCTGGAAGGTCCGCTCGCCGGCGCGAAGATCGCCATTTTCGAGGCCGAGATCGGCATCGACGACGCCGACCAGCGTGAGCCAGGGGAAGTGATGGCCCTTGGCGACGATCTGCGTGCCGATGACGATGTCGACCTCGCGCGCCTCGATGGCGGCAAAGACCGCTTCATGCGCGGCGGGACCGCGGAGATTGTCGCTCGAGACGATGGCGGCGCGCGCCTGCGGAAACAGCTCCGCGACTTCCTCCGCGATCCGCTCCACACCCGGACCGCAGGCAACAAGCGCGTCCTCCGCACCGCACGAAGGGCACGCCTTCGGCACCGGCGCGCTGTAGCCGCAATGATGGCAGACGAGTTCCCGCCGGAACCGGTGTTCGACGAGCCAGGCCGAACATTGCGGGCATTCGATGCGATGACCGCAGGTGCGGCAGAGCGTGAGCGGCGCATAACCTCGGCGATTGAGAAAAAGCATCGACTGCTCGCCCGCCTCGAGCGCCTTGTGGATCTCGCGCACGAGCACGGGCGAAAGCCACCGCCCGCGCTCCGGCGGATCGGCACGCATGTCGATGGCGGTGACATCCGGCAATTCCGCCACGCCGTGGCGTGCCTCGAGCCGCACCCGTGCGTAGCGGCCCTGCTCGGCATTGACCGCCGTCTCGAGCGAGGGTGTCGCCGAACTGAGGACGATGGGAAACTGGCCAAGCGAGGCGCGCACGACCGCCATGTCGCGCGCATGATAGGGGACGCCGTCTTCCTGCTTGAAGGCGGCATCGTGCTCCTCATCGACAACGATGAGGCCGAGTTCGGGGAAAGGCAGGAACAGCGCCGAACGCGCGCCGACGACAACGGGCACACGCCCCTCCGCCACACCGCGCCAGACGCGGCGGCGCTCCCGCGTCGAAAGATCGGAATGCCATTCCGCCGGGCGGCAGCCGAAACGGCGTTCGAAGCGGTCGAGAAACTGGCTCGTAAGCGCGATCTCGGGCAGCAGGATGAGAACCTGCTTGCCCCGGGAGAGAGCCGCCGCCACCGCTTCGAAATAGACCTCCGTCTTGCCGGAGCCGGTGACACCGTCCAGAAGCACCGCCGCAAAACGCCGCGCCTCCACATGACCGCGCAGAAGGCCGGCAGCCTCCGCCTGCTCCGGTGACAGCGCGACACCCGGCATGTCCGGACGGGGCTCTGGAAAGGACGCCTCGGTGGGAAGATCGACCGGCAGAAGCGCGCCTGCATCGACGAGGCCGCGCACCACCCCGTCCGACACGCCCGCCTCTTCGGCAAGCTCCCGAACCGTTCGTGCAAAACCGTCTTCCGCCACCTCGACCGCGCGGGCCCGTGCCGGCGTCATGCGCGAAGGCCGCGCGGCGCCGAGCCTGTAGGCTGTGCGCATCCGTGGCGCTTCGAGCGCACCCGGCGCCCGGATCGCGAGGCGCAGCACCGAACCCGGCGGCGAAACGGTGTAGCCCGCGACCCAGTCCACGAAGCGGCGAAGCACCTCCGGCATGGGCGGAACGTCGAGGACCTCGGTCACGGGCCTTAACCTGTTGTGGCCAACCTCGCCCGTTCCCTCGCCCCAGACGACGCCGATCACCTCCTGCGGCCCGAGCGGCACGATCACATAGCTGCCCGGCCGCACCTGCACACCCGCCGGCACCTTGTAGTCATAGGGCCGAGGCAGGGCGAGAGGCAGCAGGACGCTGACTGTTCCCGAAACGATCTCGTCTTCTGTGGATATTTCGGAAGCCATTCGAATTGCCGGGGGGAGAAGGTTCGAAATCGACACGACACTGTAACGCGTCGTAAAGCAAGAGCCACGATGAGACCTTGCGCATGAACACGGGTGGCGGCAAAAGAAGGAAGCCTTCCGCACCGCTCTCGACTACACTGCGGTCAAAAGACGCGTACCCAACCGACCGCAAAGATCAAGGCATCCATGAAATTCTTCGTCGACACAGCCGACATCGCCGACATCCGCGAGCTTGCCGAGACCGGCCTGCTGGACGGTGTGACCACCAACCCCTCGCTCATCGCGAAATCCGGCCGCAACTTCCTTGAAGTGGTCGAGGAAATCTGCGGCATCGTCGAAGGCCCCGTCAGCGCGGAAGTGACCGCGCTCGACGCGGAGACGATGATCGCGGAAGGCCGCAAACTCGCGAAGATCGCGAAGAACATCGCCGTGAAGGTGCCGCTCACCTGGGACGGGCTCAAGGCCTGCAAGACGCTCACCGGCGAAGGCACGATGGTCAATGTGACGCTCTGTTTCTCTTCGAACCAGGCGCTGCTCGCGGCCAAAGCGGGGGCGACTTTCGTTTCGCCCTTTATCGGCCGCCTCGACGACATCAATCTCGACGGCATGGAACTCATCCGCGAGATCAGGGAAATTTACGATAACTACCCAGCGCTCAAGACCGAGATTCTCGCCGCCTCGATTCGCAGCGCGAACCATGTGAAGGAATCGGCGCTCGCCGGCGCGGACGTCGCCACCGTGCCGCCCGCCGTGCTCAAGGGGTTGGCGGCGCATCCCCTGACCGACAAGGGTCTCGAAACATTCCTGTCGGACTGGAAAAAGACCGGACAGAAAATACTTTAGAGCCAATAATTTAGAAACGTATTTCGGGGGATGCTGAGGCCATGAGCCAGCAAAACGACAGCACCGAAGCAAAGCGGATCGACGATACGGAGGCCACCCTGTCCGCGGACGAGGTGAAGTCCTATCTGCGCCTGCATCCCGAGCTGCTCGCAAACGACCCCGATCTCATTTCCGCGCTCGTGCCCCCCTCGCAGTCGACCGGCCGCAATGTGCTCGACATGCAGCACTTCATGATCGGCCGGCTGCAGAACCAGGTGCGCATGCTGCGCGACATCCAGTCGGACCTCATCGAGGCCTCGTCGCTCAACAGCATTGCGCGCGAACAGGTGCATGCGGCGGCGCTGCGGCTTCTCGATGCCCGCTCCTTCGAGCACCTGATCGAATATGTGACGACGCCCGACGGTCTCGCCCGCGTGCTTGGCGTGCGTGCCTCGACCGTCTGCATCGAAACGGCGAGCGGCGTTTCCGGCATCGGCATTCGCGGCGTGCGCGTGCTGGAACCCGGCGGCGTAGATCGCATCCTCGGACCGGGCGAACGATGCCGCCTTTCGGCCCATGTGCGCGGCAGCCGGGGTCTCTACGGAAATCTGGCCGAGGATATCCATTCCGAAGCGCTGGTGCGGCTCGACTTCTCGCCCGCCTCGCCGCCCGGCCTCCTCGCGCTTGGCGGTTTCGACCCGGAACAGTTTCACCCCGATCAGGCGGTGGACCTGCTCGAATTCCTCGCCGATGTCGTCGAGCGCTGCGTGCGCCAATGGCTCGATCTGCCGCCCGCGCGTTGAGCGGCGCCCCCGCGCCGGACGAAGCCGCGAGGGCGATCCCCGCAGCCCCCGACGCGCGAACGGAAATCCGGAACTGGTATGCCCATCTGATGGGTGAACGCCGCATGAGCGAGGCGACGCTGGTGAACTATCACCGCGACCTCACGCGCTTCTTCGAATTCCTCGTCGATCATCTGGGTGGACCCGCCAGTCTCGACGCGCTCGCCGCCCTCCAAACACGCGACTTCCGCGCCTTTGTCAGCCATCGCCGTAACGAAGGCCTGCAAAGCCGCTCGATCGCACGGCTGATTTCGAGCGTCCGCTCCTTCTTCCGGTTTCTCGACCGCTCGAAAGTTCTTTCGAACGCCTCGGCAACAGCGCTGCGCTCGCCGAAGCTGCCGCATGCGCTGCCGAAGCCGTTGACGGTGAAGGGCGCGCGAAATCTTCTGGACGAGGCCGAAACCGCTCCCGACAACCCGTGGATCGCCGCGCGCGACATTGCGGTATTGACGCTGCTCTATGGTTGCGGCCTTCGCGTGTCGGAAGCGCTCGGGCTCGACCGGCGCGAGGCGCCATTGAAAGAGACGCTCCGCATCACCGGCAAGGGCAACAAGGAACGCATCGTTCCCGTGCTGCCCGCCGCACGCGAAGCGGTGGAAGCCTATCTGAGGCTCTGTCCCTTCGGACTTGCGGGAAGCGACCCGCTTTTCGTCGGCGCGAGGGGAAGGCGGCTCGGCCAGCGGCAGGTTCGCGAAACGATGATCGGACTGCGGCGGCGGCTCGGCCTTCCCGAAACGGCAACGCCGCATGCCCTGCGCCACAGCTTTGCGACGCATCTGCTTGCGGGCGGCGGCGACCTGCGCGCGATCCAGGAACTGCTCGGCCATGCGAGCCTCTCGACCACGCAGATGTATACGGAGGTCGATGCGGCGCGGCTGTTGGAAGTTTACGACAAGGCGCAGCGGAGAAAATGATCATGCAGGGCACTGTCGTCGCAGTGAGCGTCAGCAGCTCTCACACGATGCGCAAAGAGAATACCTCCGCCATCGCGCTTCTCGCGGGGCTGGGCGTCGCGGACGATGCGCATATGGGAGCGACGGTGCAACATCGCTCCCGCGTGGCGCGCGATCCCTCGCAACCCAATCTGCGGCAAGTCCACCTGATCCATGCGGAACTGATGGACGAGCTGGAAGCGAGAGGTTTCACTGTCGCGCCGGGCCGCATGGGCGAGAACATCACCACGCGGGGCGTCGAACTTTTGGCACTGCCCGCGGGAACGAACCTGCATATCGGAGACAGCGCGATCATTGAAGTGACGGGACTGCGCAACCCCTGCACGCAACTCGACGGTATTCAACCCGGCCTGATGCAGGCGGTGCTCGGCCGAGACGCGGACGGAAATCTGATCCGCAAGGCAGGCATCATGGGAATTGTGCTGCAAGGCGGCGAAGTGAAGCCGAACGACAGCATCCGCATCGTTCTGCCACCGGAACCTCACTCGCCGCTGAAACCGGTCTGATACCAGCCCCGATCACATGTGAATGGGAACGCCCGTAACCGCCAGCGCGGCTTCCTTCACCGCCTCCGACATCGTGGGATGCGCGATGCACATGCGGGCGATGTCTTCCGAACTCGACGACAGCTCCATCGCGACGACCGCCTGTGCGATCAGCTCGCCCGCGCCGACGCCGATGATGTGAACGCCGAGCACACGGTCGGTCTTCTTGTCGGCGAGAATCTTGACGAAGCCCTCGGTCGTCTTGTTCGCTTTCGCCCGCCCATTCGCGGTGAAGGGAAACTTGCCGGCATTGTAGTCGATGCCCGCTTCCTTCAACTGCTCTTCCGTCTTGCCGACGGAGGCGACTTCCGGCGAGGTATAGACGACGCCCGGAATGACATCGTAATTGACCGCGCCGTAATGCCCCGCAAGCCGTTCGGCAAGCGCGACACCTTCTTCCATCGCCTTGTGCGCCAGCATCGGCCCCGCGATCACATCGCCAATCGCATAGATGCCATCGACATTCGTCTTGAACGACGCATCGACTTCGACACGGCCGCGCTTGTCGGTCGCAACGCCCACCTTGTCGAGGCCGAGCCCCTGCGTGTAGGCAACGCGGCCGATGGCGACCAGCACGATATCGGCATCGAGGACTTCCGCCTCGCCGCCTTTCGCCGGCTCGACGCTCACCTTGACGCCGGACTTCGCCTTTTCGATCTTCGTCACCTTCGTGCCGAGCTTGAAGGAGAAGCCCTGCTTCTTCAGTGTACGGGTGAAATTCTTCACCACCTCGCCATCCGTGCCGGGCAGGATGTTGTCGAGGAATTCGACGACGGTCACTTCCGCGCCGAGACGGCCCCAGACAGACCCGAGCTCAAGCCCGATCACGCCGCCACCGACGACGAGAAGCTTGCCCGGCACCTTGCCGAGTTCAAGCGCGCCGGTCGAGGAGACGACCGTCTTCTCGTCGATCTCGACCCCCGGCAGCTTTGCGACCTCGGAGCCTGTCGCGATCACGATGTTCTTCGTTTCGAGCGTACGGTCGCCAGCCTTCACCTTGCCGGGCGCGGCGATAGAGCCCTCGCCCTTCACCCACTCGATCTTGTTCTTCTTGAAGAGGAACTCGATGCCCTTGGTGTTTCCGTCGATCGCCTCGTCCTTGAAGGCGAGCATCTGCTTCAGGTTGAGCTTCGGCTTCGGCACCTCGATGCCCATATCCTCGAAACTCGTCCCCGCCTCGTGAAAGAGTTCGGCCGAGTTGCGCAGCCTTGATCGCGCATTCATAGCCGCCGGGGCCGGCGCCGATCACCACAAGGTCGAATGCATCAGCCATTGATTTACCTCAGAGATCGAGCAGCAGGCGCTGCGGGTCTTCCAGCACGTCCTTGACGCGGACGAGGAAGGTGACCGCTTCCTTGCCATCGACGATCCGGTGATCGTAGGAGAGCGCGAGATACATCATCGGTCTGATCTCGATCTTTCCGCCCACGACCATCGGCCGTTCCTGTATCTTGTGCATGCCGAGCACGCCCGACTGCGGTGCATTGAGGATCGGTGTCGACATGAGCGAACCGTAGACGCCGCCGTTGGAGATGGTGAAGGTGCCGCCCTGCAGCTCTTCGAGCTTGAGCGCACCGTCACGCGCGCGGCGGCCGAAATCGTTGATCGACTTCTCGATACCGGCAATCGAAAGATCCTGTGCCTCCCGCAGCACCGGCACGACGAGGCCGCGATCCGTGCCGACGGCGACGCCGATATTATAGTAGTTCTTGTAGACCATCTCCTCGCCCTGGATCTCGGCATTGACCGCCGGAATCTCGTGCAGCGCGTGGATGCAGGCCTTCACGAAGAAGCCCATGAAGCCGACGCGCACGCCATGCTTCTTCTCGAAAACATCCTTGTATTGAGAACGCAGCGCCATGACCGCGCTCATGTCCACCTCATTGAAGGTGGTGAGCATGGCCGCCGTGTTCTGCGCTTCCTTGAGGCGCGTCGCGATGGTCTTGCGCAGCCGCGTCATCTTCACGCGCTCCTCGCGCGCGCCCCGGTCGGCGGGCGCCGGCGCCTTCACCTGAACGGGGGCCGCGGGTGCGGAAGAACCGGAAGCAACAGCTTCTTCGGCATCGGCCTTCGTCACGCGGCCGCCCTTGCCCGTACCTTCGATCTTCGACACGTCGAGATCGTTTTCGGCGGCAACGCGGCGCACCGCAGGCGAAGGTTCGGCATCGGCAGGCTTCGAGGGGGCGGCGGCTTCGGCCTTTTTCGGCTCGGGCTTTGCCTCGGCCTTCACTTCCGCCTTCTTCGGCTCTTCCTTCTTCGGAGCGGGCGCCGCGCCCTTGCCTTCGCCGATCTGACCGAGCAGCGCGCCGACCTCGACCGTCTCGCCATCCTTGGCGATGATCTCCGAGAGCACGCCCGCTATGGGAGCGGGCACCTCGACGGTCACCTTGTCCGTTTCGAGTTCGACGAGCGGTTCATCCGCCTGGACCGTATCGCCGGGCTTCTTGAACCATTGCGCGACAGTGGCTTCCGTCACCGACTCGCCGAGCGTGGGTACTCGAATTTCCGTCGCCATAGGGGTTGTCTGCCTTTCCGAACGTCTTCCGGTGCCGGATCAGTCGATCCTGAGCGCTTCCGAAAGAAGCTGATTGAGTTCCTGATTATGCTTGCTCATGAGGCCCGACGCCGTCGCGGCCGAAGCCGGACGCCCCGCATAGGTGGCGCGGCGATAACGCGAACCGATATGATCGAGCACCCATTCGATATTCGGCTCCATGAAGAACCAGGCACCCATGTTCTTGGGTTCTTCCTGGCACCACACGAATTCCGCATCCGGGAAGCGGGCGAGTTCCGTCATCAGCGACTTCGCCGGGAACGGATAAAGCTGTTCGACGCGCATGAGGTAGACATCGTTGATACCGCGCCTTTCCCGCTCCTCGTAGAGATCGTAATAGACCTTGCCCGTGCAGAGCACGACACGCTTGATCTCCTTGTCGGCGACGAGCTCGATCTTCTGGCCGGAGAGCATTTCCGCATCGTCCCAGAGCACGCGATGGAACGAGGAGCCCGGTCCGAATTCGTCGATTTTAGAGATACAGCGCTTGTGCCGTAGCAGCGACTTCGGCGTCATCAGAATGAGCGGTTTGCGGAAATTACGGTGCATCTGCCGGCGCAGAATGTGGAAATAATTCATCGGCGTCGTGCAGTTCGCGACCTGCATATTATCTTCCGCGCACATTTGCAGGTAGCGCTCGAGCCGTGCCGAGGAATGCTCCGGTCCCTGGCCTTCATAGCCGTGCGGCAACAGCATGACGAGGCCCGACATTCGGAGCCACTTGCGTTCGCCCGATGAGATGAACTGATCGATCACGACCTGCGCGCCGTTTGCGAAATCGCCGAACTGCGCTTCCCAGAGAACGAGTGCGTTGGGTTCCGCAAGGCTATAACCGTATTCGAAGCCGAGCACGGCCGCTTCCGAAAGCATCGAATTGATGACTTCGTATTCCGCCTGACCTTCGGAGATACCGTTGAGCGGCACGTAGCGGTCTTCGGTCATCTGGTCGTTGAGAACCGAGTGGCGCTGCACGAAGGTGCCACGCTCGGAATCCTGGCCCGAAAGACGGACCTTGATGCCTTCGTCGAGCAGCGAACCGAAAGCAAGCGCCTCGGCCGTCGACCAGTCGATATTCTCGCCGGTATCGATCGCCTTGCGGCGATTGTCCATGAAGCGTTGCACCGTCTTGTGGATGTTGAAGCCGTCCGGCACATCGGTAATCTTGCGGCCGATTTCCTTCAGCTTCTCGATCTCGACGGCGGTCTCGCCGCGCCTTGCCTCGCCTTCGGCCTTGCTGAAACCCGACCAGCGGCCGTCGAGCCAATCCGCCTTGTTCGGGCGAAAGGTCGCCACCGCCTGAAAATCCTCTTCGAGCTGGGCCCGGAAAGCGGCCAGACGCTCGTCGACTTCCTCGGCCGACATGAGCCCCTCGTCGACAAGGCGCTTCGAATAGATCTGCAGCGTCGTCGAATGATCCTTGATTTTGTCGTACATGAGCGGCTGCGTCATGCTCGGGTCGTCGCCTTCATTGTGACCGAAGCGGCGATAGCAGAACATGTCGATGACAACCGGCTTGTTGAAGCGCTGACGGAATTCCGTCGCGATCTTCGCGGCATGGACAACCGCTTCCGGATCGTCGCCATTCACATGGAAGATCGGCGCCTGCACCATCTTTGCGACATCGGAGGGATAAGGCGAGGAGCGGCTGTGGATCGGACTGGTGGTGAAGCCAATCTGGTTGTTGATGATGAAATGGATCGACCCGCCCGTCCGGTGTCCCTTGAGGTCGGAAAGACCGAGACATTCGGCAACGATGCCCTGCCCCGCAAAGGCCGCATCGCCATGGATAAGCAGCGGGATCACGGTGCCGCGCTGGCGATCGTGGTGCTGATCCTGCTTCGCGCGCGCCTTGCCAAGCACGACGGGGTCCACGATTTCGAGATGCGACGGATTGGCGGTGAGCGAGAGATGCACCTTGTTGCCGTCGAACTCCCGGTCCGAGGAGGCGCCGAGATGATACTTCACGTCGCCCGATCCATCGACGTCTTCGGGCGTCGACGAGCCTCCCTTGAATTCGTGGAAGACAGCGCGATAGGGCTTCGACATCACGTTCGTCAGAACGTTGAGGCGACCGCGATGCGCCATGCCGAAGACGATCTCCTTCACGCCGAGCGCGCCGCCGCGCTTGATGATCTGCTCAAGCGCGGGGATGATCGCTTCCGCACCATCGAGGCCGAAACGCTTGGTGCCGACATACTTGACGCCGCAGAACTTCTCGAAACCCTCGGCCTGAATGAGCTTGTCGAGAATGGCCGAGCGGCCCATGTCGGTGAAGGCGATTTCCTTGTCCGGCCCCTCGATGCGCTCCTGAATCCAGGCCTTCTCTTCCGGATCGCCGATATGCATGAATTCGACAGCGAGCGTCCCGCAATAGGTACGCCGCAGAATGTCGAGCATTTCGCGCACGGTCGCCGTTTCCAGGCCGAGCACATTGTCGATGAAAATCGGCCGGTCGAGATCGTCAGGCCCGAAGCCGTAGCTTTCGGGCTGAAGTTCGGGATGCTGCGACTTCGGACGAAGCGCGAGCGGATCGATATCGGCATCGAGATGGCCACGGATGCGATAGGCGCGGATCATCATCAGGGCACGGACGGAATCGAGCGTTGCCACGCGGATGTCGTCTTCGCTCGCCGCGGGCCGCCGCTGTTCGATCTTCTCGCGAACCTTGCCTGCTTCCACAGGCGCCGAACCCCAATTGCCGTCGAGCGCGCTCACCAGTTCGCCATTTGCGTGGATCGGCCAGTCGGTCCGCTGCCAGGAAGCGCCCTTCGCTTCCTTCAACACATCTTCGGGCGCATCGCCGAGGCCCTTGAAGAAGGTCTGCCATTCGGGATCGACCGAGGACGGGCTTTCCTGGTAGCGGGCATAAAGCTCTTCCACGAAGGGCGCATTGGCGCCGTAAAGGAAGGACGTCCGCTCCATGCGGTCGTTCTCGCCATTCTTGCTCATGATGTCTGGTCCATTTGGCATCGGCGCGGCGCCGGCCGCTTCTTGAAGAGCCGCTTCGCCGGACAGGAAATCGTTCGGCGTCACCTGACCGCGCGTCGCCTTGTAGATCGCATCGAGCGTCTGCCATTCGGGGCGGCGCTGGCCGTTCATGCAGCGCGTGACGGTGGACACGGACACGCCAAGCTGCTCGGCAAAGGCGCTTGCCGTCAGGTTGTTCGATTCGAGCCAGTCGGTGAGCTTCATGAATGAAAATTGCCACAGAGGCAATTCCCAGTCAACGAGATTTGCCGTAGAGGCACATTTTTCTGAGGTGCCCCGGAATGGGGGTCAGATCGCGTGCCTGCAGTATGAATATAGAAGCTTCGTTACGATTTCATACTGACGAAGCCGTGAACCGGCCCAAAAGGCACCAAAAAGCGAAGCGGGGCTTCCGGAAACCCGAAAACCCCGCTCAATCGGCCCAGAAACGAGGTCCGGCTTACCCGTTCAACACCTCGACCAGCGTCGTGCCAAGCGCCGAGGGTGAGTTCGCGACGGTGATGCCGGCAGAACGCATGGCTTCCATCTTGTCTTCCGCGCCGCCTTTGCCGCCCGAAATGATGGCGCCGGCATGACCCATGCGGCGTCCGGGAGGGGCGGTGACGCCCGCGATGAAGCCGACGACGGGCTTCTTCACCTTGGAAGCCTTCAGGAATTCCGCCGCATCCTCTTCGGCGGAGCCGCCAATTTCGCCGATCATGATGATCGACGTCGTGTCGGGATCGCCGAGGAACATCTCGAGGCAGTCGATAAAGTTGGTGCCGTTCACCGGGTCGCCGCCAATACCGATGCAGGTGGACTGGCCAAGGCCCGCGGCCGTCGTCTGGGCAACCGCTTCATAGGTAAGCGTGCCCGAGCGCGACACGATGCCCACCGAGCCCGGCTTGTGGATATGGCCCGGCATGATGCCGATCTTGCACTGGCCCGGCGTGATGACGCCCGGGCAGTTCGGACCGACAAGGCGCGTCTTCGACGCCGACAGCGCGCGCTTCACCTTCACCATGTCGAGAACGGGAATGCCCTCGGTGATGCAGACGGCAAGCTCGATGCCCGCATCGATCGCTTCGAGGATGGCGTCGGCCGCGAAGGGCGGCGGCACGTAGATGGCGGACGCGGTAGCACCCGTCTTCTCGACGGCTTCCGCAACGGTGTTGAAGACGGGCAGGTCGAGATGCTTCGTGCCGCCCTTGCCGGGGCTCACGCCACCGACCATTTTCGTGCCATAGGCAATCGCTTGTTCCGAATGGAACGTACCCTGATTACCCGTGAAGCCCTGGCAGATGACCTTGGTATTCTTGTCGACGAGAACGGACATTATGCGGCCTCCTTCACGGCTTTGACGATCTTCTCGGCCGCATCGGCGAGGTTGTCCGCGG
>PHEF01000159.1 GCA_002842875.1 Alphaproteobacteria bacterium HGW-Alphaproteobacteria-3 | reverse complement strand
GGTCGGCAGCAGCGCGTCGGGGCGCTCCTTCTCGATGATCTTCGCGACGATTTCCGGCGTGATCGGCTCGATATAGGTCGCGTCGGCGAGCTCCGGGTCGGTCATGATCGTGGCGGGGTTCGAGTTCACCAGCACGATCCGGTAGCCCTCGTCCTTCAGCGCCTTGCAGGCTTGCGTGCCGGAGTAATCGAACTCGCACGCCTGTCCGATGATGATCGGCCCCGCGCCGATGATCATGATGCTTTTGATGTCTGTACGTTTGGGCATGACTATCGGTTACCGGCGCGAGCTGTAGGAACTGGAGAGAATTCGTGGGGCGAAAAAATTTCATATTGCCACCCCACACCGTCATGGCCCGCTTCATGCGGGCCATCCACGTCTTTCTTTTCGGCGCATGCAGCAAAGTCGTGGATGGCCCGGACAAGCCGGGCCATGACGGCTTTGTTTTGAGACGTCCGCTTCCTCACCATCACTTCCCCTCCTCGATCAGCTTCACGAAGCGGTCGAAGAGGTAGTGTGAATCCATCGGGCCGGGAGAGGCCTCGGGGTGATACTGGACGGAGAAGACCGGCTTGCCTTTCAGGCGGATGCCGCAATTCGAGCCGTCGAAAAGCGAGACATGCGTCTCTTCGAGATCGGACCCGAGGCTCTCTCGCGAGACGGCGAAGCCGTGGTTCATCGAGGTGATCTCGACCTTGCCGGTCGTGTGGTCCTTCACGGGATGGTTGGCGCCGTGATGGCCCTGATGCATCTTTTCGGTCTTCGCGCCGAGCGCCAGTGCGAGCATCTGGTGGCCCAGACAAATACCGAAGACGGGCTTGCCGCTCGCGACGAGTTTTCTGATTTCCGGCACGGCATATTCGCCGGTCGCCGCCGGGTCGCCCGGTCCGTTCGACAGGAAGACGCCATCGGGGTTCATCGCCAATATGTCTTCCGCCTTCGTCCCGGCGGGAACGACCGTCACCTCGCAGCCGGCACTCGTCAGGCAGCGCAGGATGTTGCGCTTGATGCCGTAGTCGATGGCGACGACGCGGTGCTTCAGCTCATGTCCCGGCTCGTAGCCGCAGCCCCATTTCCAGCGCGCCTCGTTCCAGGTGTAGCTCTGGCCGCAGGTCACGTCCTTCACGAGGTCGAGGCCGACCATGCCGGGCCAGCCGCGCGCCTTTTCCAGCAGCGCGGGCACGTCGAAATTGCCCGACGGATCATGCGCGATGAGCCCGTCGACAGAGCCCTTCTCGCGGATGCGGCGCGTCAGCGCGCGCGTATCGACACCGGAAAGGCCGATGATGTGGCGCGCCTTCAGCCAGCCATCGAGATGCCGGGCCGCGCGGTAGTTCGATGGATTGGTGATGCCGGCGCGGATGACCATGCCCCGCACGCCGGAGGAAGAGGCGAGGTTCGAGGTTTCGATGTCCTCGTCGTTCGCGCCCACATTGCCGATATGGGGGAAGGTGAAGGTGATGATCTGGCCGGCATAGGAGGGGTCGGTCAGGATTTCCTGATAGCCCGTGATCGCCGTGTTGAAGCAGACCTCGCCCACCGCTTCGCCCACCGCGCCGATGCCGCGGCCGGGAAGCACCGTGCCATCCTTCAGGACGAGGAGGGCGGTCGGCTTCTCGGTGGCGGTCATGGTCGTTGCTCTCGTTTTCGGCGTCGGGCTGGCAGTATCGGACGAAGATGCGCTCATGCCGACTCCTCCCCGGAACCTTGCGTGACCTTGGGCACGCGCCGTTCCGTGGCGGCTTTCGTCGACACCTTCATCGTGGCAACTCCAGGGGAGGAACTTGTCTGCAGGAAGCAGGCGCGAAGCTTTCGGCGCTTCCGCCCGGACAGACTCGGTTTCCCGTTGAATTTGGCGGACACTAAGGGATCGTCCGTTTTCCGTCAAGCGCCCGTGTTTTCTTAAAAGAATAATGATTTCAATGGGTTGAGTGCGATGCTGCGATGCGGTCCCGGATTGCGTGCGTCCGGGCTTTGGTTTAGCGTGTCGCCGATTCCGGGGGTACGTGCGCCACATGCGGCGGCGCTCCCAAATTCATCGGAGACCGGCAATGACCCAGAGCCTGCGGGAAACCATCAAGCAGGGGCTCACCGAAGCCACGAAGGCGCAGGACAAGCGCCGCATGGCGACGCTCCGCCTCATCCAGGCGGCGCTCAAGGACCGCGACATCGCCGGCCGCACCGAGGGCCGGGACGCAGGC
>PHEF01000158.1 GCA_002842875.1 Alphaproteobacteria bacterium HGW-Alphaproteobacteria-3 | reverse complement strand
CGACGAGCGCAATCGGATCGCGGAGGCGATGTTTGCCGCCTGGTGGATGCCCTTCAGCCGCTACGGTGTCATTCACGGCGATCCGCATCTCGGCAATTATTCGGTACGGGAAGATTTCGGAATCAACCTGCTCGACTATGGCTGCATCCGCATCTTCCCGCCGGCTTTCGTTGCAGGCGTGGTGGAGCTTTACCGTGCGCTTGAGACGGACGACCGCGACCGCGCTGCGGCGGCATATGAACACTGGGGCTTTCGCAATCTCTCCGGCGAACTCATCGACGTGCTGAATGTCTGGGCACGCTTCATCTATGCGCCGCTTCTCGACGATCGCGTGCGCTCGGTCGCGGACGGGATCGGCCCCGGCGAATACGGACGCAAGGAAGCTTTCGGCGTGCACAAGCGTCTGCGCGAGCTTGGCCCCGTGACGCCGCCACGCGAATTCGTCTTCATGGACCGCGCCGCCATCGGCCTTGGTTCCGTCTTCCTCCATCTCGGCGCGGAGCTCAACTTCCACACGCTTTTCAACGAGACCATCGAGGCCTTCGACGCCGCCGAACTCGACAAGCGCCAGAAGGCCGCGCTAAAGAAGGCGGGCGTTCCGCTCGCTGCCTGAGCGGTCTCTTCCGTTCCGCTCCCCCGAGGCCCCGCCATGACCGACGATCTTCTCGAAGAAAACACGATTGCGCTGCCCGAGGGCTACCAGACGCTGAACTGGTTCCAGGGGTTCGGCCGCCAGATCGGCCCGCTCTATGAGCGCATCGATGGAGACAGCCGCTACACGCGCGCCTTTCTCGTGCAGGAGCATCACACGAATGGCATGGGCAATTGCCATGGCGGCATGCTGATGGCATTCGCCGACATGGCCTTCGGTCATGCGATCACCATGTCTGTGCATCGCTACTGGGTGACGGTGCGGTTGATGACGGATTTCCTGTCCGGCGCAAAGATCGGCGAATGGGTCGAGGGCACAGGCGAAGTCGTCGGTTCGGAAGACGACTTCTTCACCGTGAAGGGACGCATCTGGTGCGGCGAGCGCACGATCATGTCTGGCACCGGCGTCTTCAAGGCGCTCGGGGAGAGGCCGTCCAAATGAGCGATTTCCCGCTCGCGCCCGGCGACGAGGAAGGCCCCGCCGTCACCTCGCCCCCCGGCTGGTTTTCGCGCGCCGTCGCCGTTGAACCCGAAAGCCGTTTCGTCGAAGTCGAGGGAACGAAGGTTCATTATCTGCGCTGGGGCGATCCGTCGAAGCCCGGCCTTCTGCTCGTTCACGGCAATGGCGCCCATGCGCGCTGGTGGTCCTTCGTCGCGCCTTTTCTCGCGCGCGAATATTCAGTTGCCGCGATCGACGTCACCGGCATGGGCGATAGCGGCTGGCGCGAGCGCTACACGATCGAGACCTTCGCCGAGGAGCAGATTGCCGTCTGCGAGGATGCAGGCTTCTTCGATTGCGAGGAGCCGCCGATCATCGTCGGCCATTCCTTCGGCGGCTTCATCACCATCCTGACCGGGGCGCTTTACGGCGAGCGCCTCGCGGGTACGGTCATTGTGGACAGCCCGGTCAATCCGCCCGACAGGCCGGGCGGGCCGCCCAATCGCGAGTTCCGTCCGCATCGCATCTATCCGACGCTTGAGGCGGCAATGGGGCGTTTCCGTCTCGCGCCGCCGCAGCCTTGCGAGAATCGCTACATCGCCGACTACATTGCGCGCCATTCGCTGAAACAGGTGCCGAACCCGGAAGGCGGCGAGGGCTGGACGTGGAAATTCGACCCGGCCATCTGGCAGCGTTTCAACATCGGCGACATGGGTGCGCGTCTTGCCGCCACGCGCTGCCGAATCGCCATCATGCGCGGCGAGTTCTCCGTGCTCCTGCCGGCCGAGATCGGCGAATACATGTTCAACCTGCTCGGGCGGGCCGCGCCTGTGATCGAGATTCCGCAGGCGCGCCACCACGTCATGCTCGATCAGCCGCTTGCCTTCGTGGCGGCACTGCGCGCGCTTCTCGCCGATTGGGATCATTCCGCGCCGTCGCGAAAGATCGCCGCCGGGCCGATCCCGTCTCCGTTCGAGAACTGACGATGATAGTCCGGCTCGCTCAAATCGAGCTTAACGAGCGGCACAAAAGCGGGCGAGGTAACATGGCTGGATTTCAGGAAGGCTGGGGCGAAGAGATGGACTCCAGGGAGCATCTCACGACCTATGACAGCTTCATCTCGGGAACGAAGTGGGGCGGGGGTCTGATCGTGCTCGCTCTCATCCTGATGGCGTTCTTCCTTCTGTAAGGCGTCTCGCGCGCTGCGTATCGTTTGCGGCAGGTTTCTACTTGAAATCAGCCGCTAACGTAGCATATCCGAATAATTCTCATTCTCATTTGGTAACCGCGGTCCTCGCGGATGCCCGGAGAACAGGCGACGTTCCATGAAACTTGCGATCCCCAAAGAACGGCTCGACGGCGAAACCCGTGTGGCGGCCTCGCCGGAAACGGTGAAGAAGCTGACCGCGCTCGGCCTTGAGGTCATTGTCGAGACGGGGGCGGGGGAGCAAGCCTCCATCGCCGACCAGGTCTATGCGGAGGCCGGCGCGGCCATTGCGCAGAGTGCCGCCGACGCGCTCAAGGATGCCGATATCGTCTTCAAGGTGCGCGCGCCTTCCGACGAGGAAATCGGCCTGATGAAGCGCGGCGTCATGCTTGCCGCGATCCTCAATCCCTGGGACGACAAGCCGCGCCTCCAGAAATACGCCGCGCAGGGCATCAACGCCTTTGCGATGGAGTTCATGCCGCGCATCTCCCGTGCGCAGTCGATGGACGTGCTCTCCTCGCAGTCGAACCTCGCGGGCTACAAGGCGGTCATCAACGCGGCTGCCGCCTTCACCCGCGCCATGCCGATGATGATGACGGCGGCGGGTACCATCGCGCCTGCCCGCGTGTTCATCATGGGTGTCGGCGTGGCGGGGCTCCAGGCGATCGCGACGGCCAAGCGCCTCGGCGCCATCGTTTCCGCGACGGACGTTCGCTCCGCCACCAAGGAGCAGGTCGAAAGCCTTGGCGGCACGTTCGTGATGGTCGAATCGGAA
>PHEF01000053.1 GCA_002842875.1 Alphaproteobacteria bacterium HGW-Alphaproteobacteria-3 | reverse complement strand
CTGCTTCATCGAAACCTCCCTGATGACAAAAACAGGGAATCATCAATCAACGCCTTCTGCCACCCTCTTTTGCAGAGAAATCCTTGGGGAGGGTGGAAAGATGAGACGCGCAGCCCTCACAACCCCCTCACCTTCGGCTCCCCCGCCTCGCCGGAGAGCATCAATTCCGTCAGTGCCCAGACGAGCGCGTCCAACCGGTCCGGGCTCTTGCCGCCCGGCACCCAGTCGCACATCTGGTCCTCGAGTTTCGCGAGGCTGCCGACATGATGCACGAGCCCGCGCTCATAGAGAGCCGCCACGGGTTCCGCGCGCACGCGCTTTCCCCGCGTCGCCCGCACGAGGCGGATCGGCGCGTCGGGCATTTCCTGCCGCATCACCGTGCCCACCATGTCGCCGCCCATATTCGCTTCGGCGACGATCCGGTCCGCCTCATGCGCGCGGTAGCAGCCCGCGACGCGCTTTGCCCAGGCAAGCGGCGACAGGCGCCCCATGGAGCGGTCGTCGAGCACATAGGCATGGCCGTCCTCGCCCACGCCGGCGCAGACGATGCCGCATTCGTCCGATTTGGTGCCGCCGGTCGCCGGCGGATCGACGCCCACCACCACGCGCACGAGACCGGCGGGCACCTTCACGATCCGCCCGCGATCGATCGTCTCGCGGCTCCAGAGTGCGTCCGGATTGTCCTCGATCAGTTCGGCGTCGAGTTCCTGCCGCCCGAGCCGCGTGCCCTCATAGCGCGCGATCACGGTGCGGAAAAATCCATCGGCCAGGTTCGCGCGGTTCGCCTGCGTCGAGGCGCGCGTCACCGCCGTCGTCTCATCCGCGATCAGCCGCTTCAGCACCGGCACGGGGCGCGGCGTCGTCGTCATCACCTGGCGCGGGTTCTCGCCGAGACGAAGCCCGAATTGCAGCATGTCCCAGGCCGCTTCCGCGTAGCGCCATTTCGCCAGTTCGTCGCCCCAGGCCGCATCGAATTGCGGTCCGCGCAGGCTTTCAGGCTCGCCCGCCGAAAACACATGGCCCACAGCACCGTTCGGCCAGAGGAGGCGCTTGCGCGTCACCTCGTAGCGCGGGCGTTCGCCGTCGCGCGCGATGCTCCGCAGTCCCGAGGGCCCGTCGATCATCACCTCGCGCACATCGCCCAGCGTCTCGCCGATCAGCGCAATGCGGCCCGCGCGTCCGGCATCGACTTCACCTTGCACCCATTCGGCGCCCGCGCGCGTCTTGCCCGCGCCGCGCCCGCCCAGCACCAGCCATGTCGTCCATGTACCGGCCGGGGCGAGCTGGTCGTCGCGCGCCCAGAAGCGCCAGTCATTGGCGAGCAGCCGCAGCTCGCGCGGCGTCAGCGCCTTCACGAAGCCGGCCCTTTCCTCCGCCGTCAAGCAGGCGAGCGAGGCGGCTCTCAAGCCCGGCGCGGATGAGTTCGTCCTCGGCGCGCCGCTTCGCCTTGTCCGCTTCGGGGTCGTTTCGTTTGGCAAGCCGCGCCGCCTTTTCGATTTCGTGGAGCTTGTCGATGGAGCGCACCAGCGTGGCGAGTCGCCTCGCCTGCCGCTCGCCTTCCGCTTCGTCGCGTTCCGTCTTTCGCTGCCGCTCGATATCCGCGATCTCGCGGGCGATGAGCTTCGTCAGCCGCGCGGCCAGCGCCTCGGCATCCTGCGGCAGTTCGATTTCGAGCCGCTTTTCCTCGGCCACCTCGCCGCGCTTCGGCCAGTTTTCGGCCCGCGCGCGACCGATGATCTTGTTGTAGTGAATGCCGTGTTCGAGCGCGATGTCCGGGAGAGGCCGCTTGCCGATCTCGTAATCCGCGCGGATCGTCTCCCAGTCGATGTCCGCGTCGCCTGCCGGTTTCGGCGGCGCGCTGACGCGCGCCTTCGCCGGTTTCTTCGCCGCCGCCTTCGCCATGGTCACCCGCACAATTCTGGAGATGGATGTAAGGTAGGGAGCGAGCGCGGCGCTGACAATTGGGGATATCTTCTCTCTCCCCATATTCGTCATGCCCGGGCTTGACCCGGGCATCCAGGGGCCGCTTGCTCCTTCGCCTGCCGCTCTGGATCGTCACGGCCGCCTGCGGCGTCCTCGCGATGACGAATACTGTGTTTATGACAGCCTTCCGGCTCCCCTTTCCCACCGAGTCGCGGCAAACTCCGTCCAGCCGCTGGAGGAACCTCATGTTTGAACGACTCGCGACCTCGCTTCGCTTCCGCTTCGTCGCGCGCCAGTCGGCGATCGAACGGCAGGCGGGCGCGATCCCCTATACGATCGTCGACGGGCAGCTTGCCGTCCTTCTCGTCACCTCGCGGCGCACAGGCCGCTGGGTCTTTCCGAAGGGCGGGCTGATGGAAGGCCTCGACCCGCATGAGGCCGCCGCGCAGGAAGCACTCGAGGAAGCAGGCGTCGAGGGCATCGTCGGCGACCGGCCGCTCGGCGTCTGGCGCACGATCAAGCGCCGTGGCGTCAGCGTGAAACCCATCGAAGTCGGCATGTATCCGCTGCGCGTCACGCAGCAGCACGAAACCTGGGAGGAGCAGCATGAGCGCCGCCGCCACTGGGCGGGACTGCGCGAGGCGCGCCAGCTTCTCTACGATCCCCACCTCGCCGATCTTGCCGCGATGCTGAGAGACCTGAAGTAAATTTTTTCTCCGTCATTGCGAGGAGTGCGCCAGCACGACGAAGCAATCCAGGAGCCGCAACCGCATGAGTCCGCCGCCCCTGGATTGCTTCGGCCTTTCAGGCCTCGCAATGACGCAGACGGAAAAACTTCAAAAATCGACCGCCATCTTCATCAGCGTATAGAGGAGCGCTGCGAGGCCGCCCGCCGCCGGCACGGTGATGACCCAGGCAGCCGCAATGGTCAGCACATGACGGCGGCGCACGAGGCGGCGCTTTTCGCGCTTCAACTGTTTCCTGATCGCGTCTTCCGGCGTCGGCGAGAGCGACGAGGGTTCGTTTGCGTTCGGCTTCGGCGGCTTCGGCCCGTCCGCTTTCAGGCCGAGATTGGCGAGCTGCTCGCGCAGGAAACCGACGCCGAAGACGCCACCGATGGCGATATGCGTCGACGACACGGGCAGGCCCATGGCCGAGGCGATGAGCACCGTGATCGCCGCCGCAAGCGCCACGCAATAGGCGCGCGGCGCATCCATCTTCGTGATCTTGGTGCCGACCGTGCGGATGAGGCGCGGGCCGAACAGGGCAAGACCGATCGCGATGCCGATGGCGCCGATCGTCAGTACCCAGAGCGGCAGCGCGACGTTGCCCGCGACCGCTGTTCCCGTCTCCGCCGCATTGACGATGGCCGCAAGCGGACCCACCGCATTCGCGACGTCGTTGGCGCCATGCGCGAACGAAAGAAGCGCGGCCGCGAAGACGAGCGGCAGCGTGAAGAGCCCGGCGACATGCTTGCGCCGGTTTTCAAGCGTTGCCGCGCGGCGCGCCACCCATGGCCGTGTCGCCAGCGTGCCGATGACGAAAGCCGCGAGGCCGAGCAGCCAGACGGTGCTCGTGCTCGGGTGATAGATTTTCTTCAATCCCTTGAGCGACAGGTACATCGCGAAGACGCCCGCCATCAGGCCGATCATCACCGGCACCCAGCGCCGCGCCGCCGCCACGCGGTCCGGCCTGAAGAGGACCTGCCACTTGATGAAGCCGAGCAGGCCCGCCGCGATGAGGCCGCCCATCACCGGCGAGATCACCCAGCTTGCCGCGATGGCGCCCATGGTCGGCCAGGCGACGATGCCGAAGCCCGCCGCCGCGATACCGGCGCCCAGCACGCCACCCACGATCGAATGCGTGGTCGAGACGGGCGCGTTGAGGAAGGTCGCGAGATGGAGCCACATGCCGGCGGCAAGGAAGGACGCCATCATCAGCATCACGAAGTCGCGCACCTCGAAGCCCGCGTCCGGCACCACGATGTTCTTCGAGATCGTGTTCACTACATCGCCGCCCGCGAGGATCGCGCCCGCCGCCTCGCAGATCGCGGCGATCAGCAATGCGGCGCCGAGCGGCAGGGCGCGGCTTCCGACCGCCGGGCCCATATTGTTCGCGACGTCGTTGGCGCCGATGTTCAGCGCCATGTAGCCGGCGATCACGCCGCCCGCGATGACGAAGAAACTCAGAGGCCCCGACGGTGCAAGGCCGCTCATGAAAAGGAAGATTGCGACGAGGAAGAGGATCGCCAATCCGGGCGCGGCAATCGAACGCGACAGGGCATATGTCGCATGTTCGAGCTTCTCGACCTTTTTCAGGTCCTTGTCGAGCGCACTCTTCGGCACAGCTTCCCCCGAATCGGGCCACAGAGGGGCCCCTCACGTTCGGGTTGTGCGTTTAGCATTTCGGCGGGGACAAGCCTATCCCTGTGTGACGTTTTTTTGACATTTCGATGACAGTCAGGCCGCCCGGGCGGCCAGATATCCCCCGGCCGCCGCGAGGCCCGTGAGCGCCGTGCCCCACACCATGTCGATCGCCGCCATCCGCCAGGGCCAGCCCTTCAGCGTCGCAAGGTTCGTCATGTCATAGGTCCCATAGGCAAGCAGACCCAGCGCCGCGCCGCGCAAAAGCGCGCCCCTCCAGCTCTCGGCGGGCATCGCCGCGAAGAAGACGATGCCGCCTATGTAGAAGAGATAGAAGATGCCTGCCGCCAGGAAATCGGGCGTCTCGCGCATCAGGCTTCCGAGCGATCCCGCATAGAAATCGCGTGCCACGCGGCTCAGCCAGATGTAATCGAACCCGAGAAACACAATCGCGCTTCCGGCATAGGCGAAGACATAGCTCATGGGGTCTCTCCCGTTCCGTGTGCCTTGCTACGCCGCGAAAGTCAGGCTGGATCACATGCTTTTCATTCGGGCGGCATGAGCGGCCAGTCGACGATCCGGTCCTCGAGGTCTTCCATGTCCGCCTCGTCCTCATAGAGGAACCGTCCGTGGACGGACATACCGGCGAGGCGCACCGCCTCGTATTCGCCGGAAACGAGCGGGTGCCACCAGGGCAGGTCCTTGCCGTCCTTGATGAGCTTGTAGGCGCAGGAAGTCGGCATCCAGTCGATGTCTTCGAGGTTCGCGGGCGTCAGCGTCACGCAGTCGGGCACGCGTGTCGATCGGTTCGGATAATCCGAGCAGCGGCAGGTTTCCGCATCGAGGAGGCGGCAGGCGATGTCGGTGTATTCGATCTCGCCCGTGTCCTCGTCCTCGAGCTTCACGAGGCAGCACTTGGCGCAGCCGTCGCAAAGGCTCTCCCACTCGTCGCGGGTCATTTCGTCGAGGCGCTTCACGCGCCAGAAGGGTTCGGGGCTGCCGGTCATTCCGGGACAAAACTCTGCTGCGCGGCTTTTGTCAAAGGGGACTTCAAGTCCGGCCCTGCCCCGCCATCGCCCCGATCCCGCCCTAATCCATGCACAAAGTTCGGACAGTCTCATTCTGGATCAACGGGGGCTGGCACGACGCTCGCATGAAACAGCTACCCGGCAGACGCCCGGATTGGGTCCAGCGAGGCGGTTAACCTTGACCGACGACAACGACGATATCGATCCGCACTATCCGATGCGCGCGCAATTGCGCCGCGCCGAGATGCTGCGCGACCTGCCTCCTCCAGGCCGGAACGGCGATGACGGCGGGACGAAGCAGCCGGCGCGCAAACGCGCGAGCCGGCTTTCGCGCGCGCTCACCTTCGTCTCGTTCGCATTCACGGCCCTCGTCGTCTCTTTCATCGCCGTCGTCTTCTTCACCTTGCCCGACCTCAAGCGCGTCCTCGACACGGCGCAAACGGAAACGCTTTCGATTACCGTCCTCGACGTGGACGGCGACGAGCTCGGTATTCGCGGGCGGCGCACCGCGCCCTCCGTGCCGCTCGGCGAGATGCCGCCCTATCTCGTGAAGGCCGTGCTCGCAACGGAAGACCGCCGTTTCTACGAACATAACGGTTTCGACCCGCGCGGTATCGCACGCGCCATGTGGACGAACCTGATTTCCTTCGATTTTGTCGAGGGTGGCTCGACGATCACGCAACAGGTCGCGAAAAATATCTACCTCGACAACAGCCGCACGATCTGGCGCAAGGCGCAGGAAGCGCTCATCGCCATGTGGCTCGAGAACAATCTCACCAAGGACGAAATTCTCACGCTCTATCTGAACCGCATCTACATGGGCGCCGGCAATTACGGCATGGACGCGGCGGCGCGATATTATTTCGGCAAGTCGGTGCGCGACGTCTCGCTCCCCGAGGCCGCGATCCTCGCGGGCCTCCCGAAAGCGCCGAGCCGCTTCTCACCCGCGAACGACCTCGAGCGCGCGCGCGTGCGCGCGAACCAGGTGCTCGACCGTCTGGTCGATGCGGGCAGCCTCAGCGAAAAGGAAGTTGCAGGCGCGCGTGTGAATCCCGCGAAGGTCCTCACCCGTTCGAAGGAAGCAGGCCGCGAGTATTTCGTCGATTGGGTTGCGGGCGAGGTTCGCGCGCTGCTGCCGGAGGCGACGGGCCGCCTCTCCGTTCGCACGACGCTCGATCCGCGCCGCCAGATCGCAGCCGAAAAGGCCGTCGGACAAGCGCTTACCGAGACCGGCGCCGAGCGGCGCGTCACCCAGGGCGCGCTTGTTGCCCTCGGGCCGGACGGCGCGGTGCGCGCCATGGTTGGCGGGCGCTCCTATGTCGAAAGCCAGTTCAACCGCGCGACCCAGGCCGAGCGGCAGCCGGGCTCCGCCTTCAAGCCCATCGTCTATCTTGCGGCACTCAAGTCCGGCTACACACCGGACAGTCCGGTGACGGACGAGCCTGTGTCGATGGACGGATGGACGCCGCGCAACGCCTCCACGCGCGACTGGGGCACAGTGAGCCTTGCAACGGCACTCGCCAATTCGATCAACACCATCACGGTGCAGATCGGCAATCGCGTCGGCATGGACCGCATCATCGGCACGGCAGGAGCACTTGGCATAGACAGGCCATTGCCCCGCAATCTTTCGGTCGTGCTTGGAAGCGCGGAAGTCACGTTGCTCGAGCTTACATCTGCCTACTCCGCTTTCGGCAATGCGGGCATGCGCGCCGCTCCCTTCGGTATCGTTTCGATCGAGGCTGAAAACGGCGAGACGCTCTACAAACACGAAGCGGCCCCTGCACAGGCGATGACGCGCACTCAGGCACAGGACATGACCTACATGCTTCATCAGGTCGTCATGGAGGGCACGGGCCGGTCCGCCGCGCTGCCCGGCCGTCTTGCCGCCGGCAAGACCGGCACGAGCCAGGACAATCGCGATGCGTGGTTCGTCGGCTATACGGGCAACGAGGTTGCCGGCGTCTGGTTCGGCAACGACGACAACACGCCGACGGACGGTGCGGCGGGTGGCAACTTCGCAGCCATCGCCTGGCGCAACTACATGGCGGCCGCCGAAAGCGGTACGCCGCCCGCGCCGCTTCCCGGTGCCGTGCGCTACCGCGATGCGCCGCTCGTCTCCGCGACGGTGCCGCGCAGCGGCTTTTTCGCGGAGCTCGCCGATCTCTTCAATGCCGCACCGAAGCTCGAAAGCCGATCCTCGGGAAACGGCACACCGAACTTCCGGATGGGCGGACGCCGCTAAAGCGCTTCGAGAGGCGCTTCTCCCTTCGGCGACGGGGAACGGTCAGGCGGCCTCGGGCAAGACGGATTGCTTCACACTTCAGCCGGGAATTGCGCGGCTGCGCGCGATGCGGCATACAGGCGTCCAGTTCAACTGGATTTATCGGAATTGGCCGCACCTGTCCTTGCCCTGCGCGATATTCGCGTCGTCTTCGCCGATCAGGTTCTGATCGCGGCGGCGAGCTTCGCGCTTGCGCCGGGCGACCGCCTCTGCCTTGTCGGGCGCAATGGCAGCGGCAAGTCCACCCTGCTGCGGATCGCGGCGGGCCTCACAGATCCCGATGGCGGCGAGGTTTTCCGGCAACCGGGCACACGCATCGCCTATCTCGAACAGGTGCCGAATTTCGGTGGCGCGAAATGCGTGATCGATTATGCGATGGCGGGTGGCGCGGAAGAGCACAAGGCGGCGGCGGCGCTCGACGAACTCGGCCTTTCGTCCCTCGCCGATCCGGCAACGCTTTCGGGCGGCGAAGGCCGCAAGGCGGCGCTCGCGCGCGTGCTTGCCGAGGAACCCGATATTCTCCTTCTGGACGAGCCAACCAACCATCTCGATCTGCCGTCGATCGAGTGGCTGGAAGAACGGCTCTCGCAGTTTCGCGGTGCCTTCGTGCTCATCAGCCATGACCGCGCCTTCCTGCGGCGTCTGACGGCGGGTTGTCTCTGGCTCGACCGCGGCGCCATCCGTCGCCTCGACAAAGGCTTCAGCGCTTTTGAAGAGTGGTCGGAGAAGATTCTCGCCGAAGAAGAGGTCACGCAGCGCAAGCTCGACAAGCTGATCGAGCAGGAAACGCAGTGGTCGCGCGAGGGCATCTCGGCGCGGCGAACGCGCAATCAGGGGCGATTGCGCCGCCTCCATTCGATGCGCGCCGAACGCGCCTCGCTTGTGCAGCAGACGGGCCGTGCCGACCTCGCCGTCGAGACCGGACAGGCGTCGGGCTCGCTTGTCGTGGAAGCAAAGCACGTAACCAAGGTCTGGCCGCAGCCGGACGGTTCCGAGCGTGTCGCCATCCGCGATTTTTCGACGCGGATCATGCGCGGCGACAAGATCGGCGTGATCGGTCCCAATGGCGCGGGCAAGACGACGCTCCTCAGAATTCTGACCGGCGCGCTCGCCCCCGACAGCGGCACCGTTCGTCTCGGCACCAATCTCACGCCCGTCTATGTCGATCAGTCGCGCAGTTCGCTCGAGCCGGAGGCGACGTTGTGGGACACGCTGTGCGAAGGCGGCGGCGACCAGGTGATCGTGCGCGGACGCCCGCGGCATGTCGTTTCCTATCTGCGCGACTTCCTTTTCCGCGAGTCGCAGGCACGCCAGCCCGTGAAGGCGCTTTCGGGCGGAGAGCAGTGCCGTCTCCTGCTTGCCCGCGCGCTCGCCAAGCCGTCGAACCTTCTCATTCTCGACGAGCCGACCAACGATCTCGACATGGATACACTCGATCTCCTGCAGGAAGTCGTGTCGGATTATGACGGTACCGTGCTCCTCGTCAGCCATGACCGCGACTTCCTCGACCGCATCGTCACCTCCGTCATCGCGCTCGAGGGCGATGGACGGACGCAGGAATATCCGGGCGGCTATTCGGATTATCTGCGTCAGAAGAAGGGGACGTCGGACAGCTCCGCCTCGGCGAAACCCTCCGCCCCGGCGCCGAAGCTCGAGCGCGCCAGGGCGCCGACGAAGCTCGGCTACAAGGATCAGCGTGCGCTCGAGGAACTTCAATTGCGCATGCCCGAAATCGAGAAGGAGATCGCCGCACTTGAGGCGGCGCTCGCCGATCCGGACCTCTATGCGCGCGACCCCGACAAGTTCCACAGATCGAGCGACCGCCACGACGCGCTCAAGGCGGAGCTCGAAAGGTCGGAAGAGCGCTGGCTGGAACTTGAGATGAAACGCGAGGAACTCGCCGGGAATTGACGGCGCTGCCCCCGTTCCGGGCGGCCGATTAACCACGCGCCTACATTCCCTTTGACTGTTCCAATTTCAGACGGTTGGATGGTGCAGGTACCGATTCGCGCAGGGGTGGGCGGGCCGGTACGCCGCAGGAACCCGGAGCCCGGGCGGGGCTCCAATGGGGGGAACTCGTTGAAACTGGCCCTGAAGCTGGTAGCTGTTGGCGTTGTCGCGCTCATTGTTGGCGTTGGCTCAGCGCTGCTGTTCGTTCGCGGCGCGGGGCTCGGCGGCGACGTCTCCTCCGGGCCGTGGCAGACGAACCTCGCCATCGGCAGCACCGAGGCCGATCCCTACACAAGGGCGCGCGTCGCCGTTGCCGGCCTCCTCGCCCTCAATCGCAGCGAGACGATCTATTTCACCGCAACGCGCGACGAAGCAGGCGACGTTCTGCGTTCGGGCTGCATCTACAAGGTGACGGGAACCGATCCGCCCGCGCGCTGGTGGAGCGTGACGCTTTACGGCGCGGACCACTACCTCGTTGCCAACAGCGAGAACCGCTACTCCTATGGCGGCGCCACCATCGCGCGAGAAGCGGACGAAAGCTTCATCATCGCCGTCGGCCCGACGGAATCCGAAGGGAACTGGATCCCGACCGGAGGTCAAACGGATGCCACATTTTCGCTTACTCTCCGGCTCTACAATCCGGAGCCCGAAGCCGTGACCAACCCTTCCGGGATCGCTCTCCCGACCATCGTCAAGGAAGCTTGTCCGTCATGAAAACCTGGCCCATGTGGGTCGCGGGCACGATTGCTCTTGCGGCCATGTTTCACATCCTCACCGTGTTCGGCTTGCCTTACGGCATCATGAACCGGGCCATGGCGGGCATCGTCGCGGAGGCGGGCGGCGTCAACAAACCCGTCTATCCGGAGAGCGCCACGGCCGCCTCGCGCGGCATCGTGCGCCCGAGCCCGGATCTCCTCTACACGGCCTGCGCCTACGACGTCAGCGAGCGGCCGGTGAAGCTCACATCGCCCGTACCGGACACTTACTGGTCGCTTTCGACCTTCGCGTCCAACACCGACAACTTCTTCGTCGTCAACGACCGTCAGGTGAAGGCCGGCCGGATCGAGATCATCCTGGCGGCCAGCGAGAACGATGCCACGGAAGAAGGCATTCCGGTCATCGTCACGCCGAGCCGCAAGGGCATCGTCCTCTTCCGTTCGCTGGTGCCCTCGGAGGATGTCCGTGCCGAGATCGACGCGATGCGCCGTCAGTCGAATTGCAAGCCACTCTGAGACGGCCAGGCACGCTGTAGCCCGACGGCCCGTGCGCTGATACCATCGTTCCCGACTTCGCGTGGACCGCGCTTTCCAGGGGACACTTCCATGAATCGCCGTTTCATTCCCGGCCTGGCCGGCGCGGCCGGCGCCGTTGCAATCGCTGTCGTTCTCGTCGTCCAGCCGGGCCGCGATACGCAAGGCGACCTCGCCCACGTCACCTTCGCCACCGACTGGAAAGCGCAGGCCGAACATGGCGGCTTTTATCAGGCGCTTGCGAAGGGGTATTACGAAGAGGCGGGGCTTGACGTCGAAATCCTGGAGGGCGGTCCCGGCGTCAACGTGGCGCAGCTTCTCGCGGCGCATTCGGTCGATTTCGGCCTCGGCTCCAACAGCTTCGTCCCGCTCAACATGGCGGCGGCCGATGCAGGGGCGAAGGCCGTCATGGCTTCCTTCCAGAAGGATCCACAGGTCTTCATCACGCATCCGCGCGACGACGTGAAATCGATTGCCGACATGATGGGCAAGCCGATCATGGTGTCGGACGCGACGGTGAGCGCCTTCTGGCAGTGGCTGAAATCGAAATACGGGTTCGAAGACACGCAGATACGCAAATACACATTCAACCTGGCACCCTTCCTCACCGACGAAAAAGCCATCCAGCAAGGTTATCTCTCTTCCGAGCCCTACATGATCCGCCAACAGGGCATCGAACCGCAGGTGTTTCTGCTCTCCGACTACGGCTATCCGGGCTATGCCGCCTTCATTCTCGCGAGCGACCGGATGATTGCCGAGCAGCCCGAAGTCGTGCAGGCCTTCGTCGATGCGAGCATCAAGGGCTGGGTTTCCTACATCTATGGCGATCCCTCGGCGGCGAACGAGCTCATCAAGCGCGACAATCCGGAAATGACAGACGACGTCATTGCGAACGCAATCCGGCTGATGAGGGAAAACGGCATCGTCGATTCAGGCGAGACACTCGAACTCGGTGCCGGCGCGATGACGAACGAGCGCTGGCAGAAATTCTACGACGAGATGGTGCTCGCCGGCGTCTACGACGGCAACGTGAGCGTCCACAGCGCCTATACACTCGAATTCGTGAACCAGGGTGTCGGCCTCGACCTCAAGAAAGAACTTACGGGCGAATGACGGAACCCGTTGCCCTCATCGAGCTTGCCGGCATCGGCAAGACCTATGCGAATGGCACGGTCGCGCTTGGCGGCGTCGATGCGGCGATCCGCGAGGGCGGTCTCGTTTCGCTGGTCGGGCCGTCCGGCTGCGGCAAGAGCACGCTGCTGCGCATCGTCGCCGGGCTCATCGCGCCGGATAGAGGCGCCATTTCATGGCCCGCCTCGGGCGCGCGCCCTTCCGACATCGGTTTCGTCTTTCAGGATGCGACGCTCATGCCCTGGGCGCGCGTGACGGAGAATGTTTATCTGCCGCTGAAACTCCAAGGTATCGCGCAGGACAAGGCGATGCCCCGCGTGAGGGACGCACTCGCGCGTGTCGGCCTCGCCGAATTTTCCGATGCCTTCCCGCGCGAGCTTTCGGGCGGCATGAAGATGCGCGTCTCCATCGCGCGTGCGCTCGTCACCGAGCCGCCGCTCCTTCTGATGGACGAGCCCTTCGCGGCGCTGGACGAGTTCACGCGCGAGAAGCTCGACGACGATCTGCTGGGACTCTGGCTCGCTCACCGCTTCACCACGGTCTTCGTCACGCACAGTATTTATGAATCCGTCTATCTGTCGGAACGCGTGCTCGTGATGGGCGCGCGGCCGGGGCGCATCCTCGCCGATATCGCCATCGACGCGCCGTTCCCGCGCGGCCGCACTTTCCGCGAATCTCAGGCCTATGTCGAAACCTGCGCGAAGGTAAGCGCGGCGCTGCGCGAAGGAGCAGCCATATGAATTCGCGCTTCGCCCGCATCCTTGTGCCGCTTCTCGTCGGCATTGCCTTCCTGGCTCTCTGGGAGGGACTGGTGCGCGCGAGCGGCGTCAAGCCCTTCGTGCTTCCAGCGCCCACCGTCATTGCGGAGAGCCTCGTCCAGAATTTCGCTTCGCTCATGGCCTCGCTCTGGGTGACGTTTCGCGTGACGCTGGCGGCCTTCCTGCTCGCCGTCGTCGGCGGCGTCGGCCTCGCCATCGTCTTCTCCCAGAACCGCCTCATCGAAACGGCGCTCTTTCCCTATGCGGTCGCCCTGCAGGTGACGCCCGTCATTTCCATCGCGCCACTCATCATCATCTGGGTCGGCTATGACCGGGTCGAGATCGCGGTGCTGATCCTCGCCTGGATCGTCGCCTTCTTTCCGATCCTCTCGAACACGACGCTGGGCCTGCGCTCCGCCGACCACAATCTCCGCGACCTCTTCCGCCTCTACGGGGCGAACCGCCGGCAGGTGCTGACCGAGCTGCAGCTTCCCGCCGCGCTCCCCTACATTCTCGCGGGCATGAAGATTTCGGGCGGCCTCGCGCTCATCGGCGCGGTTGTCGCCGAGTTCGTGGCGGGCTCCGGCGCCGCGACGGGTCTGGCCTGGCGGATCGTCGAAGCGGGCAACCGGCTCGACATTCCGCGCATGTTCGCCGCCCTCTTCCTGCTATCCACACTCGGAATATGCATTTTCTTCGCGCTGACCTTTCTGGAACGGCGGCTTCTGCGGCACTGGCACGAGAGCGCGATGCGGCGCGAGATCTGATGCAAACCGGCTGAAATCCGCGTATTTTCCGAATTAGCGATTTCTACGTGTTGATTATAATGTTTTACACAACTATTGACGATCTTTCCGAAAAAACCCATCTTGTCTGGCAAATGGCCCGGCTGACATTCGGCGGGCGACCTGCTCGCTTTGCCCGGAAAAGGGCTGTATGACCGGGCTTATTACGCAACTTGAGGACAGTCCGCATGGCCCAGCACACCCGCAAGGGCGCCCAGTTTCAGTCTCTCACGGCAAACCGGCTGAGCGATGGCATCGTCGTCTATCTGGCCGCGGATGACCGCTGGTCGGAGTCGCTGCAGGACGCAGACGTTGCCGAAGGCAAGGACGGGGCGGAAGCCCTGCTCGCCCGGGCAACCCCCTCGGTCGATCGGAATGAGGTCGTGGAGCCCTATCTCTTCGAAGTGTCGCGCGAGGACGGCGGCATCCGTGCGGTCAGCGTGCGTGAGACCATCCGGCAGGCGGGCCCCACCGTGCGGCGTGACCTCGGCAAGCAGGCGGAACTGGCCGGCGTTCACGACTGAGTTCAGTGGACGCCGAAACAGGTAAAGGCAAGAGTCATGTATCGCTACGATGAATTCGACCAGCAGCTCGTCAACGAGCGCGTCGCGCAATTTCGCGGACAGGTTGGCCGCCGGCTGTCCGGCGAACTCACCGAAGACGAGTTCAAGCCGCTCCGGCTGATGAACGGCGTCTATCTGCAGCTTCACGCCTACATGCTCCGCATCGCCGTTCCCTACGGCACGCTTTCGTCGCGGCAGCTTCGCATGCTCGCCCATATCGGCCGCAAGTACGACCGCGGCTATGGCCACTTCACGACGCGCCAGAACCTGCAGTTCAACTGGCCCGCGCTCAAGGACGTTCCCGCCATTCTGGATGACCTCGCCTCGGTCGAGATGCACTGCATCCAGACCTCCGGCAATTGCATCCGCAACGTGACGTCCGATCAATATGCGGGTGCTGCGAAGAACGAGATCGAAGACCCGCGCATCGTGTCGGAAATCATCCGGCAGTGGTCCACCCTACGAAATCTATGTGGGTGGCGGGCTCGGCCGCACGCCGATGATCGGCAAGAAGATTGCCGGCTTCGTGCCGAAGGAAGACCTGCTCGCCTATCTCGAAGCGGTCATGCGCGTCTACAACATGTATGGTCGCCGCGACAACATCTACAAGGCGCGCATCAAGATCCTCGTACATGAGATCGGTGTCGAGGAAATGACGCGCCAGGTCGAGGCGGAGTTTGCGGAACTCAGGAAAGCGGGTGCGCTGCATCTGCCGCTGGAAGAAGTTGCGCGCATCGAGGCCTATTTCCAGCCGCCTTCTCACGAAAACCTCCCGGACGACAGCGCCGAGCTCAACAAGGCCGTGCTCGCCGACCGCGATTTCGCCAACTGGGTGAAATCGAATGTCGCGCAGCACAAGGTGCCGGGCTACGCGATCGTCAACATTTCTCTCAAGCCCATCGGCGGCGTTCCGGGCGACTGCACATCCGATCAGATGGATGCCGTTGCCGGCATCGCCGAAAAGTACAGCTTCGACGAATTACGCGTCACGCATGAGCAGAACCTGACGCTCGCGCATGTTCGCAAGAAGGATTTGCATGCGGTTTACGATCTGCTGAAGGCACACGGTCTGGCGACGCCGAATATCGGCCTCATCACGGACCAGATCGCCTGCCCCGGCCTCGACTATTGCGCGCTGGCCAATGCGCGCTCGATCCCGCTCGCGCAGCAGATATCGGAGCGCTTCGCCGACATCGAACGTCAGCACGAAATCGGCGAATTGAAGATCAACACGTCGGGCTGTATCAATGCCTGCGGCCACCATCATGTCGGCCATATCGGCATTCTCGGCGTCGACAAGAAGGGCGTCGAATATTACCAGGTGACGCTGGGCGGCGCGGCGGACGAGAAAACGGCCATCGGCGATATCGTGGGACGCGCCTTCACCGAAGACGAGGTGGTGGACGCGATCGAGACCATCGTCACCACCTATATCGGCGTCCGCCAGAATGGCGAGCGGTTCATCGACACCTATCGCCGCGTCGGCATCGATCCGTTCAAGGAGAGCCTTTATGAAACTCATTAGGAACGGGACGTTCGTCGAGGACGACTTCATCACCGTTGGCGACGGGGACCAGCTTCCCGATGGCGCGGCCATCGTGAGCCTGGAACGCTGGCAGGCGGAGCGCGAGACCCTGCGGGCGCGCAATGCACCCATCGGCGTGCGCCTCCAGAGCGGCCAGGAGCCGGGCGCCATCGCGGACGATCTCGACCGGATCGATCTCGTCGCGCTCGAATTCCCCATCTATCGCAATGGCCGCGCTTATTCCTATGCGCGGATTCTGCGCGAGCGCTATGGCTTCAAGGGCGAAGTGCGCGCGGTCGGTAACGTGCTGCGCGACCAGTTTCAGTTCATGATCCGCTGCGGCTTCGACGCGCTTGAGGTGACGGACAATATCACCCCGGAAATCTGGGCGGAGAATGCCGGCTCCTTCAGCCTCTTCTACCAGCCGTCGGTCGACGGCAAGAAAACCGTTCTCTCGCTTCGTCAGCGCCTTGCTGCGCGGGCACGGGAGAATGCGACCGCCTGATGTTTGCCCGCTCGCGGCTCCGTCAAAAAAAGCCCGGCCTCGAAAGAGGACCGGGCTTTTCGATACGCGAGGCAACGGACTCAACAAACAACCGCAGTGTGCGAGCGGCAGATCGCGCTATTACGCAGCGCGGAGCTTTTCGAAGGCTTCCGTGAACTTCGTGGCATAGGGGCTCACGGCCTCGCGCACGGTCGAAACGGTGAGCTCGTTGAGCTCGCGGGCCGCATCGATATTGCGCTTGAGGGTCGAACGGACATATTCGTTCTGGAGTTCAACCGCCGACTTGATGCTGCCGGACTTGATCACGGCACGGGCGGTTTCGACGCCTTCCTCGAAATTGGTACGAGCGAGCGTCACGATGATGCCCGAGGCAGCTTCGAACGTGCTCTTCGGGTCGTTCTTGGGGGCGGACTTCGTCGCGGTCGTCTTCGCCGTCGCCTTGGCCGTCGTGGCCTTCTTGGCGCGCGGCTTCGCTTTGGTCGTCTTGGCCTTGGGGGTCGCTTCGGTCATTTTTCCATCTCCTGTATCGCGTGGGCGCTCATGTCGATGAGAGCGGTTCCCTGCACATGCCGGCACACCGGTTTTGTGCGCTGCACAATGAGATAATAATCCCCCGCCGCGACGTCAAGCATTTTTTGTGCGTTGCACAAAAATGTCAGGCCTCGCGCGGGGGAATTACCGAAATCTTCTTATGGAAAAAGGGCTTAGGTCCAGTTGCGACGTGCTGCCGCAGACCATGTCCGCGACCGCGGCGCCGCTTCCGGCACCCAGTGTCCAGCCAAGCGTGCCATGGCCGCTGTTCACATAAAGATTGGAAAATTGCGGCACTGCACCAAGTACCGGGCTCCCGTCGGGCGTCATGGGCCGGAGGCCGCACCAGTATTCGGCCGCGCCCCTTTCAGGCCCCGTCTGCGGAAAGAGGCTCTCAAGCGCATCCATCACGGAGCGGGCGCGCGCCTCCTCGAGCGTGAGATCGTAGCCGCCAACCTCCGCTTGCCCCGCCGCGCGCAGCCGGTCGCCGAGCCTGCTGACGACGATCTTGCGCGCTTCGTCGGTGATGCTCACCTCGGGCGCGTTGCCCTCGGGCGCGGGCAGCGTTACCGAATAGCCCTTCACGGGATAGATGTAGCTTCTGTGTCCGAGCGGCTGCAGCAGCGCCTGCGTGCCCGTTCCCGCCGCCAGCACCACCGCGTCGCCTTCCACGAGCCCGGCCGCCGTTTCGACGCCCTTCACGCGCCCCCCTTCAACGACCAGGCGGCGCACATCCACCTCTGTCAGGAAGCGCACGCCGAGCCGTTTAGCCCCTTCCGCGAGCGCCACCGAATAAAGATGCGCATCGCCGCTTCCATCGGATGCCGCATAGAGCCCGCCGGCAATGTCGCCGCGCTGCATGGCCGGCGCGAGCGCCGGTTCGAGGTCGATACATTGCGCCGGCGTGAGCTTCGTCTGGCCGACACCCATCTTCGCAATGGGTTCCGCCTCGCGCGCCGCCTCGTCGAACTCGTGAGCATCGCGGAAGATGCGAAGAATGCCCCTGTCCTTGCGCCCGTAGTCGAGGGTCATGCCCGCCTTGGCGAATTCTTCCTCGTAAGCCGCGAGCCGCGCGCGCGTCAGCAGCGCGAGTTCGAGGTTCGGCGCAATCCGTTCGCGCCGCGCGGAAGCGCGGCAGCGCATCAGGAAACGCATCAGCCAGAGCCATTGCTCCGGGTCCATTTTCGGGCGCAGGCGGAAAGGCGCATCGTCCCGGCCGAGCCATTTGAGCACGAGGCCCGGAATCTCCGGCCCGGCCCAGGGGGCCACTTCGCAAGCCGAAAGCTGCCCGCCATTCGCATAGCTCGTGCCGAGCCCGGCGCCCTCGCACTGGTCGATGAGCGTCACTTCCGCGCCTCTCAGCGCGAGTTCATAAGCGGTGGAGACACCGGCAATGCCGGCGCCGACGACGATCGTGTGCACGTGACCGGAACCCTGAGTGAACGCGGCGGATGCCGCGTCCCCAAGCCCTATCAAAGCGCCGCCCGTTTGGCGACGGCAAAGACGCCGCACCCGGCGGCGTGAGGCCTAGTCTTTCCGCGCCGCCACGACTTCATCCGCCGATGGCGGCAATGTCTCGACATAGATCGACCGGCTCGGGAAGGCGAAGCCCGTTCCCGCGCCTTCGACGATCTGCTTGATGCGATAGGCAAGAGCCTCCTTCACCTCCAGCCATTCGCCCCAGACCGTCGTCCTGGTGAAGCAATAGACCATGATGTCGATGGAGGAAGCGCCAAAACTGTCGATACGCACGAAGAGCGGCGCGAGCGGCGGCTGCACGAAATCGTCGGCCGAAGCGAGGTAGGCGCGGATGTCGTCGCAGATGCGCTGAAGCTGCTCGTGCGTCGTTCGATATTCGACCCCAATTTTCCAGGAAATGCGCCGGTAGGTCATGGCGCTGTAATTGATGACCGCGTTGTCGGAGAGGTGCTGGTTCGGCACATAGACCGGCGCCTTGTCGAACTGGCGCACCAGCGTGGAGCGGAAGCCGATCTTCTCGACCGTCCCTTCGACGACGCCATCCACCTTGATCCAGTCGCCGAAGCCGAAGCGGCGCTCGATCAGGATCGACATGCCGCCGATCAGATTCCTGAAGAGGTCCTGCGCGCCGAGCGCCACCGCCACGCCGAAAAGCCCGAGCCCCGCGATGATCGGCGCAACCTGTATCCCCCATGTCTGCAGGATTGTCGCCACAGCGACGAGCACGACCGCGGTCTTTGCGCCGGCAATCAGCCAGTCGAGAATCTCCGGCGTCAGCACGCGCTCCAGCTTCTTGATGCCCTGGCTCACCGGCCCTACGCAGTTGTAGAGCGCCCAGAAGATCGCAACGATGATGAGCGAGCGGTTGAGATTTTCGGTGAAACTCCGCGCCACGTCCTCGAAGGCCAGATATTCCGTGGCAAAGAAGAACCCGAGCGCGAAAAAGAGGAAGCGCAAGGGGCTGCGGATTGCGTCGCGAATATAATCGTCGATCTTCGTCTCGGTGCGGTCCACCCAGCGGTCGGCAATCGCCAGCACGAAGCGGGTGAAGAGCCCGCGCAGCACATAGAAGACACCGAAGATGCCAATGGCGATCAGTATGTCGCCAATGCTGTGCCCGAGGACACCCGTCTGCCAGACGTCCTTGACGAGGTCCCAGTAGTCCGAGAAGTTTCCGGCGATACCCTGCATCCCTTGGGAACCTCGCCCGATCAGGCCGCCACGGGGGCGCGCTCTCGCGTCGCCGAGTTCCCAGGCGCTCTTGCCCATGAAGACCGGCGCGCCGTCGCGGTCGGTCGCCATGTTGCCGCGATGCGCCTCCATGAAGCGCTTGAGTTCGGCGGGGTCTTCCGCGCTCACCCAGCGCGCCGTCTCATAAGGGGCGGGCTCGAAATGAACCTTGATGTCGTATTCGGAGGCAATGCGCGATGCGAGCACTTCAAGCTGAAGCTGGCCGACGACGCCAACGATCCAGTTCGCGCCGATCTCCGGCTTGAAGACCTGCGTTACGCCCTCTTCCGCCAGGCTTTCGAGCGCGCGGCGCATGTGCTTTGCCTTCATCGGGTCGTCGAGGCGCACGCGGCGCAGAATTTCCGGCGCGAAGTTCGGAATACCGGTGAAGGTCAGGTCTTCCGTTTCGCTCAGCGTGTCGCCGACGCGGATCGTGCCGTGGTTCGGAATGCCGATGATGTCGCCCGCATAAGCCTCGTCCAGCAGCTCGCGGTCCTGCGCGAAGAAGAGGATCGGATTGTGAACGCCGATCGTCTTTCCGCTGCCGGAAAGTTTGAGCCGCATGCCGCGCTTGAACTTGCCGGAACATATGCGCATGAAAGCCACGCGGTCGCGGTGGTTCGCGTCCATGTTCGCCTGCACCTTGAAGACGAAGCCCGACACCTTCGCCTCGGTCGGTTCCACCGTGCGGGTCGCGGCGGGCTGCGCGCGCGGCGGCGGCGCGAACCGCACCACGGCATCGAGCAATTCGCGCACACCGAGTTTCCGGAGCGCACTGCCGAAATAGATCGGCGTCATGTGGCCGGCGCGATAGGCGTCGATGTCGAAGGCGGGGCTACCCTCACGGGCGAGTTCCATCTCCTCGCGGAACTTCACAAGTTCGTCCGCACCCGCATATTCGGCGATCTTGTCGCCATCGAGGCTTGGCGGTTCCTCGTCGCTGTGTTCCGTTCCCGGCTTCGCATAAGGCACGAAACGATTGTTCACGGGATCGAAAATGCCGCGCAGCAATCCGCCCATGCCCGCCGGCCAGATCATCGGCACGGTGTCGAGTGCGAGTTTCGAGGCGATCTCGTCCATCAGATCGAATGGATCCTGGCCTTCGCGGTCGATCTTGTTGATGAAAGTGATGATCGGCACGTCGCGCAGCCGGCAGACCTCGAAGAGCTTCAGCGTCTGCGCCTCGATGCCCTTCGCCGCGTCGATCACCATGATGGCGCTGTCGGCGGCGGTCAGCGTCCGGTAGGTGTCCTCGCTGAAATCCTCGTGGCCCGGCGTGTCGAGCAGGTTGCAGATGATGCCCTCGTATTCGAAGGTCATCACGGCCGAGGTCACCGAGATGCCGCGGTCCTGCTCAATCTTCATCCAGTCCGAGCGCGCACGCCGGTTGTCGCCGCGCGCCTTCACCTGCCCGGCAAGGCGGATCGCCCCGCCTTTCAGCAGCAGGTTCTCGGTCAGCGTCGTCTTGCCCGCGTCTGGGTGGGAGATGATCGCGAAGGTGCGGCGGTTCCGGACCTCCGTATCCACCTCGCCCGGCCGGGCGGCGGTTTCGGTCGTACTCACGTTGAGCTCCTCAGGATTTGCGGCGGACACTAGCCGAAAGCGCGAGAAATCGCCACCCGGGACGAAACGGCACGCCCTCGCCAAAGCTGGCCGCGACAAACTGGCCAATCCTTGCCGGTCTCCTCCCGTGCGAGTATGGCGCATTCGACATTCAGCAAAGCGAGAGACCCGATGACCACCGCGCGAGACATCATAGAGCCGCATATCGAGGCGGCGCTGGCCGAGGCGGCCGAGAAGAACATCTCGACCGACGCCATGGCCCGCATCATGTTCGAGAAGGTGCTGCATATCTGGCGCGACACGCGCACCCCTGAAGACATCCGTGCCGAGATCATGGAAGCAGCCGACCACCTCGACCCGGACGAGGACTTCATGTTCATGCGGCCGTAAACGGCCTCAGGATGTTCATGCGGCCGTAAACGGCCTCGGGATGTTCATGCGGCCGTAAACGGCCTCGGGATGTTCATGCGGCCGTGAACGGCCTCGGGATATTCATGCGGCCGTAAACGGCCATTCGAGACGGGCGGGCTTACGCCACTTTCTCCTGCAGGAAGTGGCGGCCTTCCCGGTCCTCGATCTCGATTACCCAGATATCCGGATCGAAGCGCCGCTGCTTTTCTATATAGGCATCGGCGTCGGCTTCCGGCTGCCGGCCCTTCGACAGCCAGACGAGAGAGCCATCGCCCTCCCGGGCGGGGCTGTAGACCTCGGCCTCACCGTTCAGCGTGTTGACCTTGACCAGCACGGTGCCCGAAGTGTCGTCGCCCCGGCGCACGACCATCGCCGCCGCACCCGCGACCTGCGCGCGGCGGATCAGGGCTTTCACCCAGATGTCGGCTTTCAGCCTCGGCGCAGCATCCATTGTCGTTCCCGTTCGCCTCTGTCAGCGCCCCTGTGTGAGCGTTTGTCGCCGTAACCCGTGTACCCCAAGGCCTTTCGGGCCGCTCCCGTTCATGCTTAACGCGTTTCCCGTTTGCGGAGGGGGGCCAGCGGCATTAGACTCACTCATACTTCATTAAGACAAGTCGCCGGTCGCAAGAATCCGGTCAAGCGGGGAAGCGGGGCTGCCATGAGGGGTAAGAACTTGGCTTTTAAATTCCGGGAAAGCGTCCGCCTTGCCGGCCTTTCCGTATCCGCCGCCTTGCTGATCGCCGGCTGCACCGTCGTTCAGGGAGGCAACGCCTCCTCCAGCGAACCCGAAAAAAACAAGGCCGAGCTTGCTACAAGCGAGGCCGCACCCCTCGCGAACGATGCGTTGACCGCCGCCACTTCCGTTGCTTCCGCCAATATTCCGCTTCCGCTTCCCGCGCCGCGCCGGGCGAACCCGGTCCAGGTTGCTTCGATCGATCCCTCCGCCGGCGTTGCCGCGCTTGGTGCGCGGCCGGGCATGGCCGATCTCGCGGGCGTCTATGTCGGTTACGGCTCGGCCCTTGCCGCCGTCGACGCCAACAAGCTCAGCACACCGAGCGATGTGCGCCGGGCGCTTGCCGCGCTTCGCTTCCAGGAACCGGATGTGCTCGCCGAGGGCTGGTACACGGCCATGGCGCTGATCGCCGCCGGGGATCCGGTTTTCGCGCAGGGCGTGCGCAGCGAAGCCCGTGCCCGTGGCAAGAGCGCCGTTCTCGAAACTCTCGCGGCGGATGAAAATTACGTCATGCAGCTTGCGGGTGTGAGCTCCGCCTCCGCGGCCGTCGCCGTCTCGATCCGCAACGAGCATCAGCGCATGACCGGGCTCGCCTCGCGCTTCATGGACACGGCCTACAAGTTCCAGAAGCAGAAGTGGGGCATGAGCACGCCGCTGCCGGGCGCCGCCGAAACGAAGACGGCTGCCGCGGAAGAAGAAAGCCTCGCCGGCCAGGCACGTGCCGTCCTCGCCGCGCTGTCGCCGGTGTCGCGTGCGCAGGCCTATGCGCCGAGCGTCATGAACCGCATCCTCACGCTCGGCGCCTATCAGGTGATCGAGAGCTCGATGGAGAAGGGCCTTGCGGAAGGCCGCACCACCACGGGGCGCTGCCTCAACTGGGCGCGGCTCAATCTCAACCAGTGCATCGCCGCCGCGCGCTTCCCTTCCGAGGAAGCCTATTGCACGGCCAAGCACGCCATCACCGAAGTCGGCAGTTGCTGGGCGCAAGCCGTGCCGCCCTCCACGCTCGCGAACTGAGCGCGGGCCGTCCCGGGCCTCCCGCGGACTCGGCGAAACGGCGAAAATTTGAATCGAATGCCTCCGGTATTTGAGCGAAATGCGCGTCAAATTTGATGCGCATTTTTCTTTGTTTTTATTACACTTATCGTCTAATTACTTCAGTAATGTAGTATTCAAATCAACCATCCCCCCACTTCCAATAGCATAAATCCCATCTATACTTGCATTTTATCTATCCAATTAACTGCGCGGCAGCATGCGGCGCCTAGTGTCCTCCCTGTAACGCGAACATCTGCCGGGAAAGGACTGTCGCATGTCGTTCATATTGAGAGCCGCCTTCTGGCTGACCGTGCTGGCCTTCCTGTTGCCGGCCGCCGGATACGAAACCGATCCGCAACCCGCCGGCATGGGGGGATATTCCGCCGCCGCCCTTGTGACCGGCGGCGCCCCGCCCACCGAAGATATCGGTGCGGGCGAAGCGCTCACCCTCGCCGCCCGCTCGGCGCAGGACGTCATGGGCTTCTGCGACCGCAACCCGGATATCTGCGCAAAGAGCCACGCGATCGTCGGCCATGTCGTCCGCCAGACCGCACATTACGGCGCCACGGCGCTCACCTGGCTCACCGAAAAAGCCAGGGAACACAATCAAGGGGCAACGGCAGCGGCGCAGCCCGCCGCCATCCGCCCCGCCGCTCCGACCGGCTACACGACAGGCGCCTGACCTCACCCATCGAGCCCTGTCGGCCTTCCGGCGCATTCCTAGGTACGCGCCGGCAACCAAGGCGCCCTGCAAGCTGCCTCCCGGCTTGCAGGGCGCTTGTTCTTTCAGGCGCCACTCGCTATGTCCTGAGCAGGCAATTCCACGCCCCGAAAGGACGGTATGAGCATTCAGGATCTCGTGGACGATTTCGAATTCCTCGACGAATGGGAGGATCGTTATCGCTATGTGATCGAGCTCGGCAAGGAGCTCGAACCGCTCACCGATGCCGAACACTCGCGCGAAAACAAGGTCGAAGGCTGCGTCAGTCAGGTCTGGCTGGTGAATGATTTGCGCGAGAATGCAGGCGGTGCGCCGCTCCTTCATTTTCGCGGCGACAGCGATGCCCATATCGTGCGCGGCCTCATCGCCATCCTGATGCGCCTCTTTTCGGACAAGACGCCGGAAGAAATTCTGAACGTCGATGCGCGCGCCGTCTTCGCCGCGCTCGGGCTCAACGAACACCTCACCCCGCAGCGTTCGAACGGCCTCAATTCCATGGTGGCGCGCATCCGCTCGGACGCGAAGGCGGCCGCCGCCGCGGCATCGGCCTAAGACCGCTCCGTCATGCCGTAATGCGCGGCGAGCCGG
Organism: Alphaproteobacteria bacterium HGW-Alphaproteobacteria-3; assembly: GCA_002842875.1. Classification (GTDB taxonomy): domain Bacteria; phylum Pseudomonadota; class Alphaproteobacteria; order Parvibaculales; family Parvibaculaceae; genus Parvibaculum. The sequence continues at coordinate 10,015 of PHEF01000053.1, read as the reverse complement.
TCGAGCGCGATCTGCAGCACGAGCTTGCCCGAGCGCTTGGGCCAGCCAAAGCCCCGCTCCGCCGTTTCGAGCCCGTCGAGATGGCAGCACACGCTCAGCAATATGTCGCCGAGATGCGGCCCCGCCGCCTCGATCGCGCGGGCGACGCGTTCGCGCGCGGCGAACGCGTGGTTCGCGATTTCGGCGGGATCGCGCGCCGGTCCGCGCCGTCTGCCGCTTCCACCGCCGGCGCCCGACCAGTCCGCGGTGACGCGCGGGCTCATCTGGCCGAGCGTGAAATCGGCGCGCAGCTTCTCACCCGCCTCGAACTGCCTGTCGTCGATGAGCGGCTTTCCGTCGGCACCCTTGCGGCGGCGGAGCCAGCCCAGCGGCGTCTCCGCCTCATTGACCGCGAGCGACACCTCGCCCTCTTCCGTGCGGTATCGCTTTTCGCCCGCAAGCTGATGCTGGGCGCGGAAGGGGTCGGCCACCGCCGTCAGCCGCCGGTAGAGCGCGCGTCCCGCATCGCTCGCCCGCCAGCGCCGCCCCGCCGCGTCCTCCACCGGTTCCACGAGATCGCGCGCCGCGCACTCGCTCCAGACCGAGGCTTCCATCGTCGCGAGCGGGCGCTTGCCGCCGCCGGGACCGAAAAGCCCGATCCGTCCATCCGCCAGCTCGCCCGCGCAGTAGCCGGGTTCCGCCAGGCGGCGGAAGATGCGCCGCACTTCCCGCTCGAAGCGGCGTTCGGCGGGCCGCATCGTCCGCGCCGCCGTCACTGCTGCCTCCCCCGCTCGCCCGCGCGGCGCAGCGCATGTTCCAGCCGGTCGAGCAGCATGTCGAAATTCTCGTCGTCCCGGCGGTCCTCCACCATCCGGCAGGCATGGGCGGCGGTCGTCCGGTCGCGGCCGAAATGGCGGCCGACCGCCGAAAGACTGAAGCCGTAGATCACATGCGTCAGATACATCGCGACCTGGCGGGCCTGCGCGACGGGTGCCCGGCGGCGCGTGGGCGAGCGTAATTCGCCAATAGGCACGTTCCAGGCTCGCGCCACCGTCTCCTGCATCAGCGCCACTTTCGCGGCTTGTTCGCGCTCTCTTATGGACCGCTTGATCGCCACGAAACGCCGGTCGCCCGCGCCGAATTTGCCTGCACCGTAAATGCCTTCCGTGATCATTCCTGTCCTCCAGCCTCGCCGCCTTGCAATGGCGAATGAAAACCTCACCCTGGAAACAAGATTTGCATATTCCGTACATATCGGGGATAAATCATGTAAATTTCCTCGCGCGGCTCAGGAGCAACACGTGCGGACGCGGATCAGGCATTTCAGAAAACAGCGCGGCCTCACCCAGACCGAGCTCGGCCTGCGGCTCGGCACGACAGCCGCCACCGTCTCCCGTCTCGAAACGGCGGACATGACGGTCTCGACCGGCTGGCTCGAACGGATCGCAGGCGAGCTCGATGTGGGGGTGAGGGATCTTCTGGAGGCGCCGGCCGAAAGCAGCTTTGCCGTAACGGGCGAAGTGCGGCGTGGCGGCAATGTCGTCGCCCTGCCCGAGCCGGTGTCGCTGCCGCCCCCGTTCCTCTCGCTCGCGCATGAGCCGATGGTTTTCCGGATCGGCGACATGCCGGGCGTCTGTTCCGGCGGTGCCCATGCCGCAGGCGATGTGCTGGTGGCCGATCGCATGACCGTGGCGGAGGCGGAGGGAGCGCTCGGGCGCGATTGTTTCGCGGGTGGGCCGGAAGGCGATCTCGCCTTCGGCCGTCTGGCCCTGCTCTGTGCCGATCGCTGCTTGCTGATGCCGCCGGAAAGCGGCGCGCCGCCGCGCGAGGTTCTGTCGCCGTCCTGGATCGCGCCGGTCGTCGCGCTTTTCAGGAACTATCCGGCCGTCAGGAAGATGCGTCCCGGCAGCTAACGGTCACGCTTCCGGCCTTGTCTTCCGCGCCGCCGCAATCCATGCCGGGGAAACACATGGCGGCCGCCGCACCGCCGAAGCGGAATGCGACATAGGCTTCCTGCCCCTTCGCATCGACCACGCCGGTGAGGCTGTATGTTCGCGTGTCGCCGCGCGACAGCGTGATGACGTCGCCGACGGCGGGTTCCGAGAGCGGGACATAATATTCGCCGTCGAAGGTGATGCTGGCCGAACCGCTCACATCGGCGATCTCGCATTCGGCATTCAGATTGGCGGGGCCGTCGCGGCCGCCCTGGATCGGGAAGCTTGCGCTTTCGCCTTCCCGCAGCGTCACCGTTCCCCCTTCGAGCGTTGCGGTTGCGGCCTGCGCCGCCGCGCAAGGCAGCGCCGTCAGCACCGCGGCGGAAAATGCCGCACGCAAAACGAAGGATCGTGAAAACGCTTTGACCGGCATGGGCAGTCTCCCTTTCATCCCCGCCCAGTGTGCACCGCGAGCGCGGACGGGATCAACGCCGGACGAGAGGGCTCAAGCGATGCGGAGATTGGCCTTGCCGGCAAGCGCGTGCGCCTTCTCGGACTGCAGAAACGCATCATGGCCGAAGACCATGACGATGCGTCCCTCCTCGTTCGCGAGCGGCAGCCGCAACCAGAACTGGAAGATGCCCGGCTGGCTCCAGGCTGTGAGCGGGATCACGCCTTGCGCCGGACGGCCGGCGCGCACGACCTCGTGATAGGCCGCGTCCCAGTAGCCGGTCTGGTCGCCGAAGTCGTATTCGTCGAGATAGTGCCCGGTCAGCTCCACACCGAAATAATCGCGCAGCCTTGTGCCCGCCAGCCGCATGCGGAGGCGTTCTCCGCCGTCATCCGTCACCACATCGATCAGGCTGAGAGAGGGAAGCAGGCGGCGCAATTCAGCAGGCTGAATGTCGGCCCGCGTCGGATAGCCGCCTTCGGGTGCCTTTGCGCACCAATAGTCGAAGACCTCGCGCTGCTCCGGCACGATGAGTTGCGCTCTTAAGGCCTGGTCTGCAGCGGTCAGCGGATCGTCCTCGGCAATGGCGGCGCGCCGCCCGGTCGCGAATCAACTTGAAAAAATATTGGGCGTGTGTGCGCTGCGATGCAAGGAGATTGGCTGGTGGAAGATCGGTTGGCGGAAGATCGGGCGAGGCCTGCAAGGCGGCCCCTCCGCCGGTAGCGCTACTTCGCGGAGCGGCGGCTCTTTCGTCCGGCCTGGCCGAGACCCATCTTTTTTGCGAGCCGCGAGCGCGCCTGCGCGTAGTTCGGCGCCACCATCGGATAGTCGCGGGGCAGACCCCACTTCTCGCGATATGCTTCCGGGCTCAGATTGTAGTGACTGCGCAAATGCCGTTTCAGCGATTTGAATTTTTTGCCGTCTTCGAGGCAGATCAGATAGTCCGGCGTGATCGACTTGCGAACCGGAACGGCGGGCTCTTCCTTGAAGCTCGCGCTCCCCGCACCGCCGGTTGACGCATCGGAAAGCGCCGAAAATACCCGATTGATGAGGTCCGACAGTTCGTCCGGTGCGACCGGGTTGTGTCCAACATAGGCCGCCACGATATCGGCCGTCATGTCGATCAGATCCACCTTTTCCGCCACCACGCCCTCATCATATTCGGCTTGAGTAATTGTGCCGGTGTCCAAGAGATCAAGCAGGAAACCGAACCAATATTCGTCCAGTTCTATATCTCTCTCGCTATTTAACAGTCAAGGACTGGCCTGTCTCTGCATATTTTCGTGATGACACAGTGAAGATGCAATCGCCCCGGTGGACAACTTTGTACAAGAACAGATGAGAACAAAATCGCGATACCGGCATTTCAATAAACAAGTCGCCGTTACCGATTCGCGCGGATGTCTTTCTCCTGCCGCACGCGCGAAAGGAACGCATCGCATCAACGGGCCGCGGCCCTTCGCGCTTCCTGCCAGCGCGCCGACAGATACGCACCCAGCCGTTCGATTGCCTGCTCGCCTTCCGGGAGCATTTGATAGAACGCATGCCAGACATGGATCATGCCGTCCCATTCCTCGATCTCCGCGTCGACGCCGCACGCACGCGCATGCTTGTGAAGAGCAATGGCGTCATCGAGCAGCACTTCGTCGCTACCGACGTGAATCAGCATGGGTGGCAAGCCGGCAAGGTCGCCGAAATTGGGTGACGCGAGCGGATCGCGCGCATCGGCGCCGTTCAGATAGATGGCAGCGAGGTTTTTGATTCCCGCCTGATCGATCATGGGATCGGCGCCGGCCCGCGTCGTGTATGTCGCCGTTTCGCAGGTAAGGTCGGTCCAGGGGCTGATCGCAACGGCGGCGGCGGGCATCGGCAACCCCTTGTCCCGCGCGGCGATCAGCGTCGCGATCGCCAGTCCGCCGCCGGCCGAATCGCCACCGAAAGCGATCGCCTGCGGCTCCACGCCGCTTGCGATGAGCCAGCGGTAGGCTGTCAGCGCATCATCGACCGCCGCCGGAAACGGCGCTTCCGGCGCCAGCGCATAATCGACGCTCAGTACCCGTGCCTTCGCGGCCAACGCCAGACGCGACGTCAAGTGGCGGTGAGAGACGGATGACCCCTGCACATAGCCGCCGCCGTGAAAATAGAGAATCACCGGCGCCGTCTCCGCACCCGACGGAATATTCCATTCGGCCGCCGGCTCGGCGGCACTGGTCTTCAACACGTCCACACCTGCGGGAACCGGGAACCGGCTGGCGTTCGCGTCCATCTGCGTGCGCCGCTCCGCAATGCCCAGCTTTTCGCCCGCCTGCGAACGTGCGCGGATCAGTTCCTTCAGGTGGCCAATTTCGAGGCCTTTGCCTTCTTTGGACATTCATTCCCCCCTATGCTCTGATTCACACGTCGATTCGAATTCGCGCGGCGCGACGTTCGCTTGAGAGCGATGCTAGCAGGCAGCGAAGGCGCCGCGCCCGAAAAATGACGGCGCTGGCAGCGGGTTTCTACTGAAATGCAGGACGGCACATTCGAACGGCAGGCGGCAGCTTCGCACGAGTTTCTCGGCGAAATCGAGTTCTCGCGCGCGGCCTACGATACCTTCCTGAGGCTCGATGCGGATACGCGCCGGCTCGTGAGCCTCGCGCCGCGCGCTGCGGGCAATCGCGAGATCGCGGCGGGCATTTTCAGTTCCGATGCGGGGCCAGGGCTTCGCGTCGTCTTTCGCCGCGAGGCGCAACTCGCCTCCATCCTCGCCCTCACCGGCAGGAGGACCGCATGACGCGCTCTGCGAAGGACCATCAGAAAATCATCGGGGCCGACGGAGAGACACTCTTCGTGATCGTGCCCGCCGCCGATTATGACGCCCTCCGCCGCGCCGCCGACGATATCGAGGATTTGCGCGCCGCGGGCGCAACGCTCGCCCTCGGTTCGGAGGGTCCGGCGCCCGTTCCCGCCACCGTCGCGCATCGCATTGCCGACGGCGAAAATCCCGTGCGCGTCTGGCGCGAGCATCGCGGCCTCAAGGCGATCGAGCTTGCGCGCGCGGCCGGTATGAGCGCGCCCTATCTCTCCGAAATCGAAACGGGCAAGAAGGATGGAACCTTCCGCACCATGGCCGCGATCGCGACCGTGCTCGGTGTGTCGCTCGACGACCTCGCACCGCCCGCGGACGAGGAAGACCGCCGCGCCCGCGAGCGCGCGGCGCTTGTCGACGGTATTCGCGCGCAGATCGGAAAGATCGTCGCGCTCGTTACCGGGCCGAGTGCATTCGATACCGGCGCGGTGCGCCGCGCGGTCACGACGCTTGCGGGCGATGCCGTTGCGCTCAAGGCGCAGGAACCCCATGCGGAAAACTGGCTCGGCGATATTCTCGAAGGGGCGCGCGCGGTGCTCGATCTCGTCGATCGCGCGGAAGGCGATATCATCGGCACGGCGCGTCAGGCGCGGCGCGAACTCGAAGAGATCGTCTCGGGTCCGGGCTTCCGTTTCACGGCGGCGCCGCCGCGTATCGAACCCGAGGAAGAAGTCCGCTGGTCGCCCCAGAGCGCGGCGGAGTGAGGATCGGGATCAGCCTTCGGCGGTGCTGACGCCGCCCAGTGCGGCCTCGCTGGCGAATGCCGCATCCCAGATGCGAAGCGCGAGGTCCGCCCGGTCCGTCGAGATCGAATCGAACAATTCGCCGATCCTTTCGAGGTCCTTCTTGGTCGGCAAGCCGCCCTGGCGCAGATCGACCGCCGAGACGATGAGGTCGCCGAATTCCTTGCGGTTCATCGACACGGCCTTTGCGAAGATCGCGAGCGGCTCGCCGCCGTTGTCGTTCAGTATGCGGAACATTGTTTCCGGCCGCACACGGGTCGCGGCGGAGAGCCCGTCCGTGAGCAGTTCCGCCCGGTCCGGTCCCTGGTTCGAGAAGATCCGCGCGAGACGCTGCTTGTCCACCGGCTGCGGATTGCGGACGAGCGAGAGCGCCGTTTCGAGCGCGGGATCGCCTGCCGCCACGCCGTCGAGCATGTCTTCCATCGCCGAGTGAATGTGACGGCGTTCGACCGTGAAGCGATTGAGGATTTCGAGACGCAGCGCGGCCGGCACCCACCAGAACATGAGCTGGGCAAGACGCACGGTCAGTTCGGGCCTTGCCAGCACCGGCGCCTGCAACTCCGGTTCGGAAGCGCTCCGCCGCGCGAGCGTTTCGATCCCGCGGTAGGAAAGCTGCGCCGTATTGTTTTCGAGCAGGCGGCAGGCAAGCGCCGTGTCGCCCGTTTCGATGAGAATGTCGGAGACCGCGCTTGGCAGATCCTTGCGATGCGCGAGCATCTCGCGGTGCCGGGCCGTGCCCTCGCGGGCAACATGAACGAGGTCGCCGTCCTTCAGGGGCGAGCCTTCCGCGAGCAGTACCCAGGCGATTTCGATGTCGTCGAGCGCAAGCGCGAGTGCCAGTTCGCGCGGGGCCTCGACATGCTGGGCAAGGCGCTCGGCGAGGCGGGTCCGCATTTGCGGGTCGAGCCGCGTTGCGAGCGAGGCCAGCATCGTATCGAGGATGCTGCGTTCCTGCGGCGAGACGAGGGACGACGGCAGCAGCGCGAGGTCGGCGAGACGCCGCAGCACCGCGTCGCGGTCATGGGCGCTCAGGCTTTCGCCTTCCGCCGTCCTGTAGCTTTCGAGCGCCATTTCGTCCGTCCGGTTGGTTTCCTGCCCATTGGAGCACCGCCGCCGTTAACGGCGCGTAAAGCATGTGGCTCAGCCGCCGATTTGCGGTTCCTGTGCCCCCGCCCTATCCTGCCCGCCGCACCCACCCGCCGCAGGAGCCGGACCCCATGCGCCGTTTCGCCCTTCTGCCCGTCCTTTTCCTCGCTTTCGCCCTGGCCGCCTGCGGCCTCGGCCGCAGCGAGTTCGAGGACGACCCCGCCTACAAGGCCGGCCATTCGGATGGCTGCTGGAGCGCCACGTCGGAGGTGCCCGGCGATCCCTCGACCGTCACGCGCAACGATGAAGCCTGGAAGTCGAGCGAGGCCTACCGCACCGGCTGGAAGGCCGGTTACAACGCCTGCACCATCCGCGGCCGTTCGGGTTCCATGGGCATGCCCGACCTGCCCGAACGCGGCACCGGCGTCCACTGAACCCCGCACAGGAAACCCCATGCGCCTCATCCTCGGACTGATCCTGCTCGTTGCCCTCGCGGCCGCCGTTCCGGTCGTCTATTACGGCGAGGTCGATCCTTGCCGCATGCTTGCCAAGGACATGGCGCATGAGGCCTACGGGCCGCTCGCCGGCCTCGTCGGCAACGATCCGGACGAGGTGCCCGACGCGATGGTCAGCTCGATGCGGCTCGTGACGAGCCAGATGAGCGCGCGCGAATGTTCCGGCAAGCTGTGGGAACGCTGGACGAGCGGCGCGGAATAAGGCTCAGACCCTTTCGGGCGCCGCGCCCGGCGCGACGGGACGTCCGTCCTCGGCGGCGGTCTCGTCGGCGCATTCGAGAATTTCGTGCCAGGCGACGCCCTGTATTTCCTCGACAAGTGCGGCTCCCGCCACAGCCGATGGGAGCTGGTAGCCGGGCTTCGCCCCGCCCGCCAGCACGCGCCGCGCCAGCAGGATCGCCGCCTCCGCCGAATAAACATGGTGCTCCGGCGTTTCGAGCCGCGCACGGCGGATGCGACCGTCGGGATGGCGCGCCTCGCCCCAGACGAAAGCGCGCCCGTTCTTCAGTTCCGCCGCCGGCGGGTTCAGCCGCCCCTTCGAGAGCCTGCGCTCGAGCCGCTTGAGGCCCCAGCCGCGACGGAACAGGCGATGCGCCATCGTGCCGGGTTCGAGCGCGCGGGCGGCCTTCTCCGGCAGCACCTCGTAGGTTTCCACCGTCGAATAGATGCCGCGATGCCGCGCCGCCATTGCCTCGCCGCGCCAGGGCGCGAGCCAGGCCTTTTCCGGTCCCGCGTCGAAGTCGACCTCGATCGTGCGCTCGCCCGCCCGCGCCGGCACGAACTGCCCGTTCTTCAGCATCTCGCCCTCTTCGCGCATTGCCGCGACGAGGCGCGCCGCCTCTTCCATCGTGCGGTGACCGTGCTTCACGGCAAGCGTCACGGCGCGGGCGCCGGGCAGGATCTGCGCGAGACGCACCGCCACCGCGTCCGTGGCCGCGAAGTCGAAGCCCGCGCCCGCCATCAGCATCGTCTTTGCCTTCTGGGCCGCCTCGTCGAAGCCGGCAAGCGCGGCAACGCTGGCACGCCCCGAGGACAGGTCGATCAGATGCGTGCCGGTTGCGATGCAGGAAACGACGAGCGAGCGCAGGTCGTCGCCTTCAAGCCTCGCGCCGTTCACGAGCACGCCCACATCGTCGAGCTGCGCCGCGATGCGCTCCGCATTGCCGAGCGTGAAGGTCCGCGGTTCCGCGGGCGGTGTTCCGCGACCCGCTTCCCGTGCGAGCGCGGCGGCATGCTGTGCGACGCCTGCGATCGCCCGGCCGCCGGCGACATGGGAAAGTCCCGCCCGCATTGCCGCACGCGACACCAGCGCGCCCATGAAGCCGTCGACGCCGTAGACGAGTATCCGCGATTTCATTCCGATCCCCGGATGCCAGCCAAAGCCCGGGCACATCCCGCCAACGGGCTTTCGAACCCCTCTGCAATGCGTCATTGTTACGGAGAGGGAGGAATATTCGCAATGCGAAGCTCGGCCATTAGCTCGCACGGCGCGGATTTGCGCGCGGTAGCGTTAATTTTTTACCTGTTCGCCATTCCGGGCACGGCGTTTTTCGCCAGTTCGCCGGCCGACGCCCGCATGCGCATCGAGACGGGGCGCGACCTGCGCGATGCCTGCGCCGTTCTTGTGGAACATGCGCTCAATCCGGAACCGCCGACGCCGCGGCTCGCGCGCTACTGCCGGCAATATCTCGCGGGGTATTTCGAATCGCTGCGCGTGCTCCATGACAATCACGGCGGCGAGGGCATCTACGGTCCCTCCGGCGACGATCCTTACGCCTGTCTCAATCTCGACGGACCGCGCAGCTTCGACCAGCTTGCGGCCCGGGTCGTGCGCACGAGCGAGTGGCAACCCGATCTGCTCGACGGCGACGCCCTCGCCCTCGCGCGGAAAGCATTCGCCGGCCGCCCGCCTTGCTGATATCGAGGATTGAAAAGCCGTCATTGCAAGTTGCCGTAACACTCCCAATATGCGTCATGACCAGCTTTATGCGGGTCATCCACGTCTTTGCAGCCATCATCAAGGAAAGACGTGGATGGCCCGGACAAGCCGGGCCATGACGAATTCTTCTATTTCATCCATCCTTCATGTAGCTCCCATGTCATCGGCCATTGAAATATCCGGCCTGTCCAAGGTCTATCCCGGCGGCTTTCAGGCCCTGAAGAATGTCGACCTCGAAATCCGCAAGGGCGAGATTTTCGCGCTGCTCGGACCGAACGGCGCGGGCAAGACGACGCTCATCGGCGTCGTGTGCGGCATCGTCAATCCGAGTTCGGGCACGGTGCGCGCGGGCGGGCACGACATCGTCCGCGATTTCCGCGCCGCGCGTTCGCTCATCGGCCTCGTGCCGCAGGAACTGACCGTCGAGCATTTCGAAAGCGTCATCGACACGGTGAAGTTCAGCCGCGGCCTCTTCGGCAAGGCGCCGAACCCGCAGCATATCGAGAAAGTCCTGCGCGAC
>PHEF01000052.1 GCA_002842875.1 Alphaproteobacteria bacterium HGW-Alphaproteobacteria-3 | reverse complement strand
ACGCACAAGATCGAACCGCAATAACAGGGGCAACATCGAACAAAACATCGGCCCTCATACCCGGCAACCTCCAATGCGACGGTTTCGCAGAGGAATCCCAAGGGGAGGGCGGGGATTCTATTTCAACCTTCCACAAACCTGTCGAACGCTTCCCAGAAGACGGCGCGGGCGGGATCGCGCTCGATCAGGATTTCATGGCCCGCTTCCGGCACGACGACGCGTGTCGCCTGCGGCAAATGCGATGCGGCATGAGCAAGCGCGAGCGACGAGACGAGCTTGTCTCCCGCCGCCTCGCAGATGAGGACAGGCGTCTCGACCGACGCGAGCCAGGCAGGCCGTGCCGCCTCGTCCATCGCGCGGAAGGCGGCATGAAGCCAGCCGACCGTCGCCGCGCCGAGACCGAGCTTCGGCTCCGCCCGTGTCAACGCCTGCAAAACGGCATAGCGCCGCTCGTCATGGGTCAGGATGTTTTCCTCGAAGGGAACTTCGTCGTTCGCCTTCGCATTTCCGCCCGGCACGTAACGCTCGTCCTGCCCCAATGCGTGAAGCAAGGTGACGATGGCGCGAATGGCGCGCTCCATCCGCTTGCTGAAGTTGAGACCGAACATGGGCGCGGAGAAAACGGCGCGCGAGAACCATTCGGGATGGGCGCGCAGCCCGCGCAACAGGATTTGCCCGCCCATGGAATGCGAAAGCGCGATCCATGGCTTCGGGAAGGACGGCGCGACCTGGCTCATGAAGCGCGCGAGATCGCGCTCGAAAGTCGGGAAGCCGTCAATATGCCCCTTGCGCCCGTTGTCGAGCATCCGCTCCGAAAGCCCCTGGCCGCGCCAGTCGAGCGTCGCCACGGCGAAACCGCGCGAGCGAAGTTCGCCAATCGTCTCGAAATATTTCTCGGCGAATTCCGTGCGCCCACCGAAAAGAAAAACCGTACCGCGCGGCGCGGCGTCGTCTTTCCATGCCAGATAACGCAGGCGCGCACCGTCGTCCGCACCGAGCCAGAACGCCTCTCCACCCGGCGGCATCGGGTTCTCCGGGATGAGGACAACGGGTGCCTTCATTCCTTGAACCCGTCCCCGGTTGCATTCGACTGACGAAGCATGATGGGGCGAAGCCGCGCGACGACGGCGACGTCGCCGACGATGCGGATGCGCCCCTGCCGGAAGGCGGTGTTCTGGTCGATGTGACGCTGGAAGATCGCGAGGTTGAGCGCGGGATCGATATGGACCGTGCAATCGGCCGGCATGTCGCGGCGGTGGACCTCGTTCGGCTGCTTGCGCCCGTCGATGACGACGACGCCCGCACCCGGATGGACGAATTTGAGCACGGCGCCGAGCGAGACATCGCCCGTCAGCACCACCTTCAGGATCGCCTCGATCTCGTTTTCCGCTTCAAGCGCCGGATTGTCCCGGAGCGCTCCCGCCTTGCCGCCCGCCATATGCGCCTCGTCCCTCCCTTGGTTTGCCGCGATCATAGCACCGGCAAAGGCCGCCCAACAGGCTTTGGGCTCCCTTCGATTTCCATTAGGGTTTGCGGACTTCGCGACAGGGAGGAACGCCAACGTCATGAGCTGGGAAAAGGAAACGGACGAGATCCGGCGCCGCCGCGACCTGGCAAAACGCCAGGGCGGCGAGGAAGCGGTGAAGCGCCACCACGAGAAGGGCCGCCTCACCTTGCGCGAGCGGATCGCGGCGCTGACCGATGACGGCTCCTTTCAGGAGATGGGCGAAGGCGCGGGCGTTCCCCATTTCGACGAGGCGGGAAATCTCGTCGATTTCGAGCCCGCCAATTATGTGCTCGGCTTCGCCAAGGTGAACGGACGGCGGGTCGCGGTCGGCGGCGAGGATTTCACGCTGAAGGGCGGCTCGCCGAACCCGGCGGGCCTGCGCAAAAGCGTCTATGCGGAAGAACTGGCGCTCACCTACAAGGTGCCGCTGGTGCGGCTCCACGAGGGCGGCGGCGGCTCGGTTGCGGGCGCGGCGGGCCAGGGAAAGTCGAGACCGCTCGGCGAACCCGTTTTCGCCAGCCCGCGCTTCCGCTCCATCACGCAGGTGCTGGGCGAAGTACCGGTGGCAAGCGCCGCGCTCGGCCCCGTCGCGGGCATGCCGGCCGCGCGCCTCGTCGCCTCGCATTTCTCGGTCATGATCGAGGATGCGCAGGTGCTGATCGCGGGCCCGAAAGTCGTTGCCCGCGCGCTCGACGAAAACCTCACCAAGGAAGAACTCGGCGGCGCCGACGTGCATGCGCGCTCCGGCGTCATCGACAATGTGACGGCGACCGAGGAAGAGGCGCTTGCCGAGATCGCACGCTTTCTCTCCTACCTGCCCGACAATGTGTGGCAATTGCCGCCGGATGCCGAAACGGACGATCCGCGCGGCCGCGCCGAGGAAACGCTTCGCGACATCGTGCCGAAGGACCGGCGCAAGCCTTTCAACATGCGGAAAGTCGTGAAGGCGGTGGTGGACAAGGGAAGCTTCTTCGAGATGACGAAACGCTTCGGCCCCTCGCTCATCACGGGGCTCGCGCGCCTGAACGGCAAGAGCGTCGGTGTGATCGCCAACGACTGCCACTTCTATCCGCCGCTTCGCCGATATGTGCAACACGTTTCACCTGCCCATCCTCTCCTTCGTGGACGAGCCCGGCTTCATGATCGGTTCGGCATCGGAGAAGGCGGCGACGATCCGGCACGGCACGGCGGCAATCGCGGCGGTGATGCAGAGCCGCGTACCCTGGGCGAGCGTGATCGTTCACAAGGTTTTCGGCGTGGCGGGCGCGGCGCATTTCGGGCCGGACGGCTATGTACTCTCCTGGCCGAGCGCGGCGACGGGCGCATTGCCGGTGGAGGGCGGCGTCGCCGTCGCCTTCGCGCGCGAGATTGCAGCGGCGGAAGACCCCGATGCGCTCCGCGCGGAACTGGAAGCAAGGCTGGCGGCCGGGCAATCACCCTTCCCGCGCGCGGAAGGCTTTTCCGTGCATGAACTCATCGACCCGCGCGAGACGCGGACAAAGCTCTGCGACTGGCTCGACTGGATCGGCCCACGCCGCACCATCGCGCTCGGCCCTTACATGACGACCATGAGGCCCTGAGGACGGAAAGTAAAAAGGCCCCACGCCAGGCGTGGGGCCTTTCCCCTCTCCCCCCATCTCGAACTCAGTAGTTCGAGAAGAGAATGGCGCCCGTTATCGCGCTGATGCCGAGCCAGAGCGCGACATCGGAGCGGTCATGGGCTCGAACGCGGTAGTAGGGCCCGTAGCTCGGGTGCGAGGCGTAATAAACCGGCTGGCCGAAGCTGTGATAGTGATGCCGCGCCGCATAAGGCTGCCAATAGGACCACGGGCGCACCTGATGACTGCGATAGGACGCGGCCGGCGGCCGATACTGGTTGTAGCCGTGCCCGCGATAATATTTCGGGCTGCTATGGCGGTAGTTGTGTGTGTAGCCATGATTGTAGCGATTGTGGTTGTCGTGACGCACAAGCTCGACCTGCGCGTTCGTCTCGACATTCACGATAGCCGCTTCGGCGGTCATCGGCAGTGAGAGGCCGAGGGCGGCAGCAAGAGCAGCGGCTGACAAGATCTGCGTTTTCATCTTTCTGTCCTTCCAGTTCCAGATCGTCCCCTGTACCGGTGACATGAGAATGGGCGCTGGCGGCTGAACGGCGCGTGGCGGCTCCGTTCATCTGGCGTTCAGGTTGAGGCGAGGATTTCCGCGGATTTCGTTCGCTCAGCCGCCGAGAAAGAGGCGGCCTACATCGGGATTTTCCAGAAGCGCACTGCCCTCGCCCGCCAGCGCGACGCGGCCTGCCACCAGAACATAGCCGATATCGGCGAAGTCGAGCCCGCGCTTCGCATTCTGCTCGACCATGACGATGGTCTTGCCCTGCGCTTTCTGGAGATCGGCAAGAATCTCGAAGACCATGTCGATCATGCGCGGCTCGAGGCCGATGGAAGGCTCGTCCACCAGCAGCACTTTCGGGTCCATGATGAGGGCGCGGCTGATTTCGAGCAGGCGCCGCTCGCCGCCCGACAGCACGCGGGCGCGCTCGGAACGGCGTTTCGCGAGGCGCTCGTAGCGCGCGAAGATGCGCTCAGCCGCCTCCCTCGCCTTGCCGACATCGGCGAGGAGATAACCGCCCATCAGCAGGTTTTCCTCGACCGTCATGTCCGGAAAGACGGAATTGTCCTGAAGGATATAGGCGATACCCGCATCGCGGAGCTTCTCGCTCGGACTGAGCCTGGTGACGTCGCGGCCCGCGACCGAGACGCGGCCGCCTGAAATTTTCGTGAAGCCGAAAATCGAATGCAGCACGGTCGACTTGCCGGCACCGTTCGGTCCGACGAGACAGAGGCTCTGGCCCGCACCGACGGAGAGATCGACGCCGTGCAGGATTTCCATGGCCCCGTAACCGGCATGAAGCCCATCGAGCGAGAGAAGCGGCGCGCCCTTCGCGAGCGCGGCGATCTCTTCGCGCGAGACGGAACGCGCCATGGCCTCCGCCTCGCGCGCAACATCGCCGACGGAAAGTACGGTGTCGACTGTGCCCTCGCCATAGCCGCCCGCGAGATTTTTCGGCTCATGCGCCATCAGGCAACCCCGAGATAGGCGTCGAGAACGCGGGCATCGGCGCGAACCGCTTCCGGCGGGCCTTCCGCCAGCACCTCGCCATGCGCAAGGCAGGTGATGCGATGCGCGAGGTTCATGATGACGCGCATATTGTGTTCGATGACGAGAAGCGTCACGCCGAGTTCGGTATTCGCGCGGCGCAGGCGGTCGATGAGCCCGTTGATGAGCGTCGGGTTGATGCCCGCCGTCGGCTCGTCGAGCAGCAGGAGCTTCGGCTCGTTCATCAGCGCCATCGCGAATTCGAGAAGCTTCTGCTGACCGAAGCTGAGGCTGCCCGCCTTGTCGCCGCGCTTCTCGTGGAGACCGGCAAAGGCGAGGAGATCGTCGCCCTTGCGGCGCGTGGAGACCGGCACGGAACGAAGCAGCGACAGCAACCCGCCCTGCGCCTCGCGCGCGCTGATTGCCATGTTTTCCGCACAGGTCATCTCACTATAGACGCGCGTCTGCTGCCAGGTACGAAGGAGGCCGAGCCGCGCGATGGGCGCGGAGCGCAGATGCGCGATGGAGCGGCCCTCGAAAAGAATGTCGCCGCCATCGACCGCGTGTGTGCCGGTGATGCAGCCGAACAGCGTCGTCTTGCCGGACCCGTTCGGCCCGATGAGGCCAGCGATCTCGCCCTGGCGCACGGTGAGCGAGACACCGTTGTTTGCGACGACGCCGCCGAAGCGCCTGGTGACGTTCCGGACTTCCAGGAGCGCGCTCATGACGTGGCCCTCAAACGGCGCGCTGCCCACCAGCCCATGATGCCCTGCGGAAAGAAGACGACGATGACGACGATGAGAAGGCCGAGCGCAACGCGCTGCCAGCCGAGCAGGTAGGTCCAGAAAAGTTCCTGCACGATGTGAAAGACGAATGCGCCGAGCACCGGGCCCCAGAGCGTGCCCTTGCCGCCGAGGATCGCCATGAGCACCATCCAGACGCCGAAAGTCGCGCCCGCAAAGGCGACGTCGCGCGGATCGATGAAGCCGATCATGTTGGCGGTAAGCCCACCCGAAAGCGCGAGGAAGAAGGCCGACAGGCTCCAGGCAAAAATCTTGATGGGCGTGGTGCGCAACCCCATCGCATCCGCCTTGTCGTGATCGTCGCGGATCGCATTCAAGGCGAGGCCGAAGCGCGTTCCGTAAAGCCAGCGGAAGACGAGGAAGCAGAGCGCGGCGAGCGCAAAGAGCGAATAACAGAAGAAGATTTCGCGCGAGCCGAGTTCGCCCGGATAAAGCGGCAGCGCCATGCCGGAGCCCGCGCCGACATAGTCCCATCCTGCCGCGATCTCGCCCGCCGCAATGCCGAGGCCGAGCGTGCCGATGGCAAAATAATGCCCGCGAATGCCGAGCATGGCCGCGCCGAAGACGAGCGCGGCGAGAACGGCGGCAACGGCGCCAACGACGAGGCCGGACGCCAACCCTTCGAAATAAGGCAGGCCCCCGTCGCGCTGGACGACGGCGGCGGCATAACAGCCGATGCCGAAGAAGACGATGTTGCCGAAGGAATTGTAGCCCATGCGCCCGCCCAGCATGTCCCAGGTGAGCGCGAAGACGACCATGAGCCATAGAAAGGCGATCTGCGTGGCGAGGGCGGGCAACAGCAAGGGTCCGGCCAGACCGGCAAGCGCGAGCGCGCCCATGATATGCCAATCCGAAAGATGCGAGGCGGAAAGGAGGTTCATTCGAGATAACCCCGCTTGCGCGCCGCCATCGCATTGCGCCAGACGAGAATGACGACCATCAGCGCAAAGACGAAGGCGATCTGGAATTCCACGCCGAAGACGAAGCCCGCGACATTCTCGAGCGCGCCAAGGCCGAGCCCGGCGCCGACGACACCCGCGACATTCCCGACACCTGCGACAACGACGACCATGAAGGAACGGACCGTGTAAGGCAGGCCGACATAGGGGTGGATGGTCCAGGCCATGACGGCGAGGCTGCCCGCCGCGCCGCAGAGTGCGCCATTGAGCGCGTAGGTCATGGCATAGACGCGGTTCGTGTCGATGCCGAGGATGCGCGCGGCGCGCGGGTTCTGCGCCGTGGCGCGGATCGCCTGACCGAGACGCGCGTGACGGAGGAAGAGCCAGAGCGCACCGCCCGCGCCGAGCGCCAGGGCGAAGGCAAGGAGCTTCACATGAGAGAGCGTGACCGTGCCGTCGAGCAGATGAAGCGAGCCGAGACCGGCATCGACGGTCCGCACATCCGAACCGAAGACGGCATTGGCAAGCTGCTGGAACAGGATCGACAGGCCGAAAGTCGCGAGGATCGAGATGAAGATGTCCTTGTCCACCACGCGAAAAATGACGGCGCGGTAGATCAGCCAGCCTAGACAGAACATGACCGCCGCCGAGAGCGGCAGCCCGAGAAGCGGCGGCAGACCCGCCTGCACGGCAAGGAAAGTGACATAACCGCCGAGCACGACAAGCTCGCCCTGCACGACATTCACGATGTTGAGCACGCCCCAGACAAGCGCCATGCCATAGGCGGCAAGCGCGAAGATCGAGCCGATGAGGAGTCCGTTCAGGATGACGTCGGCCGCCAGCGGCGGGTACTGGACGAAGAGGGAGAGATTATCGAGCACGGCATCTCCGGAAGATCAGCGTTCGGACCAGAGTGGCGTTGGCCAGCGAAATTTCGCTTCGGCGAACGCCTGCGGATAGACGACGGCATATTTTCCGTCCTGCACCTGGAAGAGGACGGTGGGTTTGGAAACATTCTTGCCCGTCTCGTCGAATTCGATGGGCCCGTAGAAGGTCATCATGCGGGTCTCGGCAAGCGCATCGCGCACGGCTTTCCGGTCGAGCGTGCCCGCGCGCGCGAAGGCATCGGCGAAGACCTGCACGGCAGCGCTCGATTCGGCCGCCTGATAGGGCGCGGCATGACCATATGTTTTCTCGTAGAGCTCGGCATAATCCGCCGCGCTGCCGAACAGCGCATCGGAATAGGTGAGTGCCGGCGCCCATTGCGCGGCGCAGAGCGCATATTCGGCGGCGGCGCCGAACTTCTCGGCGATCTGCGCGCTATCGCAATGCGTGAGCGCCATCATCGGCAGGTTGAGGCGCTGGTCGGCGACCTGGCGCACGGCAAGCGCCGCGCCCTTGTCGTGGCCAGACAGCAAAAGCAGATCGGGCTTGAGCACCTTCGCCTTGGAAAGCGTCGCCGACATGTCGTTGAGTTCCGGCGGCAGCTTGTCGTCGATGACGATCTTCATGCCATGCTTCGCCGCATCCTCCATGACACCCTCGCGCACATCCTGCGAGAAGGGATCGTTCTCGAAGGCCATGGCGATGCGGACCTGGGAAGGGTCGTCATGCACCTTCGCCGCAAGATCGACCGCGCCGCGCAGATATTGATCGGTGGTGGAAAGCACGGCGAAGAGATAGCGATAGCCCTTGCGGAAGAGCGAGACGGCGGCACCGTTCGCCTCGACCATGGGCACGCCGTATTTCTCGGTGACGGGAGCGATGGCTTCGGTGAGGCCGGAGGAATAGGGGCCGAGGAGGTAGTCGACACCGTCCTGCTGGATCAACCGCTCGACAAGCTGCGCGCCACGCGCGGGCGTCGACTCGTCGTCGTAATAGACGATTTCGAGCTTGTAGGGCTTGCCGCCGACCGTGACGCCGCCCTCCCCGTTGATGCGCTCCACGGCGAGGTCGTAACCATTGCGCGTGAAGGCGCCGTTCGAGGAATATTTTCCTGTGAGCGAGACGGCGGCACCGAGGCGGATCACACCCGCCTCCTCCGCCCATGCCGGGCCTGCAGCCACACCGGACAACATGAGCGCCGCGCCCAGAAGCATCCCGGAAAGCCGTTTCCTGATCATTTCCCCTCCGCTGGCAGGCGGCTCGCACCGCTGTCCGGACCCCTTATACCCATCTTGAAGCGCCAAGGCGAAATTCCCAAATGAGCATTGCCGGGCGCCGTGGGAACGGGTCCGGACGGGAAGCAGCCACCGGCCTGAGGGCGGTGACCGGCTGTCTCTCCCTTTCGACAACATCGCTTGAAGAGGATGTGACATATGCGTGGATTCGATTTTTCTCCCCTTTACCGTTCGACTGTCGGCTTCGACCAGCTTCAATCGCTGCTCGATTCCGTGACGCAGGATGCGAGCCCCGCCTACCCGCCCTATAACATCGAGCGGACGAGCGAAAACGGCTACCGCATCACCGTCGCCGTTGCCGGTTTCGGCCAGGACGACCTCGACATCGAGGTGAAGCAGAACGTGCTCACCATTGCGGGCAAGCGTGCCGAGCCCGAGGAAACCAGCTATCTCCATCGCGGCATTGCCGGCCGCGGCTTCGAACGCCGCTTCCAGCTCGCCGAGCATGTCGAGGTCGAGGGCGCCCATCTCGAAAACGGGCTCCTTCATGTGGACCTCGTGCGCCGCGTGCCCGAGGCGCTGAAACCGCGCCGGATCGAGATTTCGGCACCGGTCAGGGGCACGAAGACGCTCGAGGGCAAGCTTGCGACTGCCGCCGACTGAAGCGCAACGCTGGAACGGATATGCGAAGGGGCGCCCCGCCGGGTGCCCCTTTTGCTTTCTCAAGACAGCTTCAGCCGCGTTTCGATCAGCGTCGGATCGTCCGCGATCGAATGGCGCGTGAAGCCCAGATCGTCGCACATGCCGAGCATGCTGCGGTTCTCACGGAGCACATGGCCGAAGATTTCGCCGACGCCGCGCCCGCGCGCGTAGGCGATGAGTTCCTGCATCAGCGAGTAGCCAAGCCCGTGGCCGTGGAAATCGCTGCGCACGAGAATGGCGAATTCGGCGCGCTCCCGGTCCGGGTCTTCCGACAGGCGGCCGACGCCCGCCGCTTCCACGCAGGTCTCGCCGGCGAAGACGACGAAAGCCATCTCGCGGTCGTAGTCGATCTGCGTCAGGCGCGCGGCGAGCTGCCGGGGAAGCTTTCTGAGCGGCGAAAGGAAGCGCAGGCGCACATCTTCCGGATCGGTATGTTCGAGAAGGTCGTCGATGAGCGGCGCGTCCTCCGGCTTGATCGGACGCAATGGATAGAGGCGGCCTTCGCGGTCCGCGAGCTCGCCTTCGAGCGAAACGGGATAAGGCCGGATCGCAAAACGCGCCGTGCCCTTGCTTCTGGCGGGCAGGATGCGCACGCGCGCATCGAGCGCGACGATCCCCTTCTCGTCCGCCCAGATGGGATTGATGTCGAGTTCGGCCACTTCCGGATTGTCCGCCGCGATATCGCCGAGCGCCATCAGCGCGGTTTCAATCGCCGCGAGATCGGCGGGCGGACGGCCACGATATCCTTCGAGGAGGCGCGAGACGCGCGTGCGCGAAATGAGATCTTTCGCCAGCACCCGGTTGAGCGGCGGGAGCGCCATCGCCTTGTCGCGCACGACTTCGACCGCCGTCCCTCCCTGACCGAACAGCAGAACGGGACCGAAGGTGGCGTCGTCGACGATACCGAGAATGAGTTCGAAGGCATCCGGTTTGCTCACCATCCGCTGCACGGTGAAGCCCTCGAGTTCCGCGCCGGGGCAGAGATGGGCGATACGCGCGATCATGCGAGAGGCCGCTTCCGAAACCGCATCCGCACTTTCGAGCCCGAGCGCAACGCCGCCGACATCGCTCTTGTGGGTGATGTCGGGCGAGAGAATTTTGAGCGCGACGGGATAACCGAGCTCGTCGGCCACCTGCGCGGCCTCGGCGGCGGAAGAAACGATGCGCGTATCCACGACCGGAATGCCGTAGGCCGCGAGCAGGGACTTCGCTTCCGCCTCGCTCAACCATTCGCGGTTCTCGCGAAGCGCCGTTTCGACGAGCGAACGCGCTCCTTCGAGATCGCGCTCGGGTTGCGCCGGACCTGCCGCCGGAATTTGGAGCAGGAGGCGCTGGTTGCGGTCGTGCCGGACATGCAGCATGAAGGCCCGCACCGCGCCTGTCGGCGTCTCGTAGGTCGGAATGCCGTGCGCCTGGAAGGCTTCGCGTGCGGCACGCGCGCCCTTGTCGCCAAGCCAGTTCGTGAAGACGGGTTTGCTGGACGCTTCCGCCGCCTCGATCACCGCATGCGCGGCGGAAAGATTGTTCACGACCGCCGTCGGACAATTCATGACGAGGACGGCATCGACGCCCTTGTCCTCCAGCAGGGTTTCCATGGAACGCGCATACCGCTCGGCGCCCGCATCGCCGATAATGTCGACCGGATTGGCGCGGCTCCAGGTTCGCGGCAGGACGGCATCGAGCGCGGCAACGGTCCCTTCCGAGATTTCCGCGAGCCTGCCCCCTTCATCGATGAGGAAGTCCGTCGCGAGAACGCCGACACCGCCGCCATTCGTGAGAATGCCGAGCCGGTCGCCAAGGATCGGACGCCGCTCGGAGCGAGCCGACAGCGTCTCGACCGCGTCGAACAGATCCTCGATGCCGAGTTCGCGCAGCATGCCCGCACGGCGAAAGGCCGCCTGATAGACGGCGTCGGACCCCGCAAGTGCGCCGGTATGGGAAGCGGCGGCACGCGCGCCCGCTTCGTGACGGCCGGACTTGATGACGATGACGGGCTTGAGGCGCGAGGCCTGGCGCCCCGCCGACATGAACTTCCGCGCGTCGGTGACGGATTCGATATAGAGCAGGATGCTCTTCGTCTTCGGGTCGGCGGCGAGATAGTCGAGCATGTCGCCGAAATCGACGTCGGCCATGCCGCCAAGCGAGGCGATGTGCGAGAAGCCGATGCCGCGGCTCGTCGCCCAGTCGAGCACGGCGGTGACGACGGCGCCGGATTGCGAGACGAAGGCGACATTGCCCGCTTCCGGCTGCACATGGCCGAAGGAGGCGTTGAGCCCGTTGCCGGGCGCCATGATGCCAAGGCAATTGGGCCCCGCGATACGCAGGAGATGGGGCCTTGCCGCTTCGAGCATCTTCGTCTGCAGGCGGCGGCCCTCCTGGCCGAGCTCCCCAAAGCCCGCCGTGATGACAACGGCAGCCTTTGTGCCGCGCCGGCCAAGTTCGCCGACAAGACCCGGCACCGTCTGCGGCGGCGTGGCGATGACGGCAAGGTCCGGGGCCTGAGGCAGGCTTGCGACGTCCTTGAAAGCATCCGTGCCGCCGATCTGCCCGCCCTTCGGATTGACCGCCCAGACCGGCCCCGGAAGGCCCGCCGCCAGCAGATTGCCGAGAAGGACGTGGCCGACCGATCCTTCGCGCGCACTGGCCCCGATGAGGGCGACCGATTTCGGGGCGTACATAAGGTCGAGATTGCGGATCGACATGATTTATCCCATTGGCCTCGTCAGGGGGGTGGCGCGGCGCCTGCGTCCGTTCTCAACCTGGGCAGCGACAGGTTCAACACGGCTCGTTTCGTCACTGCTCTTCAACTGCAACAGATTGAAACTATTAAAAAAACGGACGTTGCGCCAGCCGCGGTCATTGTCCGGTTTAGTCACCTATTAACCCTCTTGCTGTAATCAGGGACTTACATCCGGAAGGGTGAACAGGCCGGGAGAGGCCTCAATTTTCTTGCTTGCCGGACAAACCCGGCGGAAACCGCAGAGACATGCGCAAGGTCATGAGCGGCGCGTTCAACCACAATTTCCTGCGCTCGCTCGTTGGGCCGACGGCACGCGACCTCGCGTTGAAAATGCTGGCGCTGCTCATCGCCATCACGGCTTTCCAGTCCATCACGGATTATTATCAATTGCGCGACGTGATGTTCGCGAGCGTCGAACAGCGCGCCGCGGCCATCAGCGACCATCTCGCCATGCGCGCGCGGCACGATCGCGACTTCGGCCCCGACGAGGCGGCGCAGGCCGTGACCCGCGAAGCGATCTGGCACGGCGACGTTCTCGCGATCTACCTGATCGACAGCGCCGGCAGGCTGATCGCCGGCGAGGATACGGCGCGGATATCCAACACGCAGGCTTTCCTTGCCGAACCGGAACTGCGCACGGCGATCAGCGCCAGCTTCATCCTCGGCCGCTCGCAGAGCTTCGAAATGAGCTTCGGGGAACTCGATAACTGGGTCTACATTGCCAGCATTCCCGGCGCGGAACTTGGCACGGTGAGTGTCGTCGACCTGCGTCCGGCGCGGGCGGAACTCACCGCCTCTATCTTCGCCTCCCTCCTGCGCCGCATGCTCACCGCCATCGTCCTCATGGCCGCGCTCTTCTTCCTGCTTCACCGCTCCGTCATCGGCCCCATCGAACGGCTCGCGACCGCCGTTCGCGCAAGCGGACGCGGGCGGTTCGATCCACCCGCAGGCATTCCCAGAGGCGAGCTCAGCTACCTCTCCGATCTCTTCGCGCAGGTTTTCGGACGGCTGCAGAACAGCTTGCGGGAAAACGAACGCCTCGCCCTCGTCGCCAATGGGACGGATGCCGGCGTGCTCATCGCCGACCGGACCGGCGTCGTCCTCTGGGCGAATGCCGGCTTCATCCGCATGACGGGCTTTGCGCGCGCCGACGTGGAAGGACGCCGCCCTGCCGAAATTCTCGCCCATCATCCCGGCGCGGGCGCCCTCAAGATTCTTGCCGAGTCCGCCGCCGATGGCGAAGCCCGCAACGTCGAGACGATCGGCCTCACCAAACAGGGCCGCCAGTACTGGGCATCGATCGAGGTCCGGCCCATCCGCGACAAGCGCGGCGCCATCCGCAACTACATCGTCGTCGAGACGGACATCACGCAAGGCAAGCAGACCGAAATAATGCTGAAGCGCAGCCAGCTCGAGCTGCAGGACCGCGTGCTCGACCTGCAGCACACCTCGATGCAGCTCGAACAGGAGCGCACCAAGCTCGCCAGCGCCGCGCACGATCTGTCCGTCGCGAAGGAAGCGGCGGAAAACGCGAACCGCGCGAAGTCCGCCTTTCTCGCCACGATGAGCCACGAACTGCGCACGCCCATGAACGGCGTGATCGGCATGTCGGACCTGCTTCTCGCCGGAGAACTGACCGAACAGCAGCGCGACCGCGTCGCGACGATCCGCGAGTCGGGCGAATGTTTGCTGACGATCCTGAACGACATTCTCGACCTCTCGAAGCTCGAGGCAGGCCGGCTCGAACTCGATTGCGGGCCGACCTCGCCCACCGGCATTCTCGAAACGGTGGTGGAAGTGCTGCGCCCCAACGCGGTGGAAAAGCGCCTGAAGCTCACCAGGAGCTGCATCGGCGACATTCCCGAACAGGTGGTGAGCGACCCGACGCGTCTTCGTCAGATCCTGTTCAATCTCGTCGGCAACGCGATCAAGTTCACGCCAACCGGCGAGGTCGGCGTCTCGCTCTCGGCGCATCCCGCCGGCGAACCGGGCACTGTCGAGCTTGTCTACACAGTCCGCGACACCGGCATCGGCATACCCAAGGCGATGCTGCCGCGTCTCTTCACCCGCTTCCAGCAGGCCGACTCCTCGATCTCCCGCACCTATGGCGGCACCGGTCTCGGCCTTGCGATCACGCGCGAACTCGTGACGCTGATGAACGGATCGGTGGATGTCGACAGCGTTGAGGACGAGGGCAGCATTTTCACGGTGCGTCTGCCCGTGCGTCTGGCCGACGCCTCGACCGCCGCAAGCCGGACATCGGGCGCAGCAACGCCCGCGCTCGAACTGGTCGAAGGGCCGCTGAAGGTGCTGCTCGCCGAGGATCAGCCCGTCAACCAGAAGCTCATGTCGGCAGTGATGGAACGGCTCGGCCACACGCTCACCATCGCCGGGAACGGCGTCGAGGCGGTGCGGGAACTTCGGAATGAAAACTTCGACATCGTGCTCATGGATATCCAGATGCCGGTCATGGACGGCATCCAGGCAACGAAGGTCATCCGCGCCAGCGACGAACCCTGGCACGATATTCCGATCGTCGCGCTGACGGCGCATGCCATGACGGGACACAGCGACGCCTACAAGGCGGCGGGCATGAACGGCTTCGTTTCGAAGCCCTTCAGCATCGACGTTCTCGTATCGGAGATGTCGAGGGCGATCGCGGAGAGGCGGAATGCCGCCGCAAGGCCGGTCATGGAAGCCGGCGGCGAGGCCCTGGAAGAAGAAATGGACGAAGCCTTCTCCCGCGCCGAACGCGTTCTGACCGGTCTTCTGGAAGAACTGGAAAGAATGACGGCCTGAGCCGCGTCAATCGTCCTCGCGCCCTGTAAGAAGGCGGAGTTTCTCGACGATCCGGCGGCCCGTCTCCCCCCCATCGCCCGAAATATCGTGATCCGACACGCTCTTCAGCATACGGATATGCATGTGGACGATGTTGAGCTCTTCGGGAGAACGCCGTTCGCCGCTGCGCAGATAATCGCAGAAGGAGGCGCCGATCTCGGTCACGAGGCCATAGCCGAAGGAACCGCCCTGCCCCTTGACGTTGTGGGCGACGGCATGAAGCGCCTCGAGCGCTTTCTCGACCGGCTCTCCAGCCTCCAGGCGTTCCCAGATGGCGCAAAGTTCGGCAACGTCGGAGGCGAGCTGCTGACGATAAGTGTCGCGCAAGGCCGCAACCGCGGCCTCTGCCTGCGCGATCATGTTCTCGAATTCCGTCGTCTTCTCGTCTTTCGCAACAGCCATTAGTCCCGCCCATGCCGAAAAGCGCGATTTCGCCATCGTGAGCCTAAAGGCATCGCGCTTAACGAATGCTGAAGAGGGCTCAGCCGCGCGCGATCGAAATGAACCGGCCGACGGCTTCGGGGTCCGTCTGAAACGAGGTCACGAGACGGACCGTATAGGCCCCGTCGCTGTCGCCCGGCATGGGCCAGCGGTGAAAGCCCGCCCCCGCCTCCTTGAGCCGCCGGAGGGTTTCCGCAGGCAGGCGCACGAATATCTCGTTCGCCTGCGGCGCAAGATGCAGCACGGCCTCGGGCAGGTTTCGAAGTCCTTCGGCAAGCTGCGCCGTCATGGCATTCGCATGCCCCGCGAGCCTGAGCCAGAGGCCGTCCGCGACATAGGCTTCGAGCTGCGCGGAGAGAAAACGCATTTTCGAGAGGAGATGCCCGGCCCGCTTCCGCCGGAAGGAGAGATCGCGCGCGAGGTCGCGGTTGAAAACGATGACAGCCTCCGCCGCCATTGCGCCATTCTTCGTCGCCCCGAAAGACATGATGTCGACGCCTGCCTTCCAGCTCGCCTGCGCCGGAGAGACGCCGAGCGCGGCAAGCGCATTCGCAAAGCGCGCGCCGTCCATATGAACACGGAGGTTCCGTTCGCGCGCGATCGCGGTGAGCGCCGAAATCTCGTCGAGAGAATAGAGGCTTCCGAGTTCCGTCGATTGCGTGAGCGTGAGCGCGGCCGGCTGCACATGATGAACGACGCCCGCAGGCAGCTTGTCGAGTTCGGCCCGGAGCAATGCGGGATCGATCTTCGCCTTCGCACCGCCGACCGGCACGAGCTTTGCGCCCGAATACATCTCCGGTGCGCCGCATTCGTCGAGATGCACATGGGCAAGCTCATGGCAAAGCACCGCGCCATAGGGCGGCGTGAGCGCGGCAAGGGCGAGCGCGTTCGCCGCCGTGCCCGTTACCACGGGGAAGACCTCGACCTCGCACTCGAAGAGCTCCGAAAGCTTGGCCTTGAGGCGCGCCGTGACGCCGTCCGCGCCATAGGACGAAGCCGTGCCCGCACTCGCGCGCCCCAGCGCCTCCAGAATCTCGGGCGCGATGCCCGACGCATTGTCGCTCGTAAAATCCATGGCCGTTCCTTCCGCGAAGCGCGGATCGTAGCGAAGCGCGGGGCTCCCGAGAAGCGCCGTCAGGCGACGGCTTCGACACGCTCGGGATGGCCCGACCAGGTCCATGCCATGCTCGGGCGCGACAGACCGAGCATCATGCCGCCAAGCGCTTTTGGATGGAGCCAGAGCTGATCGGAAGGCAGATGCGCCGGACGGTCATCCGGCCGGTCGAGCGTGAAGCCTGCTCCCGCCGCCGCCGCGCGCTCCGCGATCAGATTGATGCGGCTCGTCTCGGCAAAGGCCATGTAGAGGCTCTGGCCGAACTTGCGGAAGTAGCGCTCCATCGTGGTGCCGGGCGTCGTGGGTTCGATGACCTCAAGCCGGTGAAGCTCGTCCTTGTCGAAGAGCGTCAGCGTTCCCCGGTAGCCGAAGAGATCGGACACGATTTCGGTGTAGTTGCGTTCGTCGAGCGCGAAAAGCGCGTTGAGCCGGCGCGTGATTCCCACTGTGTCGCTGGAAAGAAGCGTCGCCTCGTAGAGGAAATCGATATCGCCAACGCTCGGCAGCGTCTCGTCTGCGCTCACCACCATGCGCAATCCCGCAATGCCGGTATCCCGTTCGGTGAGGTGAAACTGCCCTGCTTCCGAGAGAGGCGAAATGCCCCGCGCCTTGAGGTGGGCCGCAAGACCGGCGAAATCGGGCGTCGACGCCCCGGCCGCATAGAGATGCGCGCCGCGCCGGGCCACGGCATCGGCCACCGGCCCCGCGCCGTCGGGCACGAGAAGCTCCACGAACCCGGTCCCGATCCTGAGCCGCCACCGCCGCGCGCCCAATCCCTCGATCCGGTCCTCTCCCGCAGGTTCGGCCCCCAGAAGCCCGATCCAGCCCTTTGCGGCGGTTTCCGCCTCCGGCACCGCGAGCTGCACCCTGTCGATCCTTCCGAGCATGCCTCTATCCTCCACTTTTTCGGGCCGCCCCTGTTTCGAGGGCGCGGATGTTCTCGAATTATTGCGGCGAGCATGGCAGAGCCTGTACGGCGGCGAAACCGGCGGAAATTGGCCATAATTGTTTTTGCGAACGAATCTCAATTATAGGTCAGCATTCCTGTCTTATTTGCTTGATTCAGGAGGGCGGGTTTGGCATGATCCGCCAACCGGGAGAGTCACGCTTTCCCGGCGCCATTGGCTGACCGGACCATCGAGCGGTCGGACTTGCCAGTAAGCCTCCGCTCCGGGCAATAGGGAGCACCCAGCAGAAAGCTCCGTCGGCGATGGCGGCACTGCAAGGGTATGCAAGAGCGCCGGAAGCCGTTCAAGGCCCGGCGCCCGGGCGTGCCGGAAAGCGGATCGCGAAAGCGGTCCAGCGGTGGTCAGTCTCGCCGGAAATTTCGGCCGGGACCTTTGCGATAACGCGTGCGGTTCGCTAGCGTCCCCCGCCCCGAGGAATCGGGGCTCCGGCCGGAACGGCTCAGGGGGAAGGGAGGCGCACGGGCGGAATAAGTTTGAAGACGTCGAGGCGACCTGCGGTGCAGTCCGGAAGTGCAATCCGGTGTCGCAGGTCCAGGTGAAGGATGGGATGGTATGACGCAGAAGCGGGAAGATATGAGCCGGTTCGCGGCCCAGCGCGTAGCGGGTCTCCCCGAAGCGCAGGGTCTCTAGGCGCGGACCCGAAGGCGGGCGACGGCGCGGGCATTCTGATTCAGCTTCCCGATACCTTCTTCCGCAAGGAAGCGGCAAAGCTCGGCTTCGAACTGCCGGCCGAAGGCCATTACGGCGTCGGCATGCTGTTCCTGCCGAAGGCGGCGGACGCGCGCCAGAAGATCGTCGATCTCGTGGACAAGATCGTCGCCGAGGAAGGCCAGACCCTTCTCGGCTGGCGCGTCGTGCCGGTCGACAATTCGGATCTCGGCGTCTCGGTCATCCCGACGGAGCCCTGCCACATGCAGGTTTTCGTCGCCCGCGCGGCAAGCTGTGCCGACCAGGATGCGTTCGAACGCAAGCTCTTCGTCATTCGCAAGCGCGTCTTCAATACGCTGCTCGCCGAGGAAGGCCATGTGCCGGAGGAACTCTATATTCCTTCGTTCTCCTCGCGGACCATCGTCTACAAGGGCATGCTGCTCGCGGCCCAGGTCGGCCAGTACTACAAGGACCTGACCGATCCGGAGATGACGACGGCACTCGCCCTCGTCCATCAGCGCTTCTCGACCAACACCTTCCCGACCTGGAGCCTTGCGCATCCCTTCCGCATGATCTGCCACAATGGCGAGATCAACACGAAGCGCGGCAACGTGAACTGGCTCGCGGCGCGTTATGCGACCATGGAGTCGGAACTTCTCGGCGACGACATCAGGAAGATCTGGCCGATTGCCGTTCACGAGCAGTCGGATACGGCCTGCTTCGACAATGCGCTCGAACTTCTCGTCATGGGCGGCTATTCGCTCACCCATGCGATGATGATGCTCATTCCGGAAGCCTGGGCCGGCAATCCGCTGATGGATGAAGAACGCCGCGCCTTCTACGAATATCACGCCGCGCTGATGGAGCCGTGGGACGGCCCGGCCGCGGTTGCCTTCACCGACGGCCGCCAGATCGGCGCGACGCTCGACCGCAATGGCCTGCGGCCTGCCCGCTATTACGTCACCGACGATGGCGACGTGATGATGGCATCCGAAATGGGCGTGCTGCCCGCGCCGGAAGAGAAGATCGTCGAGAAGTGGCGGCTGCAGCCCGGCAAGATGCTCCTCATCGACCTCGAGGAAGGACGGATCGTTTCCGACGCCGAGGTGAAGGCGCAGCTTGCGAAGCTTCACCCCTATCAGACCTGGCTCAACGCAACGCAGATCCAGCTCGAAGAGATGCCATCCCCGCGCGGTTCCGTGACGACGCCCGTCTACGGCTCGCTGCTCGATACGCAGCAGGCCTTCGGCTACACGCAGGAAGACATCAAGTTCCTGATGACGCCGATGGCGATGGACGGCCAGGAAGCGATCGGCTCGATGGGCACGGACACGCCCATTTCCGCGCTCTCCTCGAAGTCGAAGCTGCTCTACACCTATTTCAAGCAGAACTTCGCGCAGGTGACGAACCCGCCGATCGACCCGATCCGCGAAGAACTTGTGATGTCGCTGGTCTCCTTCATCGGCCCGCGCCCCAACCTGCTCGATCTCGAAGGCATGTCGTCGGTGAAGCGCCTCGAAGTGCGCCAGCCTATCCTCACCAATGAGGACCTCGAGAAGATCCGCATGATCGGCGAGGTGGCGGACAACCATTTCCGCACGCAGACGCTCGACATCACCTTCGCCGCGAACCGCAACGTAAGCGCCATGGCCGAAATGGTCCAGCGTCTCTGCGAACGCGCGGAAGAAGCGGTCGATCAGGGTTACAACATCGTGATCCTGTCGGACAGGCTGGTCTCGGCCGAACGCATCGCCATTCCGGCGCTGCTCGCCACGTCCGCCGTGCATCACCACCTGATCCGCAAGGGTCTGCGTACCAAGGTCGGCATCGTCGTCGAGACGGGCGAGGCGCGCGAAGTGCATCACTTCTGCTGCCTTGCGGGTTACGGCGCCGAGGCAATCAATCCCTATCTCGCATTCGAGACGCTGGCGGAACTCCTGCCGCATCTCGACGAGGGGCTGACGCAGAAGGAAGCCGAGAAGCGCTACATCAAGGCGGTCGACAAGGGCATCCTGAAGGTCATGTCCAAGATGGGCATTTCGACCTACCAGTCCTATTGCGGCGCGCAGATTTTCGACGCCGTGGGCCTCTCCACGAGTTTCTGCGACAATTACTTCACGGGTACGGTCTCGATGATCGAGGGGGCCGGCATCGAGGAAATCGCACGCGAGACTTTCGAGCGCCACCGCCTCGCCTATTCCGACGCACCGGTACTGAGAAATGCGCTCGATGTGGGCGGCGAATATGCTTTCCGCATTCGCGGCGAGGATCACGCCTGGACGTCGGACAGCGTGCGCGATCTGCAGCATGCCGTCCGTGGCAACAGCCAGGACAAGTACCGCGCCTTCGCGCGCCAGATCAACGAGCAGAGCGAACGCCTGCTCACGATCCGCGGTCTCTTCGACATCAAGACTGCCGAGGATGACGGCCGCAAGCCCGTTTCCCTCGACGAGGTCGAACCGGCCTCCGAGATCGTGAAGCGTTTCGCGACCGGCGCCATGTCCTACGGCTCGATCAGCCGCGAGGCACACACAACGCTTGCGCTGGCCATGAACCGCATCGGCGGCCGCTCGAACACCGGCGAAGGCGGCGAAGAAGCAGACCGCTTCACGCCCCTGCCGAACGGCGACAGCATGCGCTCGGCGATCAAGCAGGTGGCGTCCGGCCGCTTCGGCGTGACGACGGAGTATCTCGTCAACTCCGACATGATCCAGATCAAGATGGCACAGGGCGCCAAGCCCGGCGAAGGTGGCCAGTTGCCCGGTCACAAGGTGGATGCGGTGATCGCCAAGGTGCGTCACTCGACGCCGGGCGTCGGCCTCATTTCTCCGCCCCCGCACCACGACATCTATTCGATCGAGGATCTGGCGCAGCTCATTTTCGACCTCAAGAACGCCAACAACAAGGCGCTGATCTCCGTGAAGCTCGTCTCGGAAGTCGGCGTCGGCACGGTTGCGGCGGGCGTTTCCAAGGCGCGCGCGGACCATGTGACGATCTCGGGTTTCGAGGGCGGCACCGGCGCCTCGCCGCTCACGTCGATCAAGCATGCGGGCAGCCCGTGGGAAATCGGTCTTGCCGAAACGCACCAGACGCTTGTGATGAACCGCCTGCGCGGCCGCATCGCCGTGCAGGTCGACGGCGGGCTCCGCACGGGGCGCGACGTCATCATCGGCGCGCTTCTGGGCGCGGACGAATTCGGCTTCGCCACCGCCCCCCTCATCGCGGCCGGCTGCATCATGATGCGCAAGTGTCACCTGAACACCTGCCCGGTGGGCGTTGCGACGCAGGACCCGGAACTCCGCAAGCGCTTCGTCGGCACGCCCGAGCATGTCATCAATTATTTCTTCTTCGTTGCCGAGGAAGTGCGCGAGCTGATGGCGACGATGGGCTATCGCACGATGCGCGAAATGACCGGCCAGATGCAGATGCTCGACAAGCGCAAGGTCGTGGAGCACTGGAAGGCGAAGGGTCTCGATTTCGCGAAGCTCTTCCACAAGCCCGCCGCTCCGCAAGGCGTCGCGATCCATCACTGCGAAACCCAGGACCACAAGATTCACGACGTCCTGGACCTCACGCTGATTGAAAAGGCGAAGGATGCGATCGGGCACGGAAAGCCGGTGCAGATCGAACTGCCGATCCGCAATACGGACCGGACGACCGGCGCCATGCTCTCCGGCGAAATCGCCCGGGCGCACGGCCATGCGGGCCTTGCCGACGACACAATCCATGTGAAGTTCACCGGCACCGCCGGCCAGAGCTTCGGCGCCTGGGTCTCGGCGGGCGTGACGCTCGAACTCGAAGGCGAGGCGAACGACTATGTCGGCAAGGGCCTTTCCGGCGGCCGGCTCATCGTCTATCCGCCCGCAAAGAGCAGAATCGTGCCGGAGAAGTCGATCATCGTCGGCAACACCGTGCTTTATGGCGCAATCGGCGGCGAATGTTATTTCCGCGGCGTTGCGGGCGAGCGTTTCGCCGTGCGCAACTCCGGCGCTATTGCCGTTGTCGAGGGCACGGGCGATCACGGCTGCGAATACATGACGGGCGGCATCGTCGTCGTCCTGGGCGAGACGGGACGCAACTTCGCGGCCGGCATGTCGGGCGGCATCGCCTATGTGCTGGACGAGGACGGCATGTTCGAGAAGCGCTGCAACCTCTCCATGGTCGACCTCGAACCGGTTCAGGAAGAGCACGACCTCATGGAGCGGCATCGTCACCAGACGGGCGATCTCGAAAGCCACGGCCGCGTCGACGTGATGAGCGACATGACCCGCTTCGACGCGGAGCGGCTGCATCAGCTCATCGAGAACCATGCGCACTACACCAACTCGGCGCGTGCGCAATTTATTCTGAGCAACTGGGAGGCCATGCTGCCCAAGTTCCGGAAGGTCATGCCGGTGGAATACCGCCGCGCACTTCGGGAAATGCAGAACGCGCAGGAAACGGCGCAAACATTGGCCGCAGCGGGAGAGTAAGTGTTGGGCAAGATCACAGGCTTTCTGGAAATCGACCGGCAGGACCGGAAGTACCTGCCGGCCGCGGACCGGATCCGCA